>JADGCL010000048.1:17292-26086 GCA_015229005.1 Magnetococcales bacterium
GGCAGCAGTAGCGGTGGCGGCAGCGGCAGAAGCCTCCTCCGGAGCGGAGACCGCCGCTTCGAGGCGTTCGCGCTGCACCTCCGCGAAGGCCGCAGCCGTCTCCCCTTCCTCGATCATCAGATCGAACCAGTCGCCCCCCGTGGAATGAATCAACAGCCCCCGGTCAGTACCCACATAAATGTCGCCCTGACGGTTGGTCTCGACGGCATGGACGGTCAGACCCCCATAAGGCAACGAGGCAAAATCGGGCAGGAGGGCGTTGAGGCGATCAGGCCGGAACCACTTCCCGTCCCGCAGACCGACCACACCTCCGGCCGTACCGAACAGCCAGGCGTTGGCGCCAAGCGGAGCCCCGCGCCGCCCAAGCCATAAGGCCTTCTGCTTCCGGCGCAACTCCGCGTAGGAGGAGTCCTGCACCTCGGTAAAGGGGGTGAAGTGACCACTCTGATGCAATACAAAGCCCTTCGCCGTGCCAACAATGGCCTTCCCGGCCGCAATCGGCGTGTAGCCGGTGATGAACCACCTGTCGTCGATGTCCGTCAGATCGAGACGCCTGAAGCCGTCCGGGGTATATTCGAACAATCCTCCGCGAAGCGTCTCGCCGTCGATTTGACGGTGTCCCTCGTCCGAGGCCACCACCCAGATCCGACCATCGATCGTCTCCACCACCCGGGATAGCGCATCACTTTTCGCGGGGAAGGCCTTGGGATCGACAAACATGCTGAATTCCCGCAGCTCCCCCTTCTCCCACCGGAACAGCGACGGCCCCCGTGTCGCCCAGATCACCCCGTCACGAGCGACGATCAGGCTGCTGATCCGGGAATTGAAGCTGGGATCGATGCGCTTTTCATCGACCGTCGGTTCGGCGGTGAACAGCACCTCCCAATCCCTGAGATCCGAGGTAAGACGAACGATGTCGGGACCATCGTCCGCCACCACCCGGCCATCGGCATCGAGGGCCAGGTGCGTGGTCCGGATAGCCGCCAGCGTCTCCAACGGAACCAGGAGACCGGCACCAAGCGACTCGCTGAGTTCGAGGCGATCGCCGCGGGCGATCAGGACCCGGTCACGTCCGGGAAGGGCGAGCAGGTCATGGACCCTCCCGGAGCGTTCGGTGACCACGCGCTCCCCTCCGAACCGGGAGAGGGACCCGTCCCCCAACAGCCACAGGGCCCCGCTGGCATTCCCGGAGATGGAACGCGCCGGATGGGGAAGCATTTCCAGATGCCGCTCCTGCCACACGCCGACACCCTTGTCGGTCAGTACCGCAGGCAGAAGATCATCGCCGGTGGACAAACCGACGAGACCGTTTACCCGGCCAAGCCCACCCTCAATCCCGGCAACATCCAGGGGAAGAAACTCACCAACCGATTCGAGCGCACCCGCATCCCACGGGGCGGAGAATACCCCATCCCCCCGACGCACGAAGAGACGCTTCTCGGATGCGTCCCAAAACACCTCGTCGGCCGGAAACGAACTCAGCGGTTTCACCTCGTTGCCCACGAGAAGAATAATGCCCTGGTCACCGGCAAGAAGAGCCACACCGGGTCGCCTCTTCCCCTCCTGCTCCGCCTCTCCCCCCGCCGACGCAATCGGCAACGGCTGGGCGCCACGGACCGCCAACTCCCGCAGGGATCGCGGCAACGACTCCTCACGACCCTCGGCGAAGAGGCGCACCCCCTGGGGACCGACGGCAAGAAGGCGGTCGCCGAAGGGAATGATCCGTTCCGCCCGAAAATCCGGCTGCCCGTCGGCCTCCGACCAGAAGGTAGCGGCATCGGTATAGTCACCGGACAGCCGGATCACACCGGTGGTCGTCCCGATCCACAAAACCCCCGTCGCACGATCTTCGGTGAGAGAGAGTGCCCCCAGCCCCCCCCCGGAGCCGGTCGCACGGACGAGACGACCTTGCGACCGATCCGGGACGAACGATTCCCAATATCCACGCCGCAGGACCTCGAGGCTCTCCGCGCCCGCGACCACCACATCCCGGTTGCCACGCACCAGAACCGCCGCCGCCCCGCGTCCGACCGGACCCAGTTCCTTGCCACTGAAATGGCGCCAGCGACCGGGATTGGACAAATCCGACCGGGGCAACCAATGAGCAGAGGGAAGCAGACGCAATGGCTGCGCCACCAGGGTACGCACAACAGCCCGCGACTGCCCGGAGAGTTCCCCCCGCAGCTCCGCCAGAAAAGCCGCATCCCGCAGTTCCACCCACCTGTCCCACTCCTCCTGCGTCAACCCGCTCTCTCCGGAGATCAGGGCCAGCCGGTGCCACAAACCAAGGGCCCGGATCGCAGCCTCGCGATCTCCGCCGGAGTTGACAAGCTCCGTCAGGAGCGGATCCAGGAGCGCCCGCGCTTCATCGACATAGGAACGTTGTTCGCCGGCATGGTCGATCAGGTATTCGGCCAGCTTGAGTGCAGCCCCCGTCGACTCCGCTTCCAAAGGTCCCGCCCGTTCAAAGGCCTCGCGCAAGGCTGCGGCAGTGCCGTCGACGATGGGCAACTCCGGCAAATCGATCGATTTCTCCTCGAATGCCCGGACCAGCCGCATCAATTCCTGAAAACGGGCGGAAATGGCGCCGGCAATCCCGGCCTCGGGGGACCCCGACAGCCACGCAAGCCCCGCATCTTCCGGCTTCGATACGCCCTGGGAACTCCCCTCCGGGGATTTCGACTCTTCCAAGGGCTCCGACCTGACCGAGAGAATCTCCCCCTCGGAATCATAGGCGACGACCAGCCTGCCGAGATTCTCGACCTCGATCACCTCCGGTTTATCCAGCAAACCGTAACGGATGCGCATCTCGCCACCGCCTTTCTGGCGAATGGCCACGATCCGCGCTTTTTCGTCGTAGTCCAGATCGATCCGTTGTCCCGAGCTCCCCTCGAGACCGATCAAAAGCGCCCGGTCGTCGTAGGTGGCACGAACCGAGGCCCCGCCCTTCTTGACCAGGGTCGGCTTGGCCGTCCTCAGGTCGCTCTCGAGAACCACCACCTCCCCATCGGGTCGGCGGATCTCGGCGCGTACCGCTTCCGCATCGAAGGTCACCCGTGTTTGTCCGAGATCGGCCTCGGCCTTCTTCCGGGTGGCATCAAACCATCCGACATAGCGATCGCTGGGGGCGATCGCGGAGCTGTCGAGATAGTCCTGAATCTCCCGGGAAGCGTCGCCCAGGCGGTTGTAGACCGAGGCAATCTTCTGGTCCACACCATTGTCGCTCGCATACCGGGGGGAGACCCGTTTGAGACGGTCATAGGCCCACAATGCCCCCAGATCGCTCCCCAACCACCAGCCGTGGCGATGGGCAAAGACCTCCAACTTCCGGGGATTGAAGGGATCCCGGTCAAGATACCGCCACAGGTATAGAGGCCGAAACCGCTCTATCTTCTCTCCCTCGGCAGCGAACAGAGTGCCCATCAGATCGCTGTCCGGTCGGATCTCGAGGTAGCGGATCAGGGCCTCCTCCTGCGTCGCCGCCTCGCCCGTCTCCTCCGCCAACAAACGGGTGTACCACCAGTAATCACTCTCCGAGATCATCCCCCTTTGATCGGCGAGCCGTTTGGCATGGGCAACCATCTCCTCCCTCTTCCGCAAATGCGCCGGCGCCTCCAGGATGGTGATGGCCCGCTGGGTCAACACCATCCGCCGGAACATGACCGGAGCATCCTCGCGAAGCTCCGCCTCGCGCAACAGCGCCTCGGCCTCCTCCCAATGGTTCAAGGTCCGGTGGAGAGAGATCAATTCCTGTAAAACCCAGGGGGCCTCGGGGTTGGCGCGTCGCGCCTGCTCCCACAGGGTCAGCAGAGCCGCCTGATGATCGGCGACCGGCTCCAACCGCGACGCGGCGTCGATCCACAGGTTTCGGTTCCAACCCTGGCTGGCCCGCAAGGCCTCGATCGCCGAGAGCGCGGCATCCTCCCGCAGCGTGGCCAGGGCGAAGGAGCGGAAAAGTTCCGCCTCATTTTTTCCGGCGGCACGGGTGAGCAACAGGGTCTTCAGGGTATTGAACGCATCCGCCCGGCGACCGGCATCGAACAGGCCCCGGCTCAGCTCGACCCGCAGCTGGGAGGAGCCGGGAATGACGCTCGTCGCCTCCTCGAGGCTGGCCACCAAAGCTGGCCAATCCTCCCGTTTCCGGTACGCATCGGCACCCTTGAGGAACAACTCCTCGGTCGGATACTTCAAGCCCCCCAGCGCCGCCCGAAACGCTTCGATGGCCTGGTCCCCCTTGCCGTCCCTGCCCAAAGCTTCGACCAGCAGCGCCCGATTGGCCGCCTGCTGCGGTTGGGCAAGAACGGCCTCACGAGCGTGGGTGACGGCCTCTCCCGGTCGATCCGAAGCCAACTCCAGACGGGCAGCCAAGGCCCGAAGCGGTGCATGATCGGCGTGACGCTCCAGAAGCGGTTCCAGCCGACGGCGAGCCTCACCCTTCTCCCCGGCCTCGAACAGGGCCGTGACAACCAGAAGTTCGGCCTCAAGATCGGCAGCAGCAACATCGGCGTTGAAATCCTGAGCGACGCGGCGGGCGATATCCAAAGCCTCACCGGAACGCCCGGCCCGCACCAGCGCACGCAACCACACCGCGACACCGGCCTCTTCCCGGGTCATGAACGGATAGGCCCGATGTGCCGCATGAAAGGCTTCAGCGGCCTCGCCAAAACGCTCCAGATCAAGGAGCTGCCACCCCTTGTTGCGAAGGGCAACCCGGTCCCTGGGGTGCTGCCGAAGATGGGCCTCGAGCAGGGTCAAGAGATCCTCGGCACCCGAGGGCTGTCCCCGAAAATGGCGGGCAAAGGGGACCCAGGCGGGATTGGCGGCGGCACGCGCGTCGAGAAGATTCTGAAACCGGCGACGAAGCTCCAGACTCTCCCGATCATTGAGGAGAAACCCAACCGTCAAGAAGACGGGTTCGAAGGTGGTCATCACCTCCAGGATCTCGTACAGGGCATCGAAGTCCAACAACGCATCGGCCGCAAACGCGGCATCCCAGGTCGAGAGGTAATCCGCCTTGCAGCAGCGCCGCGCCAGGCCTCAATCACCGCCCGAAAATCCCGATTCTCGGAGGCCGTCATGACCGCCGGGGCCACCCCCAATCCTGCCCTCAACGAACCCCCGGCACGATCCAGGGCGCTCTCCAGATCCCCCCGACCAAGGTGAATGGAGACCCAGATGTGGGGAGAAAAGGGATGGGGCGAGGCGGTGGCAAGATCACGCTCGACGCTCGCCAGGACGCTATCCTTCTTCCCTTCCAAAAAATCGCCTGCCCACCGCTCAAGCCGGGGATCGGAGAACGGATCGGAACCCGACTGAGAGGCACGAAGCGGCGCCGCCCAAACGAGTGCCGCCCACACCAGAAAGGTCACAACCCATCCGGAAACTCTCCCGACGCTCATTCTCCCGACGCTCATGGCTGCACCTGCCAACGGTTGGCCCGGTCGGCGATGGTCGCCGCAGTCCGGATGGTCAGACCCCGGGCCAAAGTGCCCCGGCGCTCGATGGTCGCCAGGGCAGCCTCGGTTTCCCCGCGTTGGAGATAAAGACGGGAGGCCACCGCGTAATGAAAAAGCGCCTGCTCCAGAGGACGCTTACCCTCGTCGTCGGTTTCTCCCCTTTCGTAACGCTCGGCCAGACGCCTATGGCTGCGAGGATCCCCCATGGCGGCGGCCCGTCGCCAATGGTTCACAGCCCCCGGTCGATCCTCGCCGCTGTTCCACAGAAGCTCGGCCAAATCCGCCCCAGCGGCAGCCACCCCCCGATCAAAGGCCTTCCGCAGCTCCGGGTAGGCCTCTTCCCCCGCCGTCCCCTCCCGCAGGCGACTCATCGCCACGGCCCAAATCGCCGCCGGGTAGTCGGCCGCCGCCGCTTTGGCAAAGGCCCGGGAAGCCTCCGCAGAATCACCTCCCCGCGCCAACGCCCTTCCCAACTGGAATGAAAGCCGCGGTTCACCCGGAACTTCCTCCACCGCCCGCCGGCAGACCGCCACGACATTCTCGCTCTTCAACGAGGGGGGTATCTTCTCCAATCCCCGGTGTCCGGGATCGGCAGGGTCAGCCGCCAGAGTGTCGCATTTTTCCGCCGCCGACAGCCCCGCACCGGCCCTGACAGAAGCCGACAGGTCCGCACCAGCCCCAGCAGAATCGGAGGACCCGGAAGAATCGACGTGGGCCAGCCAGAATTCACCTTTCTCCTCCGTCGACAACACCCGCAAGGCCCGCACATCGAAGGCCGCCACCAGCTCGGTCGGCTCGATCGTCGAGGGATCGAAGGCCTCCATGGTCCAGAGCCGGGCCGCCCCCCCTCCCGAGACGGACAAAAAGGCGCCGGAGCCATTGTCGAAAGCGACCATCCAGACCGGATCGCGATGCGTGCCAACGATGCGACTGGAGCCCCGGTCGGGGTTCCACAGGCGCACGACACCATCGCCGGCCCCGGTCACCACCGTCGAACCGTCGGGGGCAAAGGCAGCCGCCTGGGCTCCCCCGGAGTGCCCCTCAAGAACCGACGGTACACGAGCTTCCACGTCGAGCGGCCACACCCGTACCGTGCCATCCAGCGAGGCCGTCACCACCCGATCCGCCGATGGCGAAAAGGAGGCCGTCACCAGCGCTTCCCGGTGTCCCGCCAACAGCCTTTGTTCCTCCCCCGACTCGGCATCCCAGACCCGGGCACTCCCATCCCATGAGGCCGTCACCAGACGCACACCTTCCCGATCGAATTGCGCTCCCACCACCTGTCCGGTGTGGCCAGCCAGTTCAGACTCCTGCCTGCCGGTGGCTGCGGACCAGATGATCGCGGTCCGGTCGATCGAGGTCGTCGCCACCCGGGAACCATCGGGACTGAAGACCGCTGTGTTGACCCGGCCACGGTGACCACGCATCACGGTCAACTCACGACCCGTGGCACTCTCCCACACCCGGGCAGTGCCATCATCGGAGGCCGATACGATCCTGCCCCCGTCCCCATTGAACGACACATCCAGAACCGCGCCTTCGTGCCCGACAAAAAAGGCCAGCTCCCGCCCCGAAGCGGTTTCCCACAGGCGCAGGGTCCGGTCGATGGCCGCCGAAACCAGGCGGGTCCCGTCGGCGTTGAACGCGACCCGGGTAACCGCGGCGTCGTGCCCCCTCAGATCCGCCACCCAGGTCCCGGTGGTCGCGTCCCACAGGGTGACGCCGCCATCCTGCGAAGCCGTCGCCACCCTCTTGCCATCCCCGGAAAAGGCGCCCGCAGTGACCGGCCCGAAGTGGTGCCGCAAAACCGCCCGCGCCTGATCGCGCATGACTGCGGCAACAAACAGGTCCCACGCCTCCCCCAGGAACGGGCGATCCGGAGAACGAAGGTCGGTGGGGATGATCAAACGGGCCAGCAACGCGAGCTGATCGGGAGATCGCATCTCCATCTGCGGTTTGAGCAACCCGGCAACCAGCCTGGACTGTGCCAGAAGGGCCTCGCCGGCCCGCTCCGCAGCCAAGCGTAGGGCCACCTCCGCCCTGACGGCACTCTCACGAGCCTCGGTGGCGCTCTGTCGCGCCTCCCGCCGCTTGCCCTCGGCAAAAAAACCGAGCCCCATGGCGCCAAGCAGCAGGACCAACAACACCATCGCCCCCTGCCGGGTGCGACGGGCAATCCTTCGGGCGCTGGCCGCCGCCAGTTCCGCCTGGTTCCGCTCAGCCTCCAGGCGGGTGCGTTTGCCCTCCTCCTCCGCCAGCAACTGGGCACGCTTGGCCGCCTCGATCTGCTCGATCCGTCGGCGCTCGACCGCACTCTGGCGCGCCTTCTCTTCCAGATCTTCGGCGATGGAGGCCTCGATGTAGGAGACCACCGCCTCCCCAAGCTCATCGCGGCGTCGCTGCAGGAGGTCTGCGGCTTCGCTGATGGCCAGATGCGTGCGCAGCAGCCGGTCGGAGCGCTCGGCCCCCTCCGTGCCGTGCCACAGCATACAGGCCTGTTCCAGGCGGGCCCGCAGTTCGAGGTCGGCACGGTTTTCGGCGATCAGCGTGCGGGCGCGGGCCCAATGGGTCAGAAGCGCCTCGTGCGAAACCCGAATCCGGCTGCCGCCGCCTTCACCGTCGGCAACCAGCAACCGGGCCCCAGGAGCCAGGAAAGCCTCCGCCAGCCGCCTTCTCGGACTGCCCGGCGGCAGAAGTTCCATGGCCACCGGGCGGGCCGTCACGCTCCCCTTGCCAACCTGGCTCACCGTCACCAACGCCCCCAACAAGCCCGGCAGGGCCGACCGGACTTCCTCCGGCTGGGCCAGAAAGACCTCCTCCGCCCGCTGCCCCAACGCCCCTTCCAATCCCCCCAATTCCTGGTAAGCCCGAAAGGTAAGAACCCCATCCTCACTGCGCCGCTGCCAGAGCTGGTCCAACGCAAACTCCAGCAGCGGCAACGCCCCGGGATCCCGCGAGGCCGCCTCGCGAAGGACCTCGTCCAGGGAAAGACCAACCCAGGGCCGCAGCTCCTCTCCGGAGGCCTGGACCAGAGTCTCGAAACGGAGCCCGGCCTCCCGTGCCGGCTTGCCGATGATCTGGCCAATCTCTCCCGGCCCGGGGGGAGCGAGCAGGAAACGCCCGGCACTACTCGACAGGGCCGCCAGTGCCGGCAACGTCGCAAGGCGGTCGAAAAAATCGCTCCGCATCGTCGCGATCACCCACACCAGACCGCTTTCAGCCAGAGCCTTCAGCGCCAGAACAAACCCCTCCCGCTCTTTCTGCCCGATCTTCGGCTGGGTGAACATCTCCTCCAGCTGGTCCACGATCAGCAGCAGCCGGGCCTGCCCCTGCCCGAG
>JADGCL010000049.1 GCA_015229005.1 Magnetococcales bacterium
CTCTCTGTGGCCACTCTGGTAGGGTTTATCACCTTGACCGGCATCGCGGCCCGCAACGGCATTCTCAAGATTTCCCACTACCTTCATCTCGTCACCCAGGAAGGGGAGCCGTTCGGGCGGGAGATGATCGTGCGCGGCTCCCTGGAACGGCTCACCCCGGTGCTGATGACCGCCCTGGTGGCAGCCCTGGCCCTCGTCCCCCTGATGCTGGATGCGGACGCCGCCGGCAAGGAGATCCTCCACCCGGTGGCGGTGGTGATCTTCGGGGGACTGATTTCCTCCACCCTGCTGGATACCCTGGTCACCCCAGTGGTGATCCTGCTGGCGGGAGGCAAAGCAATGGAGCAGAGCCTGCGCACCCATGGGACGACAGAGACGTGAACCCAATTGCAAACAACAAGGGCAGATTCATGGACGGCAGGATCACAGCGTGGCGTTCCCGGTCATACTTTCGTGACAACTCGCCTCCACAATGTCCCGAAACAGCTTTCTACAGGAAAGGAGTGGGATGATGTCCGTTACCCAAAGGGGAAGGATGATATCCGTCACCCAAAAGATTCGCGCCGGTCTGGCGGTTCTGGTCATCGGCATGGGGAGCGCCCGGGCGGATGGAGTCCTTACTCCCGCCCACGGCGGGAAAATGGTGGAGAGCCATGGACAACGCCTGGAACTGACCGTCCGGGAGAGTACAGTGGACCTCTTCCTTGCCGATCACGGCAACCAACCGATATCGGCCATGGGAGCGACGGGAAAGGTGGTGTTCCTGGTGAATGGAAAAAGGGTGGAAACCGCGATAAATCCCGCCGGGGAGAACCGCCTGAGCGGAAATGCCCCGGAAGCGGTCACCGGTTTTTCGAGCGCGGTGATCACGGTGGAAAGGGACGGCAAACCCCTCTCCGCCCGGATATCGGCAACACATTGATCACAATAGGGAGTGCGTCGGTGAACAGATCATCCCACGGGTTCCCAGGAAGGACGGCGACGGGCGGACTCCTCGTGGCCCTGGTCTTCCTGGGCCAGGTCCATGCCGGGGAGCCGCACCACCCGGCCCCGGCGGCAAACGGAGCCATCGGCGCTTCGGTGGAGGAGTTGCTGGAGGTCGTGCGCACGATGAATCCCGAGTTGGCGGCCATGGCCCTGGAGGCCGAGGCCGCCGCCGCCCGCGTCAAAGGTTCCGACCTCCTGCCCGACCCCAAGTTGCAGATCACCTTCGACGACATTTCCGAGAATGCCAGGGGCTACCCCGGCAGTGTCGACACCACCAAGTTCACCGTTCAGCAGGAGTTCCCCCTTTGGGGCAAGCGTGAACTGAGGCGGCAGGTGGCCGAGGCGGACCATCGCCGGGCGCAGGGTGAACTGGCGACGGTGACGGCGGAACTGACCGGCAGGCTCAAGACGGTCTACGCCGAATACCATCAGATCCATCTTTCCATGGAGAAAAACGAGGAGTTGATCGGTGTCCTGCGCACCCTGGTGCGGGTGGCCCAGTCCCGATACGCCCTGGGAGCGGCGGGACAGGACGAGGTGACCACCGCCGAAATGGAACGGGGCGGTCTGGTGGCAGAGCTGGTCCGCTTGGGCAGCGATCGGAAAAGGCTCAAGGCCAGACTCAACGCCCTGTTGAACCGCTCCCCGGATGCCCCCATCGTGGAGGAGCCGCGCATGCGCACCATTCCCGCCGCTTCCGTCCTCGATTTCGGGCAACTCATGGCCCGTCTCGCGGAGGTCAATCCCCAACTGGTCCAGGAGCGCGCCAATCTCGATGCCGCCCAAAGCACCCGGGAATTGGCCTCCAAAGAGTGGTTTCCCGATGTGGGTGTCGGGTTGGGAGTGGTCAATCGCCGGGAAGAACCGGACAGTTTCGAGGCGATGGTGGAGATGACCATCCCTCTCCAGTGGGGTGCGCGCCGCGCACGCGAGGACGAAACCGCCGCCATGGAACGGGCGTCGCGATCCCGTCTGGAAGCGGAACGGACCCGGCTTGCCGCCGAAATGCAGGAAGCCTTGCTGGCCCTGGAAGCAGCGCGGGGGGTAGAGCAGGTGACCAGGGACAGCCTGCTGCCCCAGGCGCGCATCGCCCTGCAATCGACGCTCAGAAATTACGAAAACGGCGGGGGAGGATCCATCCAGGTGCTGGATGCGGTGCAGCGACTGAAAAAATACCACATCGAGCAGATCAAGGCCCAGTATGAACAACAGATGCGGCTGGCGGACATCGAACGGCTGATCGGAGGTGAACTGTGAAGGGGCGATCCGTGCGCAATGACAGGCTGGCAACGCTGTTTCTGGTCTTGGGACTGGCGGTCTTCCTGACGCAACCCGGACGCACGTTGGCCGCAGCAGCGGCCAAACCAGGCGACCACGCCGGACATGGCGTTCCCTCCTCTCCGGAGAAGGCTGGGGAACACACCGAACATGGTGCAACGGCGTCCCCCGCCGCCGGCAAGGGCGAACGCAAGATTTTGTACTACCGCAATCCCATGGGGCTGCCGGACACCTCGCCGACGCCCAAAAAAGACGCCATGGGCATGGATTACGTCCCGGTTTACGAGGACGAAGCAGGCGATGGGACCACGGTGCGCCTCAGCCTGGACAAGGTGCAAAAACTGGGAGTGCGCAGCGAGGCCGCCGCACTGCGTTCCCTGGCCCGGCCCATCCGGGCGGTGGGAACGGTGCAAGTCGATGAACGCCTGCTGCAAGTCGTTTCCATGAAATACAAGGGCTGGATCGAACGCCTCCATGCCGACACCACCGGGCAGAAGGTGCGGCGCGGGCAACCCTTGATGGAGGTCTACAGCCCCGGCCTGGTGCTGGCCCAGCAGGAATACGCAGCGGCGGCAAGCGCGATCGCATCCCTGGAGAACGCCGACGCGGAGAGCCTGGGAACGGCCCGGCAATTGGCCGAGGGCGCCCTGCTGCGCCTGCGCAACTGGGATATTTCCGAAAGTCAGGTCGCCCAACTGCGCAACAAGGGGGAGATCCGGCGCACCCTGACCGTGCTGTCACCGGTGGATGGCGTGGTGCTGGAAAAGAACGCCATCAAGGGCATGCGCTTCATGCCCGGCGAGGTACTCTATCGCCTGGCGGATCTCTCCACCGTCTGGCTCATGGCCGAGGTCTTCGAGCAGGATGTGGGCATGGTGCGGGAGGGACAGGAGGCGAAGGTGACCCTCAACGCCATTCCCGGCAAGCTCTTCAAGGGCCGGGTCTCCTTCATCTATCCGACCCTGGCCGCGGAAACCCGCACCGTCAAGGTGCGCATCGAATTGCCCAATCGCAGCGGTGAATTGCGTCCCGCCCTCTATGCCACGGTGGAACTGACCGCCCCCACCGGGGAAGAACAAATCCTCGCCGTTCCGGATTCGGCGGTGCTGAACAGCGGCACCCGGCAAGTGGTGCTGGTGGAGCGGGGCGAAGGACAATACGAGCCGCGTCCCGTCCAGGTCGGTGTTCAGGGAGGGGGATACGTGCAGATTCGGGAAGGGCTCAAGGAGGGCGAAAAGGTGGTGGTGCGCGCCAACTTTCTCATCGATGCCGAGGCCAATCTGAAGGGCGCCCTGGGCCATTTTTCCCACAAGTGAACCTCTGGTGCTGAAGGAAGGGTCCCATGATCGCCGCCATCATCCGCTGGTCGGGTCGGAACGTTTTCCTGGTATTGCTGGGAACGTTGTTCATCGTCGTCGGGGGCCTGTTCGCCGTGCTGCGCATCCCCCTGGATGCCATTCCCGATCTGTCGGATGCCCAGGTGATCCTGTACACCGAATATCCGGGCCAGGGCCCCCAGGTGGTCGAGGATCAGGTCACCTATCCCCTGACCACGGCCATGCTCTCCGTGCCCCGCTCCAAGATGGTACGGGGATTCTCCTTCTTCGGGGCCTCCTTCGTCTACATCATCTTCGAGGATGGCACCGACATCTATTGGGCGCGCAGCCGCATCATCGAGTATCTCAATTTCGCCGCCAAACGTCTGCCGCCGGGGGTGACGCCCACCCTGGGGCCGGATGCCACCGGCGTGGGTTGGGTCTATCAATACGTGGTGCTGGCCAAGGATCTCACCCTCGCCGAGTTGCGCACCTTGCAGGACTGGTACATCCGCTATCACCTGGCCAAGGCCGAGGGGGTGGCCGAGGTGGCCAGCGTCGGCGGCTATGTCCAGCAATACCAGGTGGTGGTCGATCCCCAGCAGTTGCAGGCCTTCGGCATCCCCCTCTCCCGCGTCACCCAGGCCATCGCCATGAGCAACCGCGACGTGGGCGGACGGGTGGTGGAGATGAGCGAGACCGAATATGTGGTGCGCAGTCGCGGCTATCTGCGGGGAGTGGCGGATATCGAGGGGATCGTCCTCAAGGTGGAAAGGGGCACCCCGGTGCGCCTGCGGGATGTGGCCCGGGTGGAGCTGGGACCGGACGAACGCCGGGGATTGGCGGAACTCGACGGTGAAGGCGAGGTGGTCAGCGGCATCGTCCTGCAACGCTTTGGACAGAACGCCCTGGAGGTCATCCGGAACGTCAAGACGCGCATCGCCGAGATCATCCCTTCCCTGCCGGAAGGGGTGCGTATCGAGGCGGTCTACGACCGCTCCGAGCTGATCCTGCGGGCGGTGGAGACCCTCAAGCACACCCTGCTGGAAGAGAGCCTGATCGTCGCCGCCGTGTGCATTGTCTTCCTGCTGCATGTGCGCAGCGCCCTGGTGGCCATCCTCATGCTGCCGGTGGGGGTGCTCATCGCCATCGGCATCATGCACTGGATGGGGCTGACCTCCAATATCATGAGCCTGGGCGGCATCGCCATCGCCGTGGGAGCCATGGTGGACGCGGCCATCGTCATGATCGAAAACGCCCACAAACACCTGGAACGGGCCGCGCCGGGAACACCCCGCGCCCGCATCCTGATCGAGGCGGCCACCGAGGTGGGACCGGCCCTCTTCTTCAGTCTGCTGGTGATCACCGTCTCCTTTCTGCCGGTCTTCACCCTGGAGGCCCAGGAGGGTCGCCTGTTCAAACCCCTGGCCTTCACCAAGACCTTCGCCATGGCCGGAGCCGCTTTCCTTTCCGTCACATTGGTCCCGGTGCTGATGATCCTCTTCGTGCGGGGCCGCATCCTGCCCGAACACAAGAACCCCATCAACCGCTTCCTGATCTGGATCTACCGTCCGGTGATCCGCCTCGTCCTGCGTTTCAAGAAGAGCGCCATCCTGATGGCCGTAGCAGTCCTGGCGGTCTCGGTGATCCCGGCTGAGCGGCTGGGCAGCGAGTTCATGCCCACCCTCAACGAGGGAACCCTGCTCTACATGCCCACCACCCTGCCCGGCCTCTCCATGACCAAGGCGGAAGAGTTGCTCCAGACCCAGAACAAACTCATCAAGAGCTTCCCGGAGGTGGCCTCGGTCTACGGCAAGGCGGGTCGCGCCGCCACCGCCACCGATCCCGCCCCCACCGAGATGTTCGAGACGGTGATCAACCTCAAGCCGGAAAACGAGTGGCGGCCCGGCATGACTATCGACAAACTGATGGCCGAGCTGGATGCCGCCCTGCAAATGCCGGGGGTGAGCAATGCCTGGACCATGCCCCTCAAGGCCCGCATCGACATGCTCTCCACCGGCATCCGCACCCCGGTCGGCATCAAGGTGTTCGGGAAGAATCTGGACGAACTGGAACGCCTCGCGCAACAGATCGAAACCGTGGTCAAGAGCGTTCCCGGCACCACCAGCGCCTACGCCGAACGGGTAGGCGGCGGCTATTACCTGACCATCGAACCGGATCGGGACGCCCTCGCCCGCTACGGCCTGACCATCGGCGACATGCAGGAGGTGGTACTCACCGCCCTGGGCGGCGAGAGCGTCACGACCACGGTGGAGGGACGGGAACGCTTCAGCGTCAATGTGCGCTATCCCCGCGAGTTCCGTTCCGATCCCGAGGCCATCGCCAGTCGGGTCCTGGTTCAGGCCGAGAACGGGGCCCAGATTCCCCTGGGACAGCTCGCCACCATCACCCTGGAAAGGGGACCCGCCGCCATCCGCACGGAAAATTCCCTGCTCTCCGTCTACATCTTCGTGGATCTGCGGGGACGGGACATCGGCGGCTACGTCGCCGAAGCGCGCAAGGCGGTGGAACAGGGGGTTTCCCTACCCACCGGGTATTTCGTCCAGTGGAGCGGGCAATTCGAGTACATGGAACGCGCCCAGGCCCGCTTGCGGATCGTCGTGCCCCTGACCCTGCTCATCATCTTCCTGCTGCTTTATCTCAATTTCCAGCGCATCCCGGAGACCCTGATCGTCATGCTCTCCCTGCCCTTCGCCCTGATCGGCGGCGTGTGGCTGATGGACTGGATGCAGTCCAACCTGAGCGTGGCAGTGGCGGTGGGCTTCATCGCCCTGGCCGGGGTGGCGGCGGAAACCGGGGTGGTGATGCTGATCTATCTCGATCAGGCCCTGGAGGAGCGCCGGCGCCAGTGCGCCGGACGGCCTTTCCGTCTGCAAGATCTCCACACCGCGATCATGGAGGGGGCGGTCGAGCGGGTGCGACCAAAGATGATGACCGTGGTGGCGATCATGGCCGGTTTGCTGCCCATCATGTGGAGTACCGGGACCGGCTCGGAGGTCATGCGCCGCATCGCCGTGCCCATGGTGGGCGGCATGATCTCCTCCACCATCCTGACCCTGATCGTCATCCCGGCGATCTACGCCCAGGTCAAGGCCTTTTCCATCAACAGAGCGGCGACCTCTCCGGAAGACAGATCCATTTCCACCACAACGGGCTAGAAGAAGACGACGACGAAGAGGAGAACCACCAGGAGGAAACCGACACCGAAAAAAACCTCGACCGGGGAGACCCGATCCGGGAGAGCGGAGGGGTCGAGCTGCACGTCGGCCTCCACAGGAACCGGCTCCGTCGAGGGTGGCGCCGACGCCTGCGGCTTCCCCCGCCTCTTCTTCCGGGCATTCACCGTCCGCTCGACCCGGAGGAGGAACTGCTCCACCTCCTTCGGATCGACCCGTTCGGTCCGACCCTCCACACCGCAGCGGCGAAGGTCCCTGAGCAGCTTCTCCGCCTCGCCGGGGTCCACGCAGGCGATCACGGTAAACCAGGACCCCGGATTCCCCGTGGCCCGATTGCCGGCGGCAAGGGTCAAAGGCAGGGCGGTCGTCCAAAGGGAGTCGCGGATCCTGGCCTTGGTCGCAAACCGTGCATCCGGGCTTCCAGAGGCGACAAACCGGCAGGAAACACGGTAGAGCTCGCCTTCGACAAGGGGTACCACGGCGTCCATCATGTCCCGACCGCTCCGGCTGACAAAGAAAAACCCCTTCCCGGGAAAGGGCCGCTCCCCGAAGCTGTCGAGCCTCCGCCGGCACAGAACGCAGCGCCTCACAAAAGAAAGAGGCCCTCCCCCGGCCCCATAATGCCTTCGGAAACCATCCGGGGCAATGACCCATGACCACCCACCGGCATCACCCCGGTCCGAAGAACCGGGTTGCTACAATCAACCGAACCCACGAGTGCGCCTGGGGGACCCCGCACGCACACTGCCTCAATAAATGCTGGGTTGCTCCCCCGAAGGAGAGTAAGATCAGCAGCGGGCCGGGGTCGGGGCCCGCTTGCAGCCAATCAGGAGGGCTCACCGTGGACAAGAGTACGATCATCGAGGTCCCGGGGGATCGGCAGGAGAACAACGAACTCCTGGGGAATCGGCAGGAAAACAGCGAACTGAAGGAGGCGTTACGCCAGGGAGACGAGGCAGCACGACTTGCCGCCGTCGGGCGACTTGGCGCACGCCGCGACTGGGTCGCCCTGGAGATGCTGCGGGGCGCCTTGATGACAGACCCGGCGGAACGCATTCGCTCCCGGGTGGTCTCTCTCCTGGGGGCCATGAACGACCTGACCGCAATGGAACCCCTGACCGTCGCCCTGAACGATCCCTCGGAGGAGATTCGTCTTCAGGCGGTGGCGGCCATGTCGCGTTTTGGCGACCCGTGGATCATCGGTCCCCTCGGCACCCGCCTCGGAGACGGCGCCGAAGCGGTGCGCCTCGCCGTCATCCGGGCCTTGGGCGGGATCGATGATCCCGGCGCCGTCGAGCCCCTCCGTCAGGCCTGCCTGGACCCGGCCGAGGAGGTCCGTGCGGCAGCCCTCTCCGCCCTTGAGGCCAAGGGGATAAGCTCCCGACCTGTTCCTGCGGACGACCGGGAAACCGGCACAGGGTGCTGCGAATGATCCGCTCCCGGCTCGTTTTCACAGATGATCGGGAAACCGGCGCGGGGTGATGCGAAGGCCCCGCTCCCACCCAGACGGCTTTCCTGCCAACTCCCGGAATCTTCCGACCCAGCCCCATTGACTGCGAGCAGGCCCATGGAATCCCCGACCCCCCCCATTCGGGAAATTCCCTACAACTACACATCGTTCTCCGACCGGGAGATCGTCCTACGGTTCCTCGGTCGTTCGGCGTGGGAATCGCTGGAGACCCTGCGCACGGAACGTCGCACCGGTCGTTCCGCACGGCTTCTCTTCGAGATCCTTGGCGACCTTTGGGTGGTGACGCGCAATCCCTTCATCGAGGACGACCTCCTGAACCACCCGCGCCGCCTCGCCTCCCTGCTGGAGACGCTCCGGGCCCGGCTGGAACTCATCACCACCCGGGCGCAGAGGAACACCCGGGTCCTGGGACTCGTCAAGGCCTGCGAACAGGCGGTCGAGGAGTTCGCCGAGGGCTTTCCCCGTCTGAAAACTCTGCGTGAAAAGGCCCGACGGGTCTTCTCCCGAGTGACCCGCGCCGACAACATCGACTTCTCCAGCCATGCCCGCATCTCCCACGCCACCGACGCCACCGACTGGCGGGTCGCCTACCCCTTCGTGGTCCTCACCCCCGACCGGGCCGACGAGGTGGCCAATCTCGTGGTGGCCTGCGGCGAACTCGGTCTGACCATCATCCCCCGCGGCGGCGGCACCGGCTATACCGGAAGCGCTATCCCCCTCTTTCCCGATACCGCCGTGATCAACACCGAGAAGTTGACCCACATCCACGAACCCCGCCGCCGCCGACTCCCGGGAGTGGACGAGGCGGTCTGGACCATCGAGGTCGAAGCAGGAGCGATCACCAAACGGGTCGCCGAGATCGCCGAGGCCGCCGGTCTCATCTTCGCCGTGGACCCCACCTCCCAGAGCGCCTCGACCATCGGCGGCAATATCGCCATGAACTCGGGGGGCAAAAAGGCCGTGCGCTGGGGAACCGCCCTCGACAATCTTGCCTCCTGGCGGCAGGTCACGGCCACCGGCGATTGGCTGGAGGTGGTCCGCCTCGACCATAACCTGGGAAAGATCCACGCCCTGCCCGAAGCCCGCTTTCAGGTCACCCGCTTCGGTCGGGACGGCGTCACCCGGGAAGGGGATCCGCTTGTCCTGACCATACCCCGGGAACGGATCCGCAAGAGCGGTCTCGGCAAGGATGTCACCGACAAGGCCCTGGGCGGACTCCCCGGGGTGCAAAAAGAGGGATGCGACGGCCTCATCACCTCGGCCATCTTCGTACTCCATCGGATGCCGACCCATACCCGGACCGTCTGTCTGGAATTCTTCGATCGCGACATCGGTCGGGCAGTGCCAGCCATCGTCGAGATCAAGAATCGCCTCGACACCCATCCCCAGGCCGGGTGCGCCGGACTGGAACACATGGACGAGCGCTATCTCCGGGCAGTGGGCTACAGCACCAAGGCCAGTCGCGGCGGGCGTCCGAAGATGGTGTTGCTCGTCGATGTCATCGGCGAGGAGGCCGAGATCACCGAGGCCGCCGCTGCGGAGGTGGTGGCCCTCGCCACCAGTCGCGGCGGCGAGGGCTTCATCGCCAGCAGTCGCGAGGGACGGGACCGCTTCTGGGCCGACCGCTCACGGGTGGCCGCGATCGCCGCCCACACCAACGCCTTCAAGGTCAACGAGGACGTGGTGATCCCCCTGGAGCGGCTCGCCGAATACAGCGCCGGCATCGAACGGATCAACCTGGAGCAGGCCATCGCCAACAAGCTGCGGATGCTCTCCGGGGTGCGCGATTTTCTCCAGGGAGAGGGATTCTCCCTCCTCGCCCCAGCCGACTCGGCGGCCAGCGACGAGGGGGCGGCCATCGTCGAACGCAAGGTGGCGGTGGCCCTCGCCCGGTTGGAGGCGATGGCCCGCCGCTGGCAAGGCCTGCTGCAGCATCTCGACGACCCGGCGGCGGAACACCCGGAGCTCCTGGGCGAACTGCCCCCATCCAGCTTGACCCCCGGTGATCGGGTGGTGGAACCGATGTTGCGTCGGGACTTCAAACTTTCCTATCGCCGGGAGATCGAAGGACACCTGGAAGAGGTCTTTTCCGGTGACCAGTGGACCCCGGTTCGCGGGGAGTTGCAGAAGATCCAGGAGCGCATCCGCGGCAGCCGTCTCTTCGTGGCCATGCACATGCACGCCGGTGACGGCAACGTCCACACCAACATCCCCGTCAACTCCAACGATTACGAGATGTTGCGGGAAGCGGAACGGGTGGTCGCACGCATCATGGCCCTGGCCCTCTCCCTCGGCGGCTCCATCTCCGGGGAACACGGCATCGGCCTGACCAAGTTTCACTTCCTCGACCCGGCCAAGGTGGCGGATTTCGCCCGTTACAAGGCCGGAGTCGACCCCGAAGGGCGGTTCAATCGGGGAAAGCTCCTGGCCGGGTCGAGCCTCGAGTTGGCCTACACACCGTCGCTCAGATTGGTCCAGCAGGAGGCCCTGATCCTCGAAGAGAGTGCCCTGGGGGCCTTGAACGACAAGGTTCGCAATTGTTTGCGCTGCGGCAAGTGCAAGCCGGTCTGCTCGACCCATGTCCCCCGGGCCAACCTTCTCTATTCGCCACGGAACAAGATCCTCACCGGCGGTCTCATCATCGAGGCCTTCCTCTACGAGGAACAGACCGGTCGGGGACTTTCCCGGCATCACTTCGCCGAACTCCAGGATGTCGCCGACCACTGCACCGTCTGTCACCGGTGCCTCACCCCCTGCCCGGTCAAGATCGATTTCGGGCAGGTGACCATGGAGATGCGGGCCATCCTCAAGGAGAGAGGACGGGGACGGATGCAATTGGGCAGCCGCCTCGCCCGGGGCTTTCTCACCACCAGCGACCCACGCGCCATCCGCTGGCTGCGGCGAGCGGTCCTGCAACCGGGATTCGCCCTGCAGCGGTGGGTCCATCGCCTGGCCCTGCCGGCCCTGACCCTGGCCGGCGGTGAACGCCCCCCGGGAACCACGGGGGCCTCGCCCGGCCTGAGAAACCAGCTCACCCACCTCCTCGCCACCCCGCTGCCGGGGAATCTCTCTTCGGGGACGGCGCGGACTGCCCTCGGAGTGGAGGATCCCCGCTTCATCCCCATCGTCGGCGCCACCGGCAACGGCACGGAGTCGATGGAGACGCTCTTCTTCTTCCCGGGGTGCGGCTCGGAAAGGCTCTTCGGCGATATCGCTCTCGCGGCCCTGGCCCTCCTCGATCACGCCGGCGTCCGTACCGCCCTCCCCCCGGGATACCTCTGTTGCGGCTACCCCCAGACCGCCTCCGGGGATCGACGCCGCGGGCGCTGGCTCGTCATGCACAACCGGGTGGTTCTCCACCGAATGGCGACTGTTCTCAAATATCTCGAGATCAAGACCGTCCTGGTCTCCTGCGGCACCTGCCTCAAGCAGATGGGCCACTACGGCCTCGAATCCATCTTCCCCGGCTGCCGAGTGATGGACGTTCACGAATATCTTATGGAAAAAGGGGTCACCTCGCCGCCACGGGGAGAGGGCTTTCTCTTCCATGACCCCTGTCACTCTCCCAGCCGGATCCACCCCCCCCTGGCCGTGGCCGAGAGGCTCCTGGGAGACTCCGGGATCCTGACCGACCGATGTTGCGGCGAGGCCGGGCTGTTCGCCCTGGCCAGGCCCGACATCGCCACCCAGGTCCGTTTCAGCAAGAGTGCCTCCCTGCGCCAGGGACTCGCCCAGGTTCACCCTTCCGGTATCGGCAGGAGCCGCTCAACCGCGGCAAAGGATCCCGGTCGATCACCGGAATCCATTGCTATCGAAAGCCAGATGGCCGCCCCGAACGGTGGCAGCCCATCACCGGAATCGATGGAAACCAGGACCTCCCTCCCCCCGATCGACCTCAGATCCGGCGTGGCCCGGGTCCAGACCTTGACCACCTGCCCCTCCTGCCTGCAAGGTCTCGGTCGGTATCGTCGGGAGTTGGCCGTGGCCCCGGCCTTCCTCGCGGTCGAATTGGCCCGCCGCCTGCTCGGCCCCGACTGGCGAGGCCACTTCCTGGATCGGGTCCGCTCCGGAAAGGCCATGGAAAAGGTTCTTCTATAATTTTATCGAAATCTAAAATATCCCGAAGTGCCTTAATCCCGGGCACTTCGGTCAAGGAAAACGGAATGACCACTAAAAACAGAACGGTCAAATACCTCAAAGAGTACATCCCCCCGGACTTCCTGGTGGATCGAATCGATCTGACTTTCCATCTTGCGGAAGGGGAAACGCGCGTTCTCGCCCGGGAGGAACTCCGCCGCAATCCCCTGGGCAACCCCCAGGCCCCCCTTTTCCTCCACGGGCGGGAATTGGAGCTCTCCGCCCTCTCCCTGGACGGTCTCCCCCTGGCGAGAGACCGCTTCGCCCAGAACGACAGGGGATTGACCCTTCCGACAGTTCCCGATCGATTCACCCTGGAGATCGAAACCCGAATCCATCCCGAGCGGAACACCGCCCTGGAGGGGCTCTATGCAATCAATGGCCTCTATTGCACCCAGTGCGAAGCCCAGGGATTTCGCAAGATCACCTTCTTTCCGGATCGCCCCGACGTTCTCGCCCGCTTCACCACCACCCTGATCGGCGACCGTACCCGCCTGCCTACCCTCCTGGCCAACGGCAACCGCACCGCCCAGGGAGAGTTGGACGATGGCAGACACTTTGCCACCTGGGAGGATCCCTTCCCCAAACCGAGCTATCTCTTCGCCCTGGTGGCGGGAGATCTGGCCTGCCATCGCGGTCGTTTCCGTACCTTCTCGGGGCGGGAGGTGACCCTGGAGATCCACGTCGAGCATGACAATGCCGATAAATGCGAACACGCTTTGCTGTCCCTGCAAAAGGCCATGGCCTGGGATGAGACCCGATTCGGTCGGGAGTACGATCTTGACCTCTACATGATCGTCGCCGTCAACGATTTCAACATGGGGGCCATGGAAAACAAGGGGCTCAACCTCTTCAACGCCAAGTATGTCCTGGCCCGCCCGGAAACAGCCACGGATCAGGATTTCGAGGCCATCGAGAGCATCATCGCCCACGAGTATTTTCACAACTGGACCGGCAACCGGGTCACCTGCCGCGACTGGTTTCAGTTGAGCCTGAAGGAGGGATTGACGGTCTTTCGCGATCAGGAGTTCTCCTCCGACCTTCACTCGCGTGCCGTCCAGCGTATCACCGACGTGCGCCAACTGCGAACCCATCAATTCGCCGAAGATGCCGGTCCCACCGCCCACCCAGTGCAGCCCGACTCCTATATGGAGATCAACAATTTCTACACCACCACGGTCTACGACAAAGGTGCCGAGGTGGTGCGCATGCTCGATACCCTCCTCGGGACGGAAGGGTTCCGCCGTGGCCTGGATCTCTATTTCGCGCGTCATGACGGCCAAGCGGTGACCGTGGAGGAGTTCGTCGCCGCCATGGAGGCCGCGAACGGTTGCGATCTCGGCCAGTTTCGTCTCTGGTACCGACAGGCGGGCACCCCGGAATTGCAGTGGGAGAGCCATTGGGAGGCCGATTCCGGGATACTGCTTCTCGAGGTGAGCCAGAGTTGTCCCCCAACCCCCGGGCAGCCTGTGAAAGAACCGTTGCACATCCCCTTCGCCCTGGGATTGCTCGCCACCGACGGACGCGAGTTGCCGGTACTTCTGGAAGGGGATGACAACGGCGGGAAGACAACCCGGGTACTCTCCCTGAAGCAGGCGAGGAACCGTTTTCGTCTGGTCGGCCTGAAGGAACCACCCCGGCTCTCACCGCTGCGCGGCTTTTCAGCCCCGGTCAAGCTCACAAGTCCGAGGCGCCGGGAAGATCTCGCCTTCCTCTGGCGCCATGATCGCGACCTCTTCAACCGCTGGGATGCCGGGCAAACGCTGATGGAGTCGGAAATCTTCCGGCTTATGGATGGGGATCCCGCCGCGTCAACAGTGGACGAGGAGTTCCTCTGGACATTCGCCGAAACTCTGAACGACACCACCGTGGACAAGGCATGGCAGGCCATCTCCCTGGCCTTGCCCTCTACAGTCTATCTCCAGGGACGGATGCTACCGACCGATCCCGAGCGGATCCACGCCGCCCGGCAAACCTTGCGGAAGACGTTGGCAGTCCGATTGCGGGAATCGTTTCTGGCCATCCATGCCCGAGAAGGTTCCGCCTCCCCCTATCGGTTCACAGCCCCGGAGGTCGCCAGGCGGGCCTTGCGGAATCTCTGTCTGGAGTACCTCAGCACCAGAGACGAGGCGGAGACAACCGACCCGGAGACGATCGAACTGGCCATGACCCAGTTCCGTGGGGCCGACAACATGACCGACCGTATCGCTGCCCTGGTCTGCCTGGTCGGGCAAGGTGGGGCCCCCGGAGGAGAGGCCCTGGACGAGTTCCACCACCAATGGCGGCATGATACCCTGGTCATGGACAAATGGTTCGCCGTCCAGGCGGCGCATCCGTCACTGACCACTCTGGAGCAGGTCCGGAAGCTCATGCACCACCCACTCTTCCAATTGACCAATCCCAACAAGGTCCGTGCCCTGATCGGGACCTTCAGCTCCGGCAATCCCCGTGCCTTCCACCTCGCCTCCGGGGAGGGATACCGCTTCGTCGCCGACCGGATCCTGGAATTGGACCCGCTGAATCCACAGATGGCCGCCCGCCTGCTTCAACCCCTGCGCTCCTGGCGTCAGTTCGAACCACGCCGGCAGGCCCTGATGCGGCTTGAACTGGAACGCATTCTCGCCGCCCCGGGACTCTCCCGCGACACCCACGAAATCGCCATGAAAAGCCTCGGGGACTCATGAATGATTTGCCAGATGAGCGCATCAACGGAAAGTGAGCCGCTCATCCCCCATATCGGCGTGAGTTTTCGGAGCAGAGAGGGACACCACTGTACGACCCGGGGCTCCCCAAGGAAGAAGAGCATGGCCATGGCCAACCACCGCCACCGAACCCCCGCCATGGCAGCCAAGCCGACAGAACATCCCTGGAGCGTGATGGAACTACCGAGACCCTAGCCACCGGCGACCGGATGACCGCCAAGCCACCAAGTGATTTTTTGATTTTCTGATTTTTCTTGCCTGGTGATCCGTACTGGAGTCGAACCAGTGACCCACAGATTAAAAGTCGTCGCGTCAACTGCCGGAAACCCCAAAAACAAAACCCCGCTGACCATCCCCCTGGTCCCCGAAGTAGTGGAGATCCTGTCGCGGCTGAAGGAGGGGGCAACCTCGGAGCGGGTGTTCCCCGCTCCCAAAAGCGCGACCGGACACCTGGTTGAGCCCCGCAAGGCCTGGGAGAGGATCCTGGCCCGGGCCGGGATAGTGGACGCCCGCATTCATGATCTCCGGCGCACGCTGGGATCCTGGATGGCCATCGGTGGGGCGTCTCTGCCAGTCATCGGCAAGGGACTGGGCCACAAGTCCCAGGCCACCACCGCCATCTATGCCCGGCTCTCCCTGGATCCGGTGCGCGAGGCTATGCAACGGGCGACCGGCGCGATGCGGGGGCAAGAAGTAGGTGAACGATAGCAGGACGCATTTTTTCTTGACATAAGCGACCATTTTGCCGGCTGGGGCAAAATGGTCGCGACCTCGTGCCAAGATTTTCGGCAAGCCTCCGTTGCTTCTTCGATCGCACTACATCCTCCTGCCCGCCCAGACCACCTTCCCAACGATGTGCAGCGCGGTCCCGTTTCCGCCAGGGGGAATGACCTGCTCCTGATAGACTGGATTGTCGCTCTTGACATGGAGCGACCCATCCAGGTGGCGGCATACCCTTTTGATGCGCAATTCGTCCTCGATGCGGATGACGTAGACGGCATCTCCCCGCAGAGTTTGAATCCGCCGGTCAACCAGGACCATGTCGCCGTCGCTCAAGGTGGGGAACATCGAATCCCCTTCCACCAGAATCAGGTCGGATTCCTGCTCCGAGAGCCCCATCCGCCCGATAAA
The DNA here is from genome assembly GCA_015229005.1 of Magnetococcales bacterium. GTDB lineage: Bacteria > Pseudomonadota > Magnetococcia > Magnetococcales > JADGCL01 > JADGCL01. The sequence continues at coordinate 16,220 of JADGCL010000049.1, forward strand.
CCATTCCCGGCGAAAAGCGTGGCGCTCCACGATCCTGTGTTCGCTGTGAACCAGTGAGCCATGGCCGGCAGAGGCATGCACATCGCGCCGAGGCACCATCACGAAATCCTCCAGCTCCCCGGGGTTGGGAAGCGGAATGACATCCTCCCGCCGCATCGGGCCTTCCCCGGTCAGAAGCCAATCCAGACTAACCCCGTAAGCATCGGATATTTTTATGACGTTTTCGATATTTGGGGTGCCACCACTCAAATATTTTGTAGCTGAGCCGTAAGCTATCCCGGTTTTGCGAACCAACCCCATAGGGCCATCGGACCCAACAAGAACCGATAAACTGCTAGATATATCAGCCATTTACGCGACATATTCGCAATATATTGCGAATCCTCTTGATATCTTGATCAAGATCTCACAAAATCCCCGTCCAGCAGACCCCAAACCAACCCGAGAAGACGCCGATGGCCAGAACCCCAGAACAAATCAAGCAAGCATTGCGCCAAAATGGCGTGACTTACAAGCAATGGGCGGAAGAACGCGGTTTCTATGCGGAAGAACGCGGTTTCTATGTGGGCACTGTGAAAAAGGTCATCTACGGGGATCTGCAGGGGCTCAGGGGCGTTTCGCACGAAATCGCCGTCAAACTCGGGCTGAAAGAAGAACCGAAGGAGGAGCTGGGATGAAGGAGATCGCACTGACCGAAGCGCAGAGATGCGCTTTGGAAAACGGGATGCGCAGCCCGACTGGAAAAATCACGCCTACTTACGATGGCGGAATGGGCATTCCCAAGCGGACGATGGCAGCTCTGGTCGAAAAAGGCTGGGCCACTCCGAAAGGGGTGGTGACCCCGGAGGGCGAGGCCAGGGTGCGGCGATATCACGAAAAGGCGAGAACGAGGTTCATCCCAAATGGGTGGTGACCCCGGAGGGCGAGGCCAGGGTGCGGCGATATCACGAAAAGGCGAGAACGAGGTTCATCCCATAAGCGACCAGAATTCAGCGGGAGGGGAACATCTTCAGAATGGCGATGATGAACATCGCCTGCCCGGCGGCCACGCCGAACATCCACTTGACGAGGTCGGCCTTGGTTTCGGCAATCTTGACATCAAGGTCCTTCCTGGTGGCCAGCTCGGCCATCCTGCCATGGAGGGCCTCGTCCAGAGCCCTAGCCCTGTTCAGGGTCTCGGCCTGGGCTTCGGCCTGGGGGCCAGGAACCCCGACCTCCATCAGGCGCTTGATGTAAGCATGGGTATCGAACGTCACGGCAATGCTCACGGCAGTCTCCTTTTTCGACTATCGTACCAGATCCCCTCGGATGGGTCTCCCCTCTTTTCGCCACTCCACGCCAGCGCAAGGCATGCCGAAATACCCCTTGACACCCATCCAGCCGCAGGAATAGCCTCGGGACCGGAGCTTGAAACCCTCCACAACCAACGGCGGACAACCGCCCCCGAGAGCCATGGCGGCTTTTTTGCGCCCGCAGTTTGGCGCAACTCCTGCATTTCCCAAAACGCCAGACTCCGGGGGAACCGTGCCCATGTCCAAGGCGCAAGCCTAAAGACACGGCTGCCCAACCGTTGGTGGGGGTTTCAACCCCCGGAGTCCGGCATCTTGAAACCATGCTCGGCTCCGGTAATTGCGACCAACGGAGCACGCGCATGACCGCCACATGCAATACCACCCCTGCATCTTCTTCCAGCACCACCCCCGAGCAGCCCATTACCCTCGGTCCGTGGTTCGTCACCCGCCACCGCGACAAAGCCTACGGCCTCGTAGTCGTCGACCCAACGTATGGCATCTGCGCCGAAATCCACAGGCCTCGGGATCCTGACCCCGAGCGGGCCATCGCGCAGCTCATCGCTGCCGCGCCGCCACCCATTCGCGCAGTACGTCGTCCATGCGGGTTTGCCAGCCTGGTCCCGTGGCCCGGAAGAAATTCACGACTTCCGGAGAATACCTCACGGACAGGAGAACCTTCCTGTCGGGAGAAGCAGGTCGGCCACGGAGAGGCCGCATGGCCTTGAATTCTTCGTCAGTCAACTCAACCGTGTCCGGGTCCTCGGCAATCCCTCGGGCAATGGCTTCATCCTCTTCAGGAGTGGGGAGGATGAGTCCCATGTATGTCTCTGGCATAGCGCCTGGACTCCCTTCTGTTTGCCTTGCGCAAGCTGATGATCCGGCGGACATCCCCGCGATCCACAAACACGACGCAGTAGAGCCGCCCCCCTTTGGTGACGTAACCGACCCAGCGCTCTTCGCCGTAGTCGCGCCGATAGTCGGGGGCGAAAAGCCCCGCCTCCCAATCAAGTCCCGCCGCCGCGTGCAGGGACTCACCGTGCTTCTCCAGATTCGCCACGTCTTTGGCAGGGTCAAACTCAATCTCCATGGGATTTATCATAGCTACAGAAATCCGGCGCGTCAATTTCCCGCTCTTTCGCCATCCCACGCCACCGCAAGGCATGCCGAAATAAACCTTGACACGTGCCAAACACCTGTCGCACCATCGACCTCGCCCCGGCAACAAACCGGGGTCGGGGTTCGCATCCCGGAAAGTTCCAAGGCGCACGAGCGCCCATCCGTGCATGTTGGCGCTTTTTTTGCGTCCGCAGGCCGCGTGGAGGGTTGCGCGAGGGTCCCTTCGGGGACACCGGTCTCCTTGGGCACCGGGAATGCGAACCTCGCGCCGCCCGCCACATCTCCGATTCGCATCGGGTTGTGGCAGGCTTCCTTGAGCCCAAGGAACCTGTCATGAATCCCCCGATCTCCGGGGCGGGCGACGCCTGCCCCAACGCCGTCTCTGCGTCCGTTGTTCCCTTCATCTTCGAAAGCCGCCAGGTCCGGGTTCAGACCGACGACCAGGGGAACCCGTCTCGTCGCCGCCGTGAAAAACAACGGCAAGCGAGCCAGATTGATCCCGTTTCAGTTCAACACGGAGCAGACCTACGTCCTGATCTTCGAGGACCAGTCCATGCGGGTGGTGATGAACGGCGGGCTGGTCATGAATGGGGCGGTGCCGGTCGAAATCACCACCCCCTATCTGGAGGCGCAGTTGCCGGCCCTGGGTTTCGTGCAGTCGGCGGACGTCCTGTTCCTGGTTCACCCCAGCCACGCCCCGCGCAAGCTGAGCCGGACGGCGCATCACCTTTGGACCTTGGCGGTCATGACCTTCGCCCCCTCCATCCCGGCCCCTACCGGGATCACCGTCACACCCAAGACGAGCGGCGCTGAAACCTACCATTACCGGGTGACAGCCAACAAGCAGGAGACCCTCGAGGAGAGCTTGCCAGGGACGGGATCGACTTCTGCCGCCGCCAAGCTGACCGGGACCGATACGATCACCATCGCCTGGAATGCTGTTGCCGGTGCTGTCAACTACAACGTCTACAGGCAGGTTAACGGCATTGACGGGCTGATCGGCACCACCGAGGCGACCAGCTTCACCGATGACAACCTCTCTCCCGCCGTCGGGATCACCCCCCCGAAGGCAAGGAACCCGTTCTCCGGAGCAGGAAACTATCCGGGATCCATCACCCTGCATGACCAAAGGGCGGTTTACGGCAACAGCCTCAATGCCCCGTCGACGATCTGGATGAGCCGATCCGGAAATTACGAAAACATGACCGTCTCCTCCCCGGTGCAGGACGATGACGCCATCACCGTCACCCTGGCCTCGCGTCAGGTCAACGCCATCCGCTCCATGGTCTCCATGCGTGACCTGGTGGTTCTCACCAGTGGCGGGGAGTGGACCCTAGGCCCCGGGTCCGGGGAGGTCATGACCCCCACCTCTCTGCGGTTCCGCCCGCAAAGCTTCCACGGATCCTCGCCGGTGCCTCCCCTGGTGATCGGTGACACCGTGCTTTTCGTCCAGGACAAGGGCTCCGTGATCCGGAATCTGGGCTATCGGTTCGAGTCGGACGGTTACACCGGCTCCAACCTTTCCCTTCTGGCCAGTCACCTGTTCGAAGGGCGGGCAATCCAGGAATGGACCTTTGCCCAAGCGCCTCACGCCATCGTTTGGGCTGTGCGTGATGACGGTATCCTGCTCGGCCTTACCTTCAACGCCGAACAGGAGGTCGTGGCCTGGCATCGTCACGACACCGAGGGCACCTTCGAAAGCGTCTGTTCCGTCAGTGAGGGCTCGGAGGATGCCGTCTATTTCGTGATCCGCAGAACCGTCAACGGCGCCACCCGGCGCTTTGTCGAACGCTTGGAAACACGCTTTCTGGCCACATGCGAAGAGGCCTTTTTCGTCGATTGCGGGTTGAGCCGCTCCGGTGATCCTGTCACTACGGTTTCCGGATTGGATCACCTGGAGGGAAAGTCGGTGATCGCACTGGCGGACGGGAATGTGGTGCCCGGACTCTCCGTCGCCGCCGGCTCCGTGACCTTGCCGCAGCCAGCCGGCGCCATCCATGTGGGCCTGCCCTTCACGACCGATATCGAGACCCTCAACCTGGATCTCCCCCTGCCCGGGGGGACGATCCAGGGAAGGAAAAAGAGGATTTCGGCGGTCACCTTGCGTCTCGAAAAGAGCCGAGGGGTCAAGGTCGGCCCAACCACGGCCCAACTTGTCGAGATGAAGGAACGTCACGCAGGCGAATGGGACACTCCCATCCCGCTCTTTACCGGGGACCGCCAGGTGACGCTCCCCCCCTCCTGGGATAGCAACGGTCGCGTCTGCATTCGCCAGGATCACCCCTTGCCGCTCTCTTTGCTGGCCATCATTCCGGAGGTTGACCTTGGTTCCTGAACTGACCGTCAGAAAGGCCACTGTCGACGACGTGGCGCGCATCCTGCCTCACCTGCGTCAGGTCGATCGGGAGGAGGCTTTGGCCATGGGGTGGCCATCCGTCGAAGCGGGCTTGCGTGCCTCGGTCGAGGCCTCCAGAGACACGGTGCGACTGGCGCTCATCAACGGGGAACCTCTGGCCCTGTTCGGCATCGGTCCCCAACCCGGATCGGTCGGACGTATCGGGGTCCCCTGGCTGGTCGGAACCGCGAAGATCGACCGGAATCCCCGGTTGTTCCTTCGTGCCTCCAGAAAATATCTCAAACGGTTGTCCGGTGGTTTTGACTTGTTGGTCAACCAGGTGGCGGCGGCAAATACCCCGGCTATCCGGTGGCTGCAATGGCTCGGCTTCTCGCTTGATACTCCGGTGTCCCTCGGCCCGTACCGGACACCGTTTTGCCGATTCCATCTTCAGGTTGGATGTCGCCCATGTGCGTGATGGAGGTTGCCATTGCCGCCTCGGCTGCTTCAGGGCTGCTTTCCGCCGCCGGTGCCCTGCAGCAGGGGAGGGCCGCGAAAGCCCAGGGAGAGTACCAGGCCGCAGTCAGCCGGAACAACCAACAGCTTGCCGAATGGCAGGCCGAGGACAGCGAGGCCAGAGGCAGGCAGGAGGAACGGCGGCACCGGCTCCAGATATCCCAGCTCGCCGGCAGGCAACGCGCGACCATGGCTGGGTCGGGCCTTGCCCTGGAAGGGGGGACTCCTCTCGATCTCCTCAGTGACACGGCGCAGTGGGGGGAACTCGACGCCCTGACCATCCGCAGCAACGCCGCCAGGGCGGCCTGGGGGCACAGGATCGAAGCCTCGAATCAGGGCGCCGAGGCCGGGTTCCAGCTTGCCGCCGGCAGGAGTGCCGCCCAGGCCGGAATCACTGCCGCCGGAACTTCACTCCTGGGAAGTGCGGGAACCGTGGCCGACATGTGGTATCGCTGGAAGCCGCCCAAGAGGGCCTCCTATCCGCCCAGCACGTCAACACGATCAACCATCTCCTCGTGACCGACCCTGGTCAAGCCAGGGCCTGGTTCCAGGAACATCAGGGTCAGATCGAGGCAAGCCTTCTCCCGAGGATCGAAAAGACCCTGGCCGCAGTCGCCCTTCGTGGCCAGGCCCAACAGGCCGAGGATGCGATCTTCGGGGCCGGCCTCGACGAGACTTCCGCAATGGCGCGGGCCAGGAGCATCGAAGATCCCGCCCTCAGAGACCAGGTGGTCTCCAGGCTGCGAATCCGCTACGCGGAACGGAACCGGGCGGTGAAACAGACGGAACGCCGCCAGACTCAGGAGGCGTGGAACGTCTTCCTGAAGGCCCCGACTCTCGACAACCCTGCCATAGGCATCGTCTCACCAGGCGAACAGGCGAGAATGATCCGTTTCGCCGAGATGAAAGCGCGAAAGCAGAAGACGGAAAGCGACAACAAAACACTCTACTCACTGACGTTAATGGCGGCAGAAAGACCGGAAGAGTTCATCTCCGAAAATCTTCTCGAACACGAACCTTTCCTCTCTCCAGCGGATTTCAGACGTCTCGCCGACAAGCAGGCAGCGCTGCGCAAACCCGCCGGCCAGGACAGGGAAGCGAAACGCATTTTGACCCTGCAACAGGAAGCCGGTCGGCTCCTCGACCAACAGGGAATCGAGGACAAGGAAACGCGGGCCAAATTCCTCGATCAGCTCGATCAGGAGGTGGTCAAGCACTCCATCATGACCGGAAAAGACCCCGGGAGGGACGAAATCACCGGCATCATGCACCGGCTCCTGTTGCCGGGAAGGATCGACAGACCCTATCTCCCCGACAGGAAGGCCCATCGATTCGAGGCGACGGGTGAGGAAAAGGCCAAATTCTACCCGGTCGTGGAGGGCGTGCCCGAAGAGGCTTCCCGGGAAATCGTCAAAGCCCTCGAGGCCAAGGGTCTCGAAGTGACCGAGCGGAATATCCTCACGATGTACCAGAAGGCCAGAGAGCTGGGAAAGGTCGATTGACAATGGGCGTTTACGACGATCTTGCCGACGATCTTGCCGAGGAGATGAAGGCCAAACAGACCGGCTTGTCCCGCCTCGAACTCTCGCTCTCTTCGGCTCTTGACGCAAACCCGGACCGGGAGGCCGCCAACCTGACCAGAGCCAGGCGGATCGGCGTCTCCCCGGAAACCGCCGCGGCCATCCCCCTGGAGGTGGCGAAAGAGGCCCTCCTGGCAGAGATCGACCTGCCTTCTCTGCTTGCGGATGCCCCTGCGACCAGTGGGTTCTTCGCCGATCCGAAGAACGCCAGGATCGCCCATGACGATCTCGAAACGCTCCGGCGCATCGAAATGCTCTCTCGGCGTGACGGATGGTGGGAGGGGCTCAAAAAACGGGTCGAGACCATCCCCGATCAATGGCAGGCCGCCATGGGGGGGATCCTGCAAGCGGCGGGAGAGCACCAGCAGTCGCAACTTGCATCGGGCCTCGATCTTTGGGAGCGCGTCCTGGGCAAGGATCGCATCCCGGAGGAAATGCGGAGCGTCTCCCGGGCGATGGCCACCCTCGGCCAACAGGAGGCCGAGGTCGGGCGGGACATCTACAGCGCCGAATCGTTCCAGGCCAAGCAAAACGCTCCGGACCTCGACCACGATTCCGCGCAATATTACCTCACGGAAATTGTCGGCGCCGTCCTCGGGATGGCACCGGCAGTTTTCGCCACGGGGGCCACCGGAAGCCCTGCCGTCGGCGCGGCGATGATCGGTGGTCAGGTCGGCGGCGAGCGCTACGGGAAGAGTCGGGCCGCAGGGCGAACCCCGGGGGGAGCCACTCAAGACGCCCTGGTGTACGGCGTCGCGGAGCTTCTCACCGAACGGCTTTCCCTGGGGGTATTGACCGAAAAGGGGGGCCTGCCTCTCCGCCGCCTCCTCAAGGCAGCCCTCGCCGAGGGGGGGCAGGAAATGGTGACCGAGGCCATCCAGCTCGGCTATGACAACGGGGTCCTGGATGAAGAGACGCCCCTGTGGGAGGCCCTGCGCCGCCTGGTCGATGCCGGAATCATCGGCGCCGGGGCCGGTGGCGGTCTGGCGCTGGCCCTCAGCCCAGGCGCCAAACGGGCCGAACAGCAACGGCAAAGGCTCGCCGAACTGGGCGAGGCCGCCTCTGATTCCAGGCTTCGCGCCCGCATTCCGGACCGCTTTCGCGCCTTTCTGGCCAAGGTGAAGGAAAACGGCCTCGAAGCCATTCGGATCCCCGTCGATCCCTTCACCGAGTATTTCCAGGGGGTTGGACAGGATCCCTCCCAGATCGCCGAACAGCTTGGCATCTCCGGGCAGTTCAACGAGGCCAGGCTTACCGGCGGCGACGTTGTCATCCCCGCCGAAACCTATCTCGAACACCTGGCCCCGACCGAGCATCATGCCGGCTTGTTGGATGATATCCGCCTCGATCCCGAGGAGCCGACTTACCGGGAAAGCCGCGATGCCGCCAGGATCCATACCGATGTCGCCAAGGCAGCCGAGGGCGCAGTGGCGGCAGTCAGGAAAGCCGGTTCGGCTTCCAGGGTCGTGCGTGACGTCGAGGCGCAACTGATCGCGGCAGGGAAATTGCCCGACGTCGCCGCTCACGAAGCGGCCCTGCACGGAGCGTTCTTTTCGACCATGGCGGAGCGGGCCGGGATCGACCCGTGGGAACTCTACCAGAGCCAAAATCTGCGCATCCGGAAGGCCCTGCCAGAGGGGTTGCGGAAAACCCCGGTGGATGAGCTGGATCTTCTCATCGATCGCGCCCGTCAAGGATCCGGTCCCAAGCTCCCCAAATACCCGGTGATCGCCGCCCTCCGCGAGCGGGGCGGGGTGCGCACGGGTAGCCCCATCGCCGGCGAGCTGGCGGCGATGGATATCACCCCAGGTCGATTCCCGGGACTCTTCCACCGGGATTCCGGGTTGACCGACTTCGATGCCGAAACCGACGACAACGGCTACGTCAAGGTTGAGTCAGTCATGGAGGCCCTTCGCGCCGAGGTGGCTGGCAAGCCCTGGCGCACCGGAGAAGAGAACGAGGCCATCCTGGCCTTTTCCGGCCCGGTCAACGACCTGGTGGAAACCCTCAACCAGCTCGGACTCGGGCTCGATGCCCCCAACGTCGAAATCAAAGAGGCCCTGGAACGGCTTCAGCAAGAGGATCACCAACAGACCGAGACCCTGTTTCAGCCGTTGAATCCAGGCGTCGATCTCGACCGGGAAGTCACCATTGTTCAGGTGCCGGAGGTTGACATACCCCAAGGCAAATTTCTTGGCGAAGCGATAAAGGAAGCCGAGGACGCTTTATTTCAGAAAAATTCCAGAGAACCCGTTCGGATGGTTCACCCCGACTTGCCAGATGGCGGGGTGGTCATGTCAAAGAATGATTTCAAGCATGCCGTCAATTCATTTCGCGAGTCAATTAATCAGATTGCCCATTTCGACGCCGCCAGGGTTTTACCTGAGTTGTTTTCCAGTTCAGTTCTAGTGGAAACCCATGCAGACGCAAAAACGAAAGAAGGCGTGCGGAAGATACATCGTCTATACGGAGCTTTTTCCCATTCGGGATGGATTTATGTCGCCAAAATGACCGTCAAGGAGCATGAAGGCCAAACAGCTCTGAACGTCGGTGGAGTCTACAGGCTTTACAACCTGGGAGTTCCACAGAAAAGAACGGCGCCCGGACGACGTGAAGTCGCCGGCGTCCCGACTCCTTCACCACAGGCACCGCTGTCTGGCGAGGTTTACCCCTCCGAAGAGGTGGAAGCGGATATGTATTCGGCGCCCGGGGGCGTCCCCCCAAGAAACCGCTCGGTCCCAGCCGAACCAGACTCCGTCAGCTTACGCCGACTCCTGGAAGGAATCAACGACAATGAGAAGAGGCCTTTCATCAACACCGATGGCACCGGCCACTTCCGCCAGGAGGCCAGAGGTTCCATCCGGATTGGCGAGAACGAAACGCTCATCACCCTCTTCGGCAAGGCCAATCTCTCGACCTTCCTGCACGGGAAAGCAGTAGTGTCCCCGGGAGTGGTGTAAATTTCGACCACCGCCAAGCCGCGTAGCGCA
>JADGCL010000004.1 GCA_015229005.1 Magnetococcales bacterium
GATCGGAAAAGCCTTTATATCACAAAACGTTGATTGCATGAAACGGTGTCAGGCCACCAAGCGATATCGCCAAGCGGAATGATTTATTCTGGCAGAGTTACACAGGAATTACACAGAGCCGGTCGGTCAAGCTTGCGGGGGAGGCCGTAACTGACTGATTTTTATGGTGCCCAGGGGCGGAATCGAACCACCGACACGAGGATTTTCAGTCCTCTGCTCTACCGACTGAGCTACCTGGGCACCGGAAGATGGACGGAAGCTCGAGAACCACCAAAGGCGGTGTACGCGGAACCCGGCACTCGGAGAAACCCATCACCGGGTGCCAAGCGAACGCGCACCGGTGCGTCCGTCCAACCGGTCCCTTATACTGCCGGGGGGGGATGGGTGTCAACGGGGTAGCGTGATTCATGATTTATGAATTGGTATTACGGGTTGGGGCTGCTCAGGAGATCGTCGTCGGGGGGATTCTTGAGGAGTTGGGGGCGATCGCCGTGACCACGGAATTGGGTCCGGATCCGGAGGAAGTGGTACTTCGGGGATTGTTTTACGGGATGTTGGAATCCTCGGTTCGTGAGATCGAAATCAGGCTCCCGCTGTATTTCGCCAGGTTTGGTCTCGGGTTGCCGGCACCTGTCTGGAGGGAGGTTGTCGATTGTGACTGGGAGAAGGCGTGGAGGGCTCACAGTCAGGCGGTGGCGGTGGGGGAAGGTCTGCTGGTGCTTCCCTCCTGGCTGGAACCGCCTGTCGGGAATCGCCGGGTGGTGCTTCGCGTTGACCCGGCCATGGCGTTTGGCTCCGGCAGTCACCCTACCACCCGTGGCTGTCTGGTGGCTCTGGAGAGACGAGCGCACGACGGATTGCTGGGGCGGACGCTCGATCTGGGATGTGGCTCCGGCATCCTGGCGATAGCCGCAGCCAAACTGGGAGCCGTCTCGGTGTTGGCCACGGATATTGACCCGATCGCCACCGCAACCTGTATCGAGAACTGTGGTCTGAACCAGGTCTCGGGCCAGGTCATCACCCGGACCCAGGGGGGAGTTCCCGGTGGTGTGTTCGATACGGTGGTGGCCAATATTCTGGCCAATGTTTTGCTGGAACTGGCCCCTGATATCGTTCGGGTCTTGGCACCCGGCGGCAATCTGATATTATCCGGGCTGCTTGAGACCCACGTCGAGGCCATCCTCGGGACCTACGACGGATTGGGGATGACCGGGTGGAACGTCGATATCCTGGAGGAGTGGGCGGTTCTTGGTGCCTTCAGGGGGTAGGACGGGGGCATGGAAGTCTGTCGCAGCATGCGACAGACTCTGCGGTGCCGGGATGCGCCGCCGGAATCGATCGGTGCAACCGAATGATTCCGTAAGGGAGGCGGTCGCTTGTTCGCGTCTTTCTTGCGAGCAGAATGGGCATGGAGGGCCTCTCTGTGACAGGCTCCATGAATCGGCCTGAGGGGCCTTCTTGGTTGGCCCTGTATTTGCATGATGATTCCGGCGCCATAGTCGTGATCGCTTCCATCCCGGACGGTATCGGCAACGCGGCAGGGGAAAGTCCGAGCCATGGATATCGGAACCTTGATTGGCCTTGTTCTGGGAATCGTCCTGATCGCAGCCGCCATTCTGCTTGGTGGCAGCCTCGTGTTTTTCATCAGTATCCCGAGTTTTCTCATCGTTGTCGGTGGGACGATCGCCTCCGTTTGTGTTCGTCACAAGGTGAGTGAGGTGGTCGGGGCCTTCGCCGTGATGATGAAGGCGTTCGTGGTCCGGGTGGAACCGACGGAGGAGATCATCAATCAACTTGTCGAGATGGCCAATATTGCCCGCAAGGATGGTATCCTTGCCCTGGAGAAGGTGAAATCGGGCAATGCCTTTCTCCAGGGTGCCGTCAATCAATGTGTGGATGGGGCGGATCCCGAGTTTCTCACCGAAATCCTGAGCAAGGAGGTGGCCTATCTCGCCGAACGCCATCGGAAGGGAGTCGCCATCATGGAGAGTTTCGGCGAATTTGCGCCGGTTTACGGTGTGGTCGGCTCGTTGATCGGACTTATCCAGATGCTTGCCAGTGTCGACGACCCGGCCTCCATCGGACCGGCCATGTCCCTGGCCTTTCTCAGTACGTTCTATGGTCTTCTCCTGGCCTATCTTTGGGCCGTCCCGATCGCTGGGAAACTGGGGGACGTCAGCGCCGATGAGCAGCTCAATCGTCGGGTCATCATCGATGGCATGATGGGCATCCAGAAGGGAATCAATCCCCGTTCGTTGCAGGAGGCCTTGAAGGCGGCTCTTCCTACCTCGCAGAGAGATCTCGGGTGATCCACCTGCCGTCGGCACTGTCGGGAATCGCGGAAACCGGGGAGTAAGGCATGGCCGGCGGTCGATCCAATCGGATGGGGAGATTTCCCTCGTGGGGGGTTGCGGTCGGGGCGATGATGATTCTCCTCTTTGCCCTGCTGGTTCTGCTTCTCTCGATCTCCCGGGTGGATCCGGTTCGTTTTGCGACGGTGGTGGGGTCGTTGCGGGGTGCCTTTGGATCCGGAGATGGCGAGGCGATTCCTCTTCCGGTGCGTGAGGACGAATCGCCGCTTGCCGGGGTGGTGGCGGTGCCCGAAGAGGGGGTCGGTTTCGAACAGAGTGTGCGGCTGGTCCAGCGGAAGAAGAGGGTGGAGTCTGCCCTGTCGGCCCTTGTCGGCAGCGGCGATGTCGAGATTGTCGATGCCAGGGAAGGTTTCATCATCCGCATCAGGGGTGATTTCCTTTTTACGGCGCCGGGGACGGTTATCCTGCGTAAGGAAGTGGGGCCGACCGTGAAGTTGCTTGCCTCATTGCTGGCCGAGGGCTCCAGCCGGATCGATGTGCTGGCCCATACCGATGATCACCCGGTCGATTTGACCAGTCCCTTTCCCACCAATTGGTCGCTCACCGCGGCCCAGGCTGCGGCGGTGGTCAACGCCCTTCTGAGTCAGTCGTCGGTCAGCCCTCTTCTCCTGCGTGCCTCGGGTATGGGAGAGTACACTCCCCTGGAAGGGAATGAGACTCCGGCTGGCATGGCGCGCAACAGGCGCGTCGAATTCCTGATATTCCGGGAGCCCACCGTCCCGGAGGGGGGGGGGCCTGCAGGAGAGGCGAAGGAGGGGGGGGAGGAAGCCCCTGCGTCTGCTTCCCCTGAGGCAGCCCCGTCGGCGTCTTCCCGGGGGGAATCCTACGGTTCCTCCTCCCCGGCTCCTGCCGCGACCGGGCACTCTTCCCATGAAGGAGGTTGATGGGAGTCTCTTATGGCCGAGTCCAATACCACGAAACAGCAGCGTGAGTTTGTCCGTGTCGATGATCTCCTGCCCTTTTCCTGGCGCGTGGTTTCGGAGGAAGAATTTCGCCGGGTCATGACCCATTTCGAGAAGCATGGCGTCTTTCCGGATCGGAGCGGGGGGATCCAGAAGTTGATGGATACCCTGGATATCTCCGGCCCGCTCAAGAAGCTCGAGCGGGCCGATCCGACCCTGGCGCAGATCATGAGCCGGCTGGATGTGAAGCTCAATCTGCTGATCCGGCTCTTCCACCCCAGTGAGGACCAGAAGCCGCTGGTGCCGACGCCGGTGAATTTAAGCGGCGGCGGCTTGGCGTTCTGGGAGGCGGGTACGCAGTTGACCGAGGGGCAGATTCTGGAGTTTCGTTTGGCGTTGTCTTTGGAGACGGTGGCTTCGGTCGAGTGCTATGGGCGGGTCATGAAGGTGTTCATGAATGACCGCGACGGCATGGCAAAGATGGCCTGCAAGTTCGAGCCGATTCTGGACCAGCATCGGGAGAAGCTCATCCAGCATATTTTCCGCAAACAGGCCGAGCTGTTACGTGCCAAGCGCAATGGCTGACGCTCGGGATCCTGGGCGCTCATGAGCGACGATTCGTCATCCGGAAAGGCGCCGGTAGGCGGAACAGGGGTCGTCCACCTGTGGTGGCGGGTGCTGCCGTCGGCGGTCATGGAGGCCGTGGTTCATCGCTATGAGCAGTCTGGGGTGCTGCCCGAGACCCGGAGTGGCCTGGATGGGGAGATCGCTCGGGCGTTGGGCGATGCCGATGATCGTCATCACTTCCCGGTTTCCGAGGCGGACTCTCCCCGATGGGAGCTTTTTCGTAGTCTGGAGCGTAAGTTCGGGCATCTTCTTGGCGTTGCCCACCCCAAGCCGGTGCGTCTGGAGGCGACTCGGGCGCAACTGGTCGAGGGAGGAGAGATCGATCTCTACTTTTGGGTTGGTCGCACGGGGCTGAAGCGGGGGGATCGGCTGGAGCTTCGCTATTGTCCGGTTCCTGATTATCCTGTCCAATTGCACTGTTATGCCCGGGTCAAGACCCTCCGGCGTTCCCCGGATGGCCAAAGGATTCGAGTTGATTGTATCTTCGAGACCTTGCCGGAGCCTCGCGGGGGGGGGGCCGGGCGGGGTTTGACGAGGTTGGAGCCAGGGAAGAGTGTTGCCCCGGTTCCTTCTCGGGGGGGCGATCTTCCGGTTCGCGGGGAGGTTTCCGGGGGTGAGCCGCTCGCGGTCAGGGTCTCCACCGCCGAGAGGGTTGTCGTGGCTCCTCCCAAGGCTGCCGTTGCGCCGCCTGTCGAGAGGATCGTCGTGGCTCCTTCCATGGCCGCCAAGGTGCCGACGGTCGATCTGCCGGTATTGCCGCCGAAGGAGGTTCCGGACACCCTCAAGGCGAGGGAGGCCAAATGGGAGAAGATTCTGGCTCAGGGGAAACAGTTGGCCGAGGCTGTTCCCAAGGCCGACCCCGCCAAGGCCGATCTGGTTCGCCCGATGCCCATGGAGGATTCCGGTCGGCAGGATTATCGTGTCAACGACTTGGTTCCCATGGGGTGGAAGGTGATCTCCGAGGTGGAGTTTGCCCAGGTGACCGGTCAGTTCGAGGCGACCCGGGTATTTTCCCTTCGGCCCAGGGTGGCCGAGCAAGAGGAGGTGCGGGCTGCTCTTGCGGAGTTTGAGGAGAGGTTGAAGCGGCGGCGTTCGCGGGCCCGGCGTTTGGTGTCCTGGTTTTCCGAGCAGTTGATGACGTTCTTTTTCCGTTCCAATTCCGGGAATGAGGAGGAGTTTTTCCACGCCCTGACGCTGTTGCTTGCGGCTGTCGTCGCCGAATTGGCGGGTCAGCTCGGAGAGAATCAGGGAGAGGCCATTCAGTTTCTGTCGATGCTCAAGGACAAGCTGGATCTTATTCGGCGCAGGGATGTCCAGGGATCGCGGATGATCCGGGAGGAATTGGAAAAGCTTCAAGAGTCTCTTCGAGAGGTCGGTCGTGGCCTGGACAAGGCCTATGAGGCGTTGCTCCAGGTAAGCCCAACGTTGGCGGAGAAGATGTTGAATTTCTCCTCTGCTCTCGATGCCATCGATTTGACCCACTATGATTTCCCCAAGGACGAGAGTCTGGGGTTGGTGGATGCCATGTTTCCCTTTCCGGTCAATCTTTCAGCGACCGGGGTAGCGTTCCGGACCAGGAGGGAGGGGTTGAAGAGGGGTGATCCGGTGGAGGTCCGTCTGTCGTTGAGCGTGGACGGGAAGAGTTGGGAGACGTTCCTTTGTTATGGCCGGATCGTGTTCGTTCAGGGCCCCGAGCGTGACCGTCGGACGCGGGTGGCCTGTCACTTGAGTCACAAGAGTGTTCGGGCCGGTGATGTTCTCTCGATGCACATCGCTCGCAAACAGCGGGAGATGCTGGCCGAGGGGAAGGATATGGGAGGAAAGGGTCCTCCTGACCGATGAGCTGTGCTTTCGTTGGGTTGCATGGTTTCGATACAGGTGATGTTTCCCGGACGGATTCCACTTTGGGCGCGGGTTACCGGTAGGTTTGGTCCAGATCGACCTGATGATCGGGCGGGGCCCCCCTGGCTTGGGAAGGGGAGCAGACGTCGTCGCCATTCCCACTGTTCAGTGCATTGAAATAGGCTCGGCAAGGAGCGGCGTTGGCGCCGGCAACGGGGCACTGTTGGAGTCCCCACTGGACCATTTGTCTGGCTGTTGCCTGCCGATAGCGGCAGAGCTGGTGCCATCGACAAGAGCGGTAGCTTTCCAACGCGGCTTTTTGGAAAGTGGGTGGGGGGTTGCCACATACGGCCATAAAGGCGCGATAGTCGGGCTGGCTATCGGCTCCGCCAAGGGGTGACTGGAGGCCGAGGTCTCTTCCTCCGGCGAGCGGCGCGGGATGTGTTCCATTCCTTTTGTTCTCCAGCCCTGCGTTGGGGGAGATGGTCTCGGGCAGGGAAGGGGAGGCCCCGGGGTGCGAAGGGGGCTGGAGGTGATTCCGGGATTGGATCTCCGTTGAGAGCCTCTCCGGGTCCGAACCGGAATCTCCTGCCGGAGTTGCTGCCGATTTGTCTATTGCTCCGTCCTGCCCGGCCTCCATTGGAGCATCCATGGGGAACTCTGTGCCGACGGCGGCAGTGGTCTCTGGCCTTGGGGCGGAACCGGACGGATCGATTTCGGCTTTTCCGGTGGGTGTTTCTTTCTCGCCGGGCTGGTGATTCGCAGTGTTACTTGCGAGGGCGGGATCGGATTCGAGCGGAGGACGCTCACGCAAGCTGGCGTTGGCGTCGAGCCAACCGGCCAATCCGGCGACGGAGATTCGCCACCGCGCATCGTGACTGGAGTAGACCGAGAGGAGGAGATAATTCCCCCCGGCCAAGGCCGCAACGAGAGCTGCAGGAAGGAGCAGTCGGGTTGGCCAATGCGGCATGGACTCGTTCCTCTTGGTGGTTACGGGTCTTTGCGGGCGCCCCGCTCCCGAGGGGGCAGCCAAAACAACCCTCCAGGGGGATTTTACACCACTGTTGCTCACCTTGGAATGACATTCTTTTCCTGGGTGAGGCTGCCGTCGCTTATGGTATTTGCTGCCGTTCTGTCCGGATGGTGGGGCAATTGGGTATTGCCGTTGAGTGAGGGAATGGGGTATTGCTACCAGGGGCGATGGATGTGCCTGGAAGTTACTGCTTGGTCTTGAGAGTCCCATGCCGCTGGAAAATGAGATTGCCATTCTCGTGGATTTTTGCCGGCGGGCCCTTGGGGACGAAAACGCCGAGCGGGTGGCCAGGGCGGCCCGATTGGCGGTGCGTTTTCACGAAGGGCAGGTTCGCAAGCTGGACGGAAGCCCCTACGTGACGCACTGTCTGGAGGTTGCCACGGAGTGTCTGGAGCGGGGGCTCTTGGATGTGGATGCCATCGCTGCCTCTCTGCTCCACGATTCCCTCGAAGATGCCCCGGCATCAATGGATGCCGGAGGCGAGATCGAACGGGCCCTTGGTCCGGCGGTTCTGGAGATGGTCCTGGCGCTGTCGAAGATCCGCAATCTCCAGACCGGAACCGGTGATATCCCCGCGACCTACCGGCGGATCCTGGGGGCTGCCGCCAAGGACCTGCGGGTACTCATCATCAAGATTTTCGATGTCCTGCACAACGCCTCCACGCTGGGGGTACACGGACCGGCAAAGGCGAAGGTCAAGGCCAGCCTGGGGCTGATCTACGTCGGGGTGGCCCGTCGCCTTGGCATGATGGATGTCGCTGATCGGCTGATCGAACACTTTCTGCCGCATTTGATGCCGGTACAGTATCAGCGGGCGATGAAAAATCTGACCACCCTGCAGAAGCAGGGAGCGGCGGGCATGAATCGTCTGCTGAAGGTATTGGAAGTGGTTCTTCACGACGATCTGGCCCGAGATTTTTCTCTGGAGAGCAAGAAGATCGCCGATTTTTTCTACCTGACCGAGAAGCCTGGGACCGGGCGTTTGCAGCGGGTGGGATGGCCGGTTTTCCGGCTGCGCCTTTTCGTCGATGACGACGACAAGGCCTGGCGGGTCCTGGGAAAGATGCACACCCTTTTCGGGCCGCTGCCGCGACATATCCGGGATTATCTCAATGCTCCCAGGATCAATGGCTTTCGTGCTTTGACCAGCCGGGTGTTCTGGGAGGGTCAGCCGTTCACTGTCCAGGTGGTTCGTTCCCAGGATCACGCGACCAACCGTCGAGGGGTCCTTGCCCAGTGGGGCAAGAGCGGTCCCGACATGGCCCCCTACATGCGGTTGTTGGCAACCTTGGGCGACAGCGATTTGCGCATGTCCGAGGTCCATGCCCATGTGTTGCCGGACCTCCTGGATGTCTACACCCCCCGGGGGGATCGGCTCACCTTCCCGGTGGGCTCGGTGGTAGTCGATTTCGCCTATCTGGTTCATACCGAGTTGGGGGAGCGGTGCGTCGGTGCCAAGGTCAACGGCATTGTTCGTCCCCCGGATCATCCGCTGGGGGACGGGGATGTGGTGCGGGTTTTGACGGCCAAGGAGGCCAGGCCGCAGCGGGCCTGGTTGGACGTCGTCAAGACCGCTCGCGCCAGGACTCTGATCAAGCAGGCCCTGAAGAATCGCGATATCCCGGTCGATGGCATCAAGCGGACCCTGTCGGGCAATTTTCTTCTGACCACCTTGAGCGGTCCGGATATTCTATGGTCGACCTGCTGCATGGCGGTGCCGGGTGATGCCATCATCGGTCGTCTTTCCGGCGACGGGCGCTGGATTGTGCATCGTGCCGACTGTGCCAAGGCCCAGGGCAGTCAGTGGCTCCCGGGGGCCTGGGCGCATACCACCCGGTCGGAGATTCTCCAGGTCACTTTCATTATCCATCACCGGACCGGTTCCCTGCTGCCGGTTCTGGAATTGCTGGCGAAAAGGGGGGTCAACGGTCACTCCATCCAGGGGCAGGGGCGCTCGGCCGACAGCTACATCATCGCCATGGAGCTGGAAAGCCCGGATCATCCGACGTTGGGGACGGTGCTCAAGGAGCTGGCCACGGTCTCATCGGTCCAGGAGATCCGGAGTTATTGCTGGAAGCAGTAGTGGGTCTGGAGCGGGGGGGGGGATGATGGTTATGACCACCGGGAAGAGGCAGCTCAAGGCGTTGCTGGAGGCTTGGGAGAGGCTTGGCGATTCCGAGCGGGAGAGCGTCGTCCACTTTGCCCGGTTTCTTTCGGCTTCTTGCCCCCCGATCCCGGAATCATCGGTTCCCGAGGCTCCGGTTCTTCAGGCGCCTGTTCCCGGGGAAACCGCGATCCAGGCCCTGAAACGGTTGAAGCGCGGCTACCCCATGATCGAGGCCGACAGTCAGCTCCTGGATGCCGCCTCGCGGCTGGTCATGGAGCGGATGTTCGGCGGCGAGGAGGCGGCGGTGATCGCCCGGATGGAGGCGCTTTTCGCCGGGCGTTACCGGGAGTGGGCCGAGCTTCGCTCGGTAAATGGGGGGGGGGCAGGCAACGGCGTATAGTCGCTGGTGATCGGTTTGGAGGTCTCTTTCAGTCGTTCCGCCGCCACGATCAGGGTGAGAATGGCGAAGACGACCAGGAGGAGTCGCCCCCAGCGGGTCAGGAACCAGGGCAATTTTGCTCTTCCCTCGAGGGGTGGGGTTGTTCCCGGTTTGGGAGGGGTGAAACTTCTCCAGACGAAGAGACCGGTGTGGACGATGGCGCTTATCGCTATTGCCATCAGGAACAGGACTGCTACGACACGCATGTCTTCCTCCCTGGGGCCGCCGCATTCCGCGACGGTCTTTTTGTCGATGGAGAATTCCCGTTGACCTGGTCCCACCCTTTGATCATCGAACTCGAGGCGGGTTCCCACCGCATCTGCGGATGCCGCGAAAGTCTCTCCCCGCCCCTGTGCGACGAGAGTGGGGGGGGCCTTTGCCGGCGCCTGGGCGTCGTTCTCGAACTGGGCGAAAGGCGGACGGTGGCCCTCTGTCAGTGCGCCCTGAGTCGGAAGATGCCCCTGTGTGACGGTGGTCACGGGACCCCGCAGCCGAAGCGGCGACCGAAAGGGAGGCCCTCTACGGGATGATCCAACAATCGGGAGCGGAAAGCCACTCCCGGAGAGGGGAGGGACGGGAGCGGGGTGGCGGTCCGGCGGGTTCTCCCCCGCCCGCATGGGGAGGGGGAGGTCTCGGGTAGCTCGGAGGGGGGTGTCTTCAGTGGAGGCGGTAGAGGGTCTCGGTCAGGCGGACGCCGGACCGTTCTTCCCAGAGGATGAAGGCCTCTTCGGCCTCCTCTTCGAGCAGTGCGATCGGGAGATTCATGTGGTTGGCGATGATCTCGGTCGACCAGAATGGTTCGTTCTGGCTGGAAAAGCCGCTCGGCGGCGGGAGAGCCCCAAGCCGGTCTTCCATGAGGAGGTGGACTGCCTCCAGCAACTCCGGCTCTTCGTCTTCCATCAGGGACTCGCGTACCCGGTAGTAGTCGGGATGACTGGGGCCGGTCGCCATGATTTCCAATGCCTCCGTGACCCATGCCTTGTGCGGATTCGTTCTGGACATCGCCATCCTCCCTGGACGCTCAAGCCTGTTGACCTGTAACGGTCACCCGATTGGGCACCGATGATTGCCCCCGCCAGGTGATGTCGGCTGCAAGAAAGTGGCCATGGATGGGAGGGTGGGATTATTGTCTGGAGTGGTGACTGGTGAAGCTGTTGCCTTTCGGAATTTTATGTCTGAAACGAACTGTTTTCGTTCTGTTATTCAGGATTGTCTACGGCTCTTTGCGGTGTCGGTCGGGGCTGCCGTATTCTGCCCGGGTCGGGTCCTGGGGACGAAAAGGGGAGAGGAAGTTTTGCCGGGGCGGCAATTTTTTCCGCCCGTGCTGGGGGTGACGAGGTTCCCGTTTTCGCCAGTTCCAGAGTGGGGTGCTGGTCGGGAGAATCCTTCTGGATTCGGGGCGATCGGTGGTCTATGCTTGCCGCGTGCAACGGGCGAGACGATGAGGTTGGATTCCAGTGGCATCATTTTTTAGACGATTCCTGACCGCCATCGGTGGGCGTCCGCAGGTGGAGGCCAAGAGCGGGAAAGAGGGGGAGGAGGGGGACCTGCCGGTGGTGTCCCTGCGGGTTCCGGCGCCCTCGATTCCGGAGTCGAATCGGGTTTATGTGGTTGGTGATATCCATGGGCGGGTCGATCTCCTGCGTCGTTTGCACGCGCTCATGAGGGAGGATTTTGCCTCGACCCCGCCCGGGAGCAGGCTCTGGGTGGTCTACCTGGGTGACTACATCGACCGGGGGGAGACCAGTCGTCAGGTTGTGGATCTGCTCCTGGACGAACCCCTTCCTGCGAGCGAGACCGTTTACCTCAAGGGGAACCATGAGGCAGAACTGAGCCATTTTTTCGGGGATCCGGGTGCAGGCCACCAGTGGTTTCAGTACGGGGGGCTTGCAACCCTGTTGAGCTACCGGGTGCGGGTGCCATCGGTGGTGGTTCCCTCCGAGCGAATGCGGATTGTACGTGACGAGTTGATTCGGGTGATGCCGGAGCGGCACCAGCTGTTCTTCGCACGCCTCAAGCTCTTTGTGGAGATCGGTGATTATTTCTTCGTGCATGCCGGCATCGCTCCCGGCGTTCCCTTGGCCCGGCAAAATCCGGCGGATCTCCTCTGGATCCGGGAGCCGTTTCTGGTCTCGACCCTTCATCACGAGAAGGTGGTGGTCCACGGGCACACGGTGTTCAAGGAGCCGATGGTGTTACCGAACCGCATCGGGCTTGACACCGGGGCCTATTTTACGGGGAAGTTGACATGTCTGGTTCTCGAAGGGGAAGGGCGACGATTCATCACCACCTAGCGAGTCGCTGTTGGGTGGTCAATCCGGGTCGCTTGCTTGGCCTGTGGCGCCTGTTTCTGCGATCGATTCTTCCGGACCGGCGTGTCCTGCTGGTCTTTCCGGGGCTTTTCTTCCTGGTCGGTTGTGCTGTCGACGGCGTCACCCCGGAAGCGGGAGGGGGAGACCCTGTGCCGGCGAGGTTGCTGATTATGCCCTTTCAGGGGGAGGAGCCGGTGGATGGCGCCGAGCAGATCCGGCAAGCGATGGAGGATTATTTCTCCGGGCGGGTGAGAGGGATGGCGGAGGTGGTTTGGCGGGAGCCGGAACGATCCCGGCTCGATCCGGTCGTTGATGGGGGGGGAGAGCGTTTGGCCCATCTGGGTGTGGACCGGGTGGTGAGCGGGCGCTTTCGTCAAGGTGCGGAGGGTTTTTTCACCCTGGAACTCCATGCCCCTCCCCGACCCGAGCCGGTCTGGGTGTTCAGTCTGCCGCTGGTTGCAGGTGAGGATCTCGGTGAGAAGACCCGCTTGGCCCTTATGCGGTTGACGGAACGTTACGACCTCTCCAGGGTCGTGGTCTCTTTTCTTGCCCCGGAAAAGAGGATGGCGCCCTCCCGAGTCGAAGAGGAGAGCCTTTCTTCGCCCGACGTCGCCGCTCAGCCGGCGTTGTTGCCTCCGACGTCCCCTCGACGTGGCATGGTTCCACAACGGCGGGAGGAGCGGGCTGCGACACCGGTGGAGGAGCCTCGTGGGAAATCCAAGGAGTCCCGGTTGCCATCGGTTGCTTCGACCCCTGGGGGGGCGGCGATCGGGGTGAAGCCGGAGGGGAAGGCGCAGGCGGATGGGGTGAAAGGTGCTGCGCTACCTCCTGGTGGGGAGGGGGTTGGGTCGAAGCCGGAGAGTGGGGATGTCGCTGCCGAAGCGAAAAGGGCGGCAGCAGGCAACGGGGCAGAAGCAGGAAAGAAGTCTTCAGGAGCTCCTGCGCGTTATGCGGTGCAAGTGGCCGGAGGGATGGGGCGGGAGGAGGCCGATCGGGCTGTCCGGGAATTGAGGCCCAAGGGATTTGCCGCAGTGGTCGTCCGGGATCCCAAGCGTGCGGAGGAGCATGGTTGGCGGGTTAGGATCGGTCCTTTCGGGAACGAAAAGGAGGCGATTGAGACGGGGGAGCGCTACCGTCAGGTCACCGGGAAAGAGGCCGTTGTATTGACTCTGAGAGCGGGGGAGGGGGCGGACTCTGAGGGCGGGAAGGCCCGGACGCCGGTTTCGGTCGCGTCGGGAGTCTCCTCTGACAAGGCCAAGGCTGCTGCCGGTGTCTCTACCGCACCCGCTGCTGCGCCCGGGAAGAGTGCCGCGCCTGCGGTTACGCCCGGGAAGAGTGCCTCTGCTGCGCCCGCTGCCGCGCCCGGGAAGAGTGCTTCTTCGTCGTCTTCGGGTGGTGGCGCCGTCGAGGGGGGTACCCGTTACGTGGTCCAGGTGGGGGCTTTCGCCACGAAGGAGGCGACCGAAGCCCTTGTTGCAAAGCTTCGCCAATGGGGTTACCGACCTGTGGTCGAGCCTTCGGTCGATGGCCAGGGTCGTTCCCGCTGGAGTGTTGAGATTGGACGGTTTCGTGGCTTCAGCAAGGCGGATGCGCTGCGCACGGATTTCGTGCGCCAACGGGGGATGGAGGCGTTGGTGCGGACTATCGTCCCTCCTCCGGCAGCCGCACCCAAGTCACCCAAAGGTGAGGTGGGCAAGGGAGCATCTCCGAGACCGTGATCGGTTGGTTTCCCGGGTTTCGGTCCGGTAGTACTCTTGCTGGATCAGACCGCCCGCCCGTGCTGTTTGGAGTGGATGTCCACATGGATCAGGAGGGCCATGGCCAGGAGGACGGTCATCATTGAGCTGCCTCCGTAACTGACCAGGGGTAAGGGGATTCCGACGACCGGGAAGATCCCGATCACCATCCCGACGTTGACCACGACCTGGATGCCGAACAGGGCGGTGAGGCCGCTGGCGGTCAGGATGCCGAAGCGGTCGTGGGCCGCCGAGGCGATGATCCAGCCTCGGAGGATGGTCAGTCCGTAGAGGAGGATGAGGAGCATTGTTCCCAGGAAGCCCCACTCTTCGGCCAGCACTGAGAAGATGAAGTCGGTGTGCCGCTCGGGGAGGAAATCGAGGTGGCTCTGGCTTCCTTCCAGGAATCCTTTGCCGAACACCCCACCGGAACCCACGGCGATCTTTGACTGGATGATGTGGTAGCCTGATCCGAGGGGGTCCTGCTCCGGAGAGAACAGGGTAGCCACCCGGCGTCGCTGGTAGTCGTGCAGGTTGCTCCAGACCAGGGGACCGGAGGCGCCCAGTACGACCAATCCGGCGACGACCCCGCGCCAGGATAGTCCGGCCACGAAGATCACCACTCCCCCGACGGCGGCCACCAGAAGTGCTGTACCCAGGTCGGGTTGTTTGGCGATCAGGCCGACCGGGGCCATGATCAGGATGGCCGGCATCCAGAGCTCTTTCCAACCGAGTTGCGTCGTCACTCCGCGATCGTGAAAATACCGTGCCAGGGCCAGGATCACCCCGACCTTCATCAACTCCGAGGGCTGGAACCGGAATGATCCCAGCACCAGCCAGCGGCGGGCTCCCATACCAACGGTCCCGCCCATGGCGACTGCCAGGAGGAGGAGCAGGGAGATGCCGTAGAAGAGGTAGGTGTAGCGCCTGAACAGTTTTTCGCCCACAAAGAGGGTGATTGCGAAGAGGAGAAGGAGTCCCACGACCAGGCGCAATCCCTGCCCCCAGAAGAGATCGATATTTTCCCGTCCCCCGACTGCGGAATAGAGGATGATCAGTCCGAGGATGGCGATCGAGAGTAGCAGGGCCACAAGGCTCCAGGGGTAGCGGCGCAGGCGTTCGCCCAGTCCCAGTCGATCGTCTCCGGCGATCCCCAACATCGCCGCCCAGTTCGTTCTGATCATCGTCTCCCTTCCTGCATCCGGTTTGGAGCGTTCATCGTCGCCACCTCCCGACTGCTTCGGCCTTCACTCCTCCTGCTCTTCCTGGGGCGGCGCCTGCCGTTTCGTTGTATTCCCGGGGTCGGGGTTGGTGGTTCCGGCCACCTTCACCCCTCCCGAGAGTCGCGAAAGGTAGAGGTCGATGACTCGTTTGGCGACCGGTGCGGCGGTGCTCCCGCCGTGGCCCCCGTTTTCCACGATCACCGAGATGGCGATCGCGGGGTCGTCCACAGGAGCGAAGGCGACGAAAAGCGCATGATCCTGATAGAGGGGATTCGACGCGTTCAGGGCTTTGCCATCGGCAGCCCGTTTTCCGCGAACCACCTGCGAGGTGCCTGTCTTGCCGGCCACACGTCCGAACTCGGACCTGGCTTTTCGACCTGTTCCTCGGGCCCCGTGAACGACCTCTTCCAACCCCTCGCGGATCAGAGAGAGGTGATGCCTGTTGATCTGGCCATGCTCGACGATCTCCGTTTGTCCGCCTTTGTCGTTCCAAACGAGTGTCGGCCGTCGTAACGTACCGCCGTTGGCGATGGTGGCGATCATGTTGGCCAGTTGCAAGGGTGTGGCCAGGACATAACCCTGGCCGATGGCGGTGATGAGGGTCTCCCCGGGGAACCAGCCGGCATTGAAGCGGCGCCGTTTCCAGGCTCGCGAGGGGATCAGACCGGCGGCCTCCTCGCGGAGTCCGAGTCCGGTCAGCTTGCCCAGTCCCAGGAGATGGGCGTGGCGCTCGATGCTGTCGATACCGATCCGCTCGGCCATTTTATAGAAATAGACGTCGCAAGACTGGGAGATGGCCTGTTTCAGATCCATCCGCCCGTGGCCGCGATGCTGCCAGCAATAGAACCGGTGATTCTGACGATTGAGGGAGCCGTTGCAGTAGATGCCTTCCGACGGGTTGAGTTTGCCGTCGTCCAGGGCGGCCAGGGCGACTACCATCTTGAAGGTCGACCCGGGGGGGTATTGTCCCTGGATGGCCTTGTTGGTGAGGGGGCGTCTCTTGTCGGTCAGGAGGGCATTCCATTCCTTGCGTGAGATCCCCTGGATGAACATGTTGGGATCGAAGGAGGGTTGGCTGGCCATTGCCAGGACAGCTCCGGTCTTGGGGTCCATTGCGACCACTGCCCCGACGCGATCTCCAAGGGCGGCTTCGGCCTCGCGCTGGAGTTCGGGATCGATGGTCAGACGCAGGTCCATCCCCGGGCGGGGATCGGTACGGTTCAGCTCTCGCACTTGTCGACCGAGGGCATTGACCTCCATTTCTCGGACCCCTTCGCCGCCGCGCAAGAGGGGTTCGAACTGTCGTTCCATTCCTGCCTTGCCTACGAGATCTCCGGAGCGGAAATTGATTGTGGGGAAGGCGTTTTTGTCAGAGCTGCTTACCTCGCCCAGGTATCCCAGGACGTGGGAAGCCAGGGTTCCGTTCGGGTAGGAGCGCAAGTTGTAAGTTTGAATCTCCGTGCCTGGAAAGGAGTGTATTCTGACCTGGACGCGACTCAACTCTTCCCAAGTTAATCGCGACTTGACTTTCAGCGGCAGAAAACGCCTCTGGGATCGCGATTTTTTGATGACCGAAAGGATTTCCTCTTCCGACAAATCCACATAGGGGGCGAGTCGTCGCAGCAGCCGGCCCAGTCCTCCGGAGAGTTCCGGGATGACGGATAGGCGGTATTCCGGGGTGTTGTCGACCAGCACGCCGCCGGTTCGGTCCAGAATTCTCCCTCGGGGGGCGGCGATCGGTTCCAGACTGATGCGGTTGTTTTCGGCCAGATCGTGGTAGGTACCCCCCTTCAATACCTGGAGATGGAAGAGGCGACCGGCCAGGGCGGCCACGGAGAGTCCGGTCAGGCCACCGAGGACCAGGAGTCGTCTGCGGGATTCTCCCCGGAAGAGATCGTGATCGTTTTCCAGCAAGTCAGCGGCGCTCCACCCAGTTCTTGTGCAATCGAATCAATACCCTGACCAGCAGCGGCGAGATCAGCATCGTCGCCAACGGCCCTCCTGCCAACCGGATTCCCGGCCAGTGCCAGCCCTGGAGGAGGAGCATCAGAAACCACTTGCCTCCCTCCTCCACGAGAGCCAAAAACAACAGGATCAGGGGGAGGACATTGAAATCGGCGGCTCGGAGCCGGTTACCCTGGTGACCGACAAGGAGGATCATGAGCGACTTGGTCAGGGCGTTCAATCCCCAGGGAAGGCCGCTGACGATGTCGAGGGCCAGACCCGAGGCGAAGGCCAACATGACCCCACACAGATCGGGACGGAAGAGGCGCCAGTAGAACAGGACAATCAGCACCAGATCGGGGCGAAACACCGACCATCCGACCGAGGGCAGGGCCAGACTTTGGATCACCAGGACCAGGAAGACCGAGGCTGCTGGCAGCCAGGGAACGATCAGGGACAGCACAACCGCCAAACCCGACATCTCTCCCCCACAGGTCCTTGTAAACGGAATTGCGTGGACAGGGAAGTTCTCCGGCGGGTCATGCCCATCTCCTCCCGGGGGTTTGCCGGCCTGTCGATAGACGGGCGGAGCCTTCCAAGGGCGGACTCTTTCGGTGGCCTGCTATGGCGGCGCTGCTCCGGTATTCTTCACCGGAGCCGTCTGGCTTTTTCCCGCCTCCAACTCCAGCAGGGAGTCCCGGAGCGGGACCTCGTCCACCGGCAACAGCAGGCTGACCTCCTCGAGCCGGTGAAAATCCACCCGCGACCGGACCAGAATTTCTCCCGAAACGGAGTCATCCATGGGGACCGGCATAGCCACCTTGCCGACGACCAGTCCCTTGGGGAAAATGCCCCCGATGCCGGAGGTGACGACCTGATCGCCGTCGACGATGTCATCTCCTTTGGCGATGAAGGCAAGTTTCAGGAGATCGTTATTGGTTCCCATCGCCACCGCCCGGACTCCGGAGCGCTCGATCAGGACGGGTACCCGGGAGTTCAGATCTTGGAGGGAGAGGACGAGGCAAGCCCCTTGCCCTACCCGTACCACTCTCCCGACCAAGCCGTTTGGCACTATCACCGGGGAATCCATCAGGACGCCGTGACGACGGCCCGAGGAGAGCAGATAGGAACGCGAAAAGGCCGACGAGGAATCTCCCACGACCCGTGCCACCAGGGCATGATACCGGGGGTCCGGGGCCATGGCGAGCAACTCTCGCAAACGCCGGTTTTCCTGAAGCAGGCCGCCGTTCTGGAGTTCCGCTGTTCGCGCTCTTTCCAGTTCTGCCCGCAGTACGCGGTTTTCCTCGTCCAGATGGGAGAGTTCCTGGAACCGGGCGACGGCCCCACGCCAGGCCACTACCGGGGATTGCAGCAGATTCTGAAGGGATCCTACCAGATCCAGGAGTCCTCCCTCGAGGCCGCTGCCGGGGGCCCCGCCGCGAGAGGCGAACAGCAAGAGAACCGCTGCCGAGAGGAAGAATGCGGCTGTCAGCCGATGGAAGTTCTGCCTGATGAGGGAGACCAGGGTGAGCATGAAAGGGCTTCTCCAGGCCCGACCGAGTGGGCTTCCGGGTAATGGGAACCCGGGACGGAAGGATGAGCCTCCAAATCGGCAGATACCATACTCCCTCGGCGGCCACTTTGGCAAAACCCGTCGTGCCGGGGAGGGGAGGGATCGACCGGTGAGTCAGGGCCTGGTCATCGATCCGTCAGGAGGTCGCTCATCGTGTCCAGTTCCTCCAGGGCGCGTCCGGAGCCCATGACTACGCAGGAGAGGGCATCCTCGGCGATGATCACCGGGAGACCGGTCTCCTCGCCGAGGAGGCGATCCAGGCCTCTGAGGAGGGCGCCGCCGCCGGTGAGGACGATGCCTCGGTCGACGATATCGGCTGCGAGTTCCGGTGGGGTTCGTTCCAGCGCCACCCGGACGCCCTCGACGATGGCGTTGATTGGTTCGGCGAGGGCGTCCAGAATTTCGGGATCGGAGATGATCTGGTGCTTGGGGACACCATTGATCAGGTCGCGTCCCTTGACTTCCACCTCCAGGCGTTCGGTCAGGGGGTAGGCCGAACCGATCTGGATCTTGATGTTTTCCGCCGTGCCTTCACCGATGAGGAGGGAATACTTGCGACGCACATGGGCGACGATGGCCTCGTCCATCTTGTCTCCGCCCACCCGGATGGAGCGGGAGTAGACGATTCCTCCCAGGGAGATGATGGCCACCTCGGTCGTTCCCCCGCCTACGTCGATTACCATGGAGCCGGAGGCTTCGGTTACAGGCAGCCCGGCACCGATTGCGGCTGCCATTGGCTCCTCGATCAGGAAGACTTCCCTGGCGCCGGCGCTTTCGGCCGATTCTCGAATGGCGCGCCGCTCCACCGGGGTGGCGCCGTAGGGGACGCAGACGATGATACGCGGGGAGT
This sequence comes from Magnetococcales bacterium, assembly GCA_015229005.1. Taxonomy (GTDB): domain Bacteria; phylum Pseudomonadota; class Magnetococcia; order Magnetococcales; family JADGCL01; genus JADGCL01. Next base: position 18,961 of record JADGCL010000004.1, read on the forward strand.
AGAAGAGTCGACGCTTGTGGACCTTACGAATGAAATGCTTCAGCATCGCTTCGGTGACGGTAAAATCGGCGATGACCCCGTCCCGCATGGGGCGGATGGCGACGATGTTCCCCGGGGTTCGACCGAGCATGCGCTTGGCCTCGTTGCCAACGGAGAGTACCTTGCGTACCCCTCGGGAGCTTTCATGAATGGCAACCACCGAGGGCTCGGAGAGGACGACGCCTTTCCCGCGGACGTAGACCAGGGTATTGGCGGTGCCCAGGTCGATCGCCATGTCGGTCGAGAACATGCCCATCAACTTGTTGAACATGGATCGGTATTCCTTCGTTTCGTGGAACCCCTCCCGGCGGGGGAGGTTCGATCCGGGAGGGAGCCCGGGATGTTTCGCCGGGGGAAGAGGCAAGAAAGGTGCCGTTAGCTCTTTTCGACCATTCTCCCCGCGAGCCGGGGGAGCGGGTGTGTCGCCACGACCGGGTCACCTCGGAACGGACTGCCCCAGAACGGGCCACTTCGGAACGGACCACTCTGGAGCGGGCCACCCTGGAACTGGCTATCCTGGAGCCGTCACGGAATCGCCAGAGTATTGCCACGGGATCGCCCGGAAATGCCAACGGAGCCCCCTGGGATCGCCAACGGCAGGCCGCCCGGAACCATCCTGGAACTGGCGGAAAAGGCCAATGTCGTCGACCCTCCGGCTGCATTCCGCAAGCTGGGAAGCAGGTGAGGCTATCATGACGGGTTCGTGACGGCAAGGAGACCGAAAACGGCCTTGCGCCGGTTGGGAAAAGCGGTACCATTCTCGGGTCGCTTGCGAAGTTTTTCCGTGGGAGGTTGCGTCCATGAGTCGCCGTTTCACCAGGAAGGATATCATCGATGCCAAGGCACTCGACGCCGAGATCGCGGGAATAGACGGGGCCTTGGGCGGCTCCTTTTTCAGCGGTGACAAGCGGGCGAAACTTCTGGAACTCTTCCGCCGCAGTCTTGCCGAGGGGCGCAATGAGCTTCACCGGAGTCACCTCCAGGGGGCGCCGGGGCGTTTTATCGTCCTTGGCCATACGCACCTGATGGACACACTGCTGCAGAAGCTGCATTCGGTGGTTCTTGCCGATCAGCCCGGGGTCAAGGGCAAATGGTTCTGGCTGCGTCGAGCCAAGCGGGAGTTCAGTCTGGTTGCGACCGGAGGGTATGGACGCCGGGAGTTGGCTCCCTACTCGGACATCGACCTGCTGTTCCTCATGCCGGAAGGCAAGGGCGCCCATTTGGCCGAATCGGTCGAGAAAATGCTCTATTTTCTCTGGGACTTGGGGATCGACCTGGGACATGCGGTCCGCCGCATTCCGGAGTGCGTGGAGCAGGCGAAGAAGGAGTTGGAGGTCCGGACCTCTCTTCTGGAGTCCCGCTTTCTCGCCGGCGACGAGGCCCTTTTCGAGAGCTATCACGCTACCCTGACCGAGAAGGTTCTCGACAAGGACCCGGAGGGGTTCCAGCGGGGAAAACTCGTCGAACAGAGCAAGCGCCATGAGCGTTTCGGCAATTCACTTTTCTATCTGGAGCCCAACATCAAGGAGAATCCCGGGGGGTTGCGGGATATCCAGACCTTCTTTTGGATCTCCAAGTACCGCTACCGGGTCTCCCGTCCCAAGGAATTGATCGCGAACGGTTTTCTCAGTGAGCAGGAGTATCGGGTCTTCTCCCGCTCCCACGCTTTTCTTCTGCGGGTGCGCAACGCCCTCCACTATCGTGCCGGGCGCCGGGACGATCGCCTGACCTTCCACCACCAGTTGGAGATTGCCCAAGAGTTCGGTTATCGGGATCGCCCCGGATTCCGGGGGGTGGAGCAGTTCATGCGCCGTTACTACCAGGTGGTCCGCCTGGTCGGCAATCTCTCCTGGATCTTCCTGGAAAAGTACAAGGAGGAACACCGACGCTCCGATCTGGGGGTGACCCCCCTGGAGGGCCCCTTCATTCTGGAGGCCGACAAGGTCGCGGTCAGCCATTCCAAGGTATTTTCCGAAGATCCCAACAATCTGATGCGCCTCTTCGAGGTCGCGCAGCGCTACGTTCGCTCGATCCACCCCGAGACCCTGCGCCTGGCGGCCAGGGACGTCGGTCTGATCGACCGTCGCTTCCGGGAGAGCCCGGAGACTTCTGCCCTTTTTTTGAAGATGCTCAACGGCAAGCAGGCGGTGGCCTGGGTACTCCGACGCATGAACAGCATCGGCATGCTGGGGCGTTATCTCCCCGAGTTTGGTCGGGTGATTGGTCAGACCCAGCACGACCTCTTCCATGTCTATACGGTCGACGAACACACGATTCTCGCGGTCGAGGCCTTGCGAAACCTCAAGGCGGGCAAGCTCCAAAAGGAGTTGCCGCTGCCGACCAAGCTCATGCGCCAGGTCCAGAATCCGGTCCTTCTCTATCTGGGGGTACTCTGCCACGACATTGCCAAGGGCCAGGGGGGTGACCATCAGATCAAGGGGGCGGCCCAGACCAGAACCATCTGCCATCGGCTCTCCTTGAGCGATCAGGATACCGACATGGTCACTTGGCTGGTAGGCAATCATCTTCTGTTTTCGCGGACTGCCTTTCACCGGGACATCAACGACCCGGGGACCATTGTCCAGTTTGCCCGCAAGGTGGGGCAGGCACAACGGCTCGATCTCCTGTTATTGCTGACTATTGCCGATATCCAAGCCGTCGGTCCGGGGATCTGGACCCCTTGGAAGGCGACCCTCCTTTTGCGGCTGCACAGCCTTGCCTTGGAGACTCTGACACGGGGGCTCTTTACCTATCGAGAGTTGAAACAGCGAGCCCTGGGGATCAAACGGGCGGTGCTGAAGCTCCTGGGGCCGGAGGGAAAAACGGAGATGGCCGAGAATCATCTGGCCCGTTTCCCTGTGACCTACTTCACCAGCCACGATCCGCAGACCCTGGCCAGCCATTACCGGGCGTTGGCGCCGTTGATGGATCACCCCCTGGCCGTGGTATTCCAGACGCGCCCCGACTGGGAGACGACGGAAATGCTGATCCACACCCAGGATCACCCGGGGCTGATGGCCAAGATCTCCGGGGCGTTGGCTGTCGAAAACGTCAATATTTTGAATGCCAGTATCAACACCGCCCAGGACGGTATGGTCCTGGACGTTTTCATTCTCCAGGAGATGGCGGGGGGGCCGATCGTCAGTACCCGCAAACTTGACCAGATCGAGAAGACCTTGCGCCGGATCCTGACGGGCCAGGCGCGCCCGGAGGATCTGATTGCCCATTATCGCCCGCCCAAGGTCAAGGGGAACACCTTCCAGATTCCGACCTCCGTCGTCGCCGACAACAGCTTTCACGCCCACACGGTTTTGGAGATTACCGCCCTGGACAGGGTCGGCCTCCTCTTTACCATGACCCGGGTCCTGGAGAGCCATGGCATTCAGATCAGCACCGCCAAGATTGCCACTTACGGCGAGAGGGCGGTCGATGTGTTCTATGTCCGGGATCTCTTTGGTCTCAAACTGGAGCCGCGCCGACTCGATCCCCTGATCCAGGGGTTGAGGGATGCTGTGGATGGTCTTGCGGACGGACTGGGTCCCAAGAGCCGGGGTCCCGCCTTTCGGACCTCGGCAGCCGCCTATCGGAAATTGCCCGCCTCGGCTGCGGAGCCTCCCGGGGCGGCGGGGTCTCCGGAAACCGAGACCTGGAAGGCCACGGTTCCGGAGAGTGGGGCTGCAGATGCTTCGAGTCCAAAGAGCGTGGCTCCGGATGCCGCAGGTCCGGAGGGTGTGCCTCCGGGCGCTTCGAGTCCAGAGGCCGTGACTGCGGTGGGCGCAGCTCCTGAGAGCGTGGCTGAGGGGGGCGCTGCTCCGGAGAGTGTGACTTCGGATGGTCGCGAATCCGACAGCGGGTCAGGTGGTGACCGTGTCGCCGAGGATCCCGACTTCGACGATGCCGAAAGCAGCCGTGGCCGCGGTTGGGGATGGTCTTGAGCCAAGATGATTTTCCGCCAGCACGATGTTATGTTGGATGGGTTGCGGAGGGGATGGCGGAGCTGGTCGTTGTGGTGGCTTCCGGGGAGTTCCTTGGGGACGGGGAGGGTGGAGAATGAAACTTGCGGAACTCTCTGATCGGCTGGGGCTTCGGCACCGAGGTGGCAATCCCGAGATTCTCGGTGTGGCGCCGCTTGCGGAGGCGGGGCCGGATGATCTGACCTTCGTGACCGAAAAAGGGTGGTTGAGCGGTTGGCGCCAGCAGGCGGGGGCGGTGGTGATCCCGGAGTCGCTGGCCGGGGCCTTGCCGGAATCGACCCCGATGCTGATCAGCCGGTCCCCGGCCGTCGATATCGGGCGGGCGGCCTGCCTGTTGGGGGGGAAAACCCTGGGGGTCCTGGGAGTTCATCCCCGGGCCATTGTCGACCCGACCGCCCGTCTCGGCGAAGGGGTGGGGATCGGCCCGGGGGCGGTCATCGGCGCCGAGGTGACGATCGGCGACGAGAGCGTCGTCCACGCCGGGGCGGTGATCCTGGATCGTTGCGTGATCGGGAGGCGCTGTATCATCCATGCCAACGCGGTGGTAGGAGCGGACGGCTTTGGCTACGAGGTCGTCGACGGTCGGCTGGTCCGGATTCCGCATCTCGGTATCGTCCGTATCGAGGATGATGTCGAGGTGGGGGCCTGTACGACCATCGACCGGGCCCGGTTCGGGGAGACCCTGATCGGCAACGGCACCAAGATCGACAATCTGGTCCAGATTGCCCACAACTGTCGCATCGGCAGACAGGTGACCATCGTCTCCCAGGTGGGGATTTCGGGTTCCTGCGTCATCGAGGAGGGGGCGGTCCTTGCCGGTCAGGCAGGCGTGGTGCCGCATGTCACCATCGGTCGGGGGGCCCGGATCGGGGCCTCGACGGGGGTGACCGGCGATGTCGCCGCCGGGGAGACGCTCTCGGGCTGGTGGGGGAGATCGCACCGGCGCAACATGACGGAGCTGGCGGCGCTGCGCAAACTGCCGGAGTTCATGAAGTCCATGCGCGAACTCCTGTCGGGGAAGTGATCGGGCGGGGCGAGTCCCGCCGTGGTTCTTCGGGAGGAGAGGGAAGATGAACGAGTTGGATCGGCTCTACGCCCGGTCGGTTGATGTCGCCGCCTTCGGTCGGGGCTATCTCGACTACCTGGCGCGTCTTCTGGGGAGGATCGAGATCGCGGAGATCGTGACCTTCGTCGAGGTGCTTCTCGGGGCCAGGGAGGGAGGCCGGCAGCTCTTCTTCCTGGGCAATGGTGGCAGTGCTGCGACCGCGAGCCATTTCGCCAACGACTTGGCCATGGGACCGGGGAGGCAGGCGCGGCCCTTCCGGGCGGTGAGCCTGGTCGACAATATTCCCATCCTGACGGCAGTGGCCAACGACGATCACTACGACCAGATCTTTGTCCGGCAACTGGAGATCTTGATGGTTCCGGGAGATGTGGTCGTCGCCATTTCCGCCTCGGGCAACTCTCCCAATGTTGTGAAGGCCGTCACCTGGGCCAATGACCATGGGGGGATCACGGTAGGGTTGACCGGTTTCGACGGCGGTCAGTTGCGCCGGATCGCCCGATATGGGGTGCATGTTCCCACCGCTCTGGGGGAGTACGGTCCCGTCGAAGATGGTCATATGGTCCTGGATCACCTGGTCTCTTCCTATCTGATTCGGCTCTGTCGGGCCGAGGCGGGGCTCTCGACCGTTGGCTTGGGGGCTGGGGGGAAAGAAAAGTAATATCAGAAGTGGTTGCGACTTTTTCCAATAGGCTGGTAAGACCGATCAGGCGTGGCAGGAAAGGGCCAGTTCCGTCGGATCGGGTTCGAGATACCAGGACCCCGTCAGCGAGGGGTGTTGGATCCGACGTTGAACGTGGTTGATCAGGGTGATGGGGACGATTCGGGGAAGATCTCCCCGGGTGAAGCCGCCGATCGCCGCCTCGATGGCCTGCTGGTCGTCGGCGGCGATTCTTTTTTTCAGGGTTCGGAGGATGGCCCCCAGAAGTCTCTCGTGATGGTGTCGTGTCGCCGGGTGCGCCACTGCGCGCATCAGCAGTTCGCCGTACTCTCCCCACGTCTGGTCCCGGACCTGCTCCCGGGGCCGGGGGTCGGGATCCGTGATGGAGGCCAGGAGGTGTTCCATGGGTCGCAGGAGGCCCGGTCGGTGGAGTCTCACGAGGAGCCTGTGGCGATGGTGAAAGTGGCTGAGTTCGGTCGGGGAGCGGGCCTGTCGCGACGCCGCCGACCAGCGCCCATAGACGAAGAGGCGTTCGATGAACCCGGCCCGGGCCGTTTCGTCCCGAAGGGCCTCGATATCGGCGATCGGGAGCAGCGGCAGGCGTTTTTTCAGTGCCCGGGCGAAGAGTCCCATCCCGGGTTGTGACCGAAGGGGGGTGGCTCTGTCGCCGGGGACGGGGAGGAAAGCTCTCGGGTGCAGACCCGGGGCGGCCCCCGCTGGTATCGGTCGATGCGTGTTTTCTTCCTGGGCTTCGGCGTGAACCGGGACGCCGACGGAGCCGCAGGAGGGGGAGCCGCCCTTGAAGAGGAAGCCCGACAGGGGGATCCCGGCCAGGGCGTCCAGGGTCTCTTCGATCTGCCCGGAGAGGTGATCGGTGAGATCCCGGCGGGTATTGACCGAAACCACCCGGGGGGAGCCGGGGTTGCCTTCCAGGCGTATCGGTTCCCTGGGAAGGCCCAGACCGGCCTGGAGTTCCGGGCAAATCGGCAACAGTCGACAATGGCGGGCCAGGGTGTCGGCCACGAAACTCTCGCGACGGTCGGTGCCGTCGTAGCGGACCCGGTGGCCGCAGAGACAGGCGCTGACCCCGATGATCGGCGGCGGGTTCCCTCTGGAGGAGGGATGGGTGTCGGGTCTGCCGGGGGTTGTTTTCAACGCGCCCCCTTTCCGGTATCGAGTTGGGGGATGCTCCCGCGCAGATGGATCTCTCTCTGGGGGAACGGCATCTCGATCCCCTCCTGCAGGAACCTTTTGTTGATCAGTTTGTTCATCCGGTCCTGGAGTTCGAGACGCATCTGGGTGTGCGGCAGGAAGATCCGGAGTTCGAAATCGAGGGAACTCTCCCCGTGTTTCATGAAAAAGACCTGCGGGGGTGGGGTCTTGAGGACCTCCGGTTGTGCCCGGGCAAGTTCCAGCAGAACCTCCGAGACGTGATCGACATCGGTTCCGTAGGCGACGCCGACGGCGATGAGGAGCCGGGTCTGGTTGTTGCTCAGGGTCCAGTTGGTGACCTCCTTGGTGATGAGGTCGCGGTTGGGGATGAGGATCTCCTGGAGATCCCAGTTGACGACGGTGGTGGCGCGGATGTTCACCCGGGTCACCTCGCCGTTGATGCTGCCGACGGTGATGATGTCGCCCACCCGGATCGGGCGCTCCATAAGCAGGATGATGCCGCTGACGAAGTTGGCGACGATCTCCTGGAGTCCGAAGCCGAGACCGACGCTGATGGCGGCGACGACCCAGCCGATCTTTCCCGGTTCGAGACGCATCCAGGAGGCGGCGACGAGGAGTCCGACGATGACGATGCCGTAGCGGCTGATGGTAATGAGGGCGTAGCGCACTCCGCGGTCGGGGTGCCACCAGGAGAAGAGGAGGAGCCCGAAGAGACTCGGCAGGAAGTGGACGAACCAGAAGGTGAAGAGGATGGTGATCGTTGTGTGACTGATGTGCGAGAGGGTCACGAACTCGATCTTGCCCTCCTCTCCGGGGACGCTGTAGAGGGTGACCTTGCCGAGGGCTTCGACGAGCTGTTCGTCGACGTTCCAGTAGGAGACCAGGAGCCAAAGCCCTGTGAGGGTGAGGACCAGTTTGAGCAATTTTCGGGTCTCGATCTCCACTCGGGTGCGGTCGACCCGGGAGGAGTCGCCGGTTGAGGGGGTGATTTCCGGGCCGTGGAGTTGGATCCAGACGGCGGCGATCCTGGCCAGGATCCGATAGAGACCGACGAGGCCGAAGATGGTGGCGAGGGTCAGGAGGCCGTTTTCGGCCAAGTGGATGGCGCCGAAGCGATATCCCATGACATCCATGGCGATCACCACCGCCATGAAGAGGAGGATGGCGCGATTGATCAGGGGCCAGTGACCGGCGAGGCGGTTGGGGGCCGGTTCTGCGACTGTGTGGGAGGAGAGCGAGGCGTGGGAGGGGCGAAAGGTGTGGGCGATGAGTGGGGAGGAGGGGCGGATGACACCGTAGATGGCCCAGCCGCAGGTGACCTCGAAGAGGATCGAGCCGATGCGCGGCAGGGCCTCGAACTCGAAGGCTGGGTCGTCGAAAATGGACCAGGGGAGGAGAAAGACGACGAAGGCGAAGAGGGCCGTGGAGATCCCGCGGCGGAGGGTTGCGGCGAGATCCCGGGGCATGGCGAAGAGGGTTTCGGCATGGCCTCCGGGCAGGAGGAGGATGCGGTTGAGTCGATAGAGCCACAGGAACAGGGCGATGTGGAAGAGGGTCGGGAGGAGGATCCGGAGGAGTTCCTGGGGCGGGTCCAGGTAGAGGAGGGGGGGAATGGCGAGGAGGAGTCCGAGGGGGAGGAGGGAGATTGCGGTCGCCTCCAGGAGGAGGAGGCGGGTCTGTTCGAGGCCGGAGGTGCGTGCGCTTTCCCGGGGGGAGAGGTGTGTGGCGAGTTGATGCAGCCGCTGTCGGGTCCTGATGAGGAGGCCCAGGGCGGCCATGGCCCCGAATCCGAGGAGCGCTCGCGACCAGGGGTCCTCCAGGTTGGTGGTGAAGGGTTTCCAGGCTTCGGGTCGGAGGAGGTTTCTTACGGTATTCAGGAGGGATTTGGTTTTACCCTGGTCGAGGAGTTCCCCGCGGAGGGTGGCGAGGAGGTTGAGGCCGAAGGGTTCCGCGTCCTGGATCCAGAAGACCTTGGAGAGGACGAAGCGTTCGAGTTCGTCGAGGAGATTGCGCCGCTCCCTGGGGAGGAGGTCGAGTCGCTGGTATTCGACCATCAGGTCGAAGGCGAGGCGTTTTTCGTCGGTGAGGCGTTGGCGGCTGGTCTCGAGCTGTTTTTCCGCCCGGCGGAGAAAGGCGGGCTGTTCTTCCCGGGTGAGGGAGAGGGCCAGCCTGTCGAGTTGCTGCCGGTAGGTGGTGCGCAGGGCCGAGAGGATGAGATCGATCTCCACCCGCCTGGCCTGGAAGCGTTCGATCTCGTCCGGGATCGATTGGGGGATGGCGACTTCGAGGTCGAGGCGGCGTTTGCCGATGACCCGGAAGGTGGACTTCAGGAGTGCCACCGAGGGTCCCTGGATGCCGGTGGTGTTGACGAGTTCCTGGAGATTCTTGAGTTCGTCGCGTTCGATCTTGAGGCGACGTTCCTGTTCGCCGGCCTCGGCGGCGATGTGGGTCTTGAGGCGGGTGAGCCGGGCGATGTTCCAATCGGCCCGGGCCTGTTCGGTTTCGAGACGGGCCTGGAAGCGATCTCTGGGGGAGAGGGCGGCGGCTTCGGCGGTCTCCTTGGCGGCGAGCTCGCGGGTTCGTTCGGCGATGACTGTTTCCAGGCTGCCGGCGAGGGCGAGGCGGTAGAGGCGGAAATTGGCTTCGAGCCAGTCGCGTCTCTCTGATTCGAGATCCAGGCGTCGGTCCCGGCGAGGTGCGAAGAGTTTTTCGTAATTCTGTTCGTCGGTCCAGAGGGCCACCTGTTCGTCGGTGACGCGGCGGAGGAGGTCGACGTTGGCGATGCGGGTGGCGGCGACTCTTTTGAGCGTGCCGGTGGCCGATGCCAGCAGTTTCTCGAGGCCGGGGAGTTCCTCCTCGGCAAGTTTCCGCTGTTCCTTGGTTTTGAGAATCCGGTCCGGGATCTGTTCGAGCAGTTGCCTCCGGGTTTTTCGTTCCGCGTCGAGCTGTTCGAGTTTGTGGATCTGTTCCGAGAGGGTTTCGCTGAGCTTTTGGAAGGTGGCCTCGTCGGCGGTTGTCGGGGCTGTCGGGGGTTTGAGGAGGCCGATTTCCCTTTCCAGGCTGTCGAGTTCCCGGTCCAGACGCTCCCCTTCGGCGATTTCCCTGGCGATGGCCTCGCGTCGGGGCAGGGCCAACTCCAGTTCCTGCAAGAGCCCGAGTCGTTTTTTCAAGGCGGTTCGCCATTGTCCGTCCGGGCTCTCGTCGGTGGCCTCCGCCGGGATGGCCTCAAGCTCTTTGTTGAGCAATTCCATGATGGACTGAATGGCGGCCAGATCGAGCTGTTTCTCTTTCCAGACCTCGGAGAGGAGGGTCACTGCCCCGGGTTTGGGAGCCTTGGTGGTCCCGGCGGTCGTCGCCGGGTTGGGAGCGGCTGCCCAAAGAATCCCGAACGGGTTGGGAGCGATGGCCCAGGCGACCCCGATGAGGAGGATGATGCCAAGACGGAGGATATTTCGGCAAAACGGCATGGGCGGGCCTTTGAACCGGAGGGTGGTCGTCTGGGTGAATGAGAACGGCCTGGCCGGGGTTTTCCTCCACCGGGTCGTTGATAAAGTCCATCCATTTCAAAACGAAAATCGAAAAATAATACTCAAGAGTGGTTTTGGGGAGCCCGAGGGGGATGCTCCGCCTGCCCCTCGGCAGGGGTTCGGGGGCGAAGCCCCTGAAACAACAGGATGATACCTTTGCCTGTGTTTCCTCAACGGTTACCCCATCGTGGATGCAATGGATTACGTTGCCGTATTGGCCGGTGCAACCCGTTCTCCATGTGGCGTTATCGCACAGCCTGGTTGCCGGCTCAACCGGTGATGAGGCGGCACTTCCCTTGGGGGGCGACAGAAGGTCCCGAAGGCAGGCAGCGTTCCTTTCCTGGCGGAGTCAAATCCGGGATGGAATTTCTGGACATGAAGGTCCGGCAACATATTTTAAGTAAATTTTTATTTCATAAAATATATCAAAGAGCATTGATATTTATTTGATTTGGCGTATTTTTTTCTGATCCTATGGTTAGTTGCATTTTTCATGCTTGATTATTTTTATGGTGATGTGATAGCATCGGGGGCTACGCGGCAGGATGATTTCTTGACCGCTTCAAGCGTAGGTCTAGCTTTTTAGCAAGTGATTCGCTGAAGAATCTTGATTTTGTCAGTATCGCAACTATTTGTTGCGTTTCGGATTTTATTTAAGATTCCCGTAATGGTTTGTGTCCTGCAGGTTTATGGCTGTTCGATAGTTTTTATTGTTTCACCTGGTATTGCAATTACCGGGAATGGGAATGTTGGAAAAATGTTATTGGAAATAATAATGTTATTATTGAAGGCGACGGCGCACAAACTGATAAAGTAAGATATATTGGTGAAAAGATTGATTTTATTGAAAAAAAGGAAAATGAGAGAGTTCAAATTAGTGCATCAGGAAAATCCCCGTTTCGGTTTTTCTTTCGATTACCCTGAGGGATGGGAACGCTTTGATCCTACTAATCTTGATGGCAATAAATATTTGACCCAACAAATCGTAATGCTGAAGTGATCTTTTCGGCATCTTATGCTGTTTTGCATGGATTTGTATAATGAACTATGGGTAAGGCTTATTCAGTCTTATAGAATATTAGAACAAATTGCATACAAAATTTATAGGGGTTGACGATACAGATAACGAGGTATCTACTTCTGCCATTCTTATGGTATTTCCGCAATAGTTTCGTGGCCTGACGCACGTTCCGTCCCGAGCATCTGCAACCTCAGCCGTTCTTCCGCATACCCATTCCTGTGCCGGTCTGGCCTCCTCGGGTGTCATGGGTGTTCCTGGGGGGTGTCGAAGAGCGGTATACTGCCCGGCGAAGGGTGATGATCCGCAGCGGGAGAGTGGGCTATGTCCGAGACCGTGACGTTCGATGATGTCTGGAGGATGTTTCAGGAGACGAGTGCGCAGATGCGGGAGACGGACCGTAAACTTCAGGAGACGGACCGCAAGTTTCAGGAGACGGACCGCAAGATCAAAGAGGTTTCCGCGCAGATAGGCCGATTGGGTGGACGCGCTGGGGGGAATTTTTGGAGGATCTGGTCGCCCCGGTCTGTGAGACGCTGTTTGCCGAACGCGGTATTCCGGTCCACAAGGTGAGCCGACGGGTGCAGGCCAGATTGTCGGGTAACCGCCACATGGAGATCGACCTTCTGGTGGTGAATACGGATGCCGTTGTCCTGGTGGAGGTCAAGAGCCGGTTGACGGAGGGGGACGTGCGGGAGCACCTGACCCGGTTGGCGGAGTTCAGGGATTTATTCCCGGAATACGCCGACAAACGCATCATGGGTGCCGTGTCCGGGATTGTGATCGAGGGGAATGTGGAACGCTTTGCCATGAACGCGGGGCTCTTCGTGATGATCCAGTCGGGCGAGTTCATGCAGTTTGCCAACGAGCCCACGTTCCAGCCTCACGTCTGGTAGCGCCGGGTATAACTTTCAAGGCAGGTTCTCTCCCCGCCTCGCTTCCTGTCGTCCTTCCTGTCGCACCAACTGTGTCCAAGTAAAGGAGCCCCCTGGATTCGGGTGGCCTGAGTCGTTCAGGGGTGGTTTCGGGTCAACCGTTGACGGTCGGGAGGGTGTGGGTGACAATCGCCGGGGTGGGACGGCGCGGTTTTTTTCTGGTCTGCGAGGACCGGTTGCCGGTTGCCCTCGTTTACCGATTCCAATGGGTGATATCGCCGTGGCTGTGGCTTTGGTTCCGTGCCGGGTTTGCCGCTGAGATGGTGGCCGGCCCGCGCCTCCTGAATATTGAGCTGACGGCCCGCTGTCAGTTGCGCTGTGCCTTCTGTCCTACCCAGACCGATCCGCTCTACAAGGCCCGAAATCACTCGGGGGATATGCCGCTGGCGCTGGTGCGGAAGATCCTGGGTGAGTTGTCGTACCCGGTGGAGATCAGTTTCCACAAGGATGGTGAGCCCCTGCTTTATCCGTATCTTGCTGATGCGCTGCGGGAATCCTCCCGGTTTTTCACCCATTTCTGTACCAACGGCCTTCTCCTCGCCCGGCGGGCGGAGCGGATCCTGGGGTGGGTCGATCTGGTGACCCTCTCCGTGGTCGAGGAGAGTCCCGAGCAAGTGGCCGCGGTGCGGGCCTTTCTGGACCGGCTCGGTTCCTGGGCTGGGTCAGGGGGGGGGAAGAAGACCCGCCTCAACATCAAAACCTTTTCCCCGGCGATGGAGGCTTATTGGCGCACCATCCATCCGGATGTCTTTCTCACCCCGGAGCACAACTGGGGAGATTGGAAGAAGCCCTGGGGCGGCGCCTCCGCAGAGGAAGAACGGTTGCGGCAATGCCCGCAATTGGTCGACAAGATGGCGGTCAACTACGACGGGAGTGTCAGTGCCTGCTGTCTCGATTTTCGCCACCAGGCTTTGATCGGTGATGTGCGCCACCAGACCATCGCCGAGATTTGGAACGGCGAACCTCTGGCGAAACTGCGAGGGCTCATCGCCGAGGGTCGCTCCAGAGAGACCGCCATCTGCGGCCAATGCCAGTTTCTTCTTCGCCCTCCGGACGCCCAGGGTCAAATTACGGGGAAGTCCGGGTGACCAAACTCCTTGCGCTGCCCTGTAATTTATTCGAGGGGCGGGGACCTGGTCATTTCGGCACAAGGGGGCCTGTGCCTCCGGGGGCATGATTTTCCGGCGATGGCTGAAGTTCGGGTGAGGAGATTTCGCATGAGAGGCTATGTCATCACCTTCTTCACCCAACAGGATCGGAGACATCGGGGCGAGTTGCTGGGCGAATGGATGGTCAATCTGGCGCGGGAGATGGGGCTTCCGGGGGCGACCTTGATCGCGGGCAGCATGGGTTATGGTCATCACCGCCGCATTCACTCGTCCCACTTCTTCTTCGAACTGGCCGACCAGCCCCAGGAGATCCAAATGGCGGTCAGCGAAGAGGGCGCCGAGCGTCTGTTCGAGCGATTGCGGCAGGAGGAGGTGCATGTCTTCTTCATCAAGACCCCTGTCGAGTACGGTACCCTGGGCGAGGCCGAGTCGTGAGCTGGGCTTTTCCTCCCGGCTGTACTCTCGCAGCCTGAGAGCCTGTCGCGGAACGGCCACGGATGGCCATTCTGCGACAGGCTCTTGAGAAATAATGAATCGAAAAGTCATCGCCGTGATTTTCTTGTCATTCTTGACCGTGGTCAATGAGCTTTTCCGCCTTTTCGATGACAATCCCGCCAGTGCAATGTGCAGGGCTGCCCCTGTTTCCGGGGATTCCTTGATCGAACCGCAGGGGATCTGAGTCACCGCTGTTTGGGAATGTCCGGGCGTGGGGCACGCCCGCCAACCATCCACATCACAGGGCAAGGGATATGCGGTCATGAAAGAACGATTCACCGTCGGGATGGCGAGAAACATCTTTTATGGAGGGGGGGTATTTTTCTTCCTTGTCTTTGTCGGGCTCAGTTTCGGCACCGTTCGGGATCTGCCGAAACGGGACAACAGCCAGAATTTGACTCCCCAGGTGGCCATGGGGAAGAAAGTTTGGGAAGAGAACAACTGCATCGGCTGCCATTCACTTCTGGGAGAAGGGGCCTACTTTGCCCCGGAACTGGGCAACGTCTACCTCAGACGCGGCCCCGATTTCATCAAGTCCTGGATCCAAAGCCAGCCGACGGAGGTCGCCGGACGCCGGCAGATGCCGCAATTCAATCTCAGCGAGGCCGAACTCGATGCGGTGGTGGCCTTTCTCAAGTACACCTCGGGGATCGATACCGCCAATTGGCCACCGAACATCGAAGGGTGAGGAGACTGACCTATGACTTATACTTCCCAGTCCGTCGCCAGGCTCTACTTCATCGCTGCCCTGGGACTTTTTGCCGGCCAGATTCTCTTTGGCCTGATCATGGGGATGCAATACCTGGTCGGGGATTTTCTCTTCCCGCTCGTTCCGTTCAATGTCGCACGCATGGTCCACACGAATCTTCTTATTGTCTGGTTGCTGTTCGGTTTCATGGGCGCCGCTTATTATCTGGTACCGGAGGAGTCGGAACAGGAACTGCATAGTCCGTTTCTGGCCAAACTGCTTTTTTGGGTGTTCCTGGTGGCCGGGGCGCTGACCGTCGTCGGTTATCTCTCGGTTCCTTATGCGACCTTGGCCAAGATCACCGGCAACTCCCTGTTGCCGACCATGGGACGGGAGTTTCTCGAACAGCCTACCCTGACCAAATTGGGAATCGTCGTGGTGGCGCTCGGGTTTCTCTATAACATCGGCATGACCATCCTCAAGGGACGCAAGACCGCCATCACTCTCGTGCTGTTTGTCGGACTGTTGGGCCTGGCGCTCTTTTTCCTCTTTTCGTTCTACAACCCCGACAATCTGGTCAAGGACAAGTTTTTCTGGTGGTGGGTGGTTCATCTTTGGGTCGAGGGAGTGTGGGAGCTGATCCTCGGGGCGATCCTGGCCTTCATCCTCATCAAGGTGACGGGGGTTGATCGCGAGGTGATCGAAAAGTGGCTCTACCTGATCATCGCCGTGACTCTCATCACCGGCATCGTCGGTACTGGTCATCACTACTACTGGATCGGAACCCCCGAGCATTGGCAGTGGATCGGGTCGATCTTTTCCGGCCTGGAGCCCATCCCCTTCTTCATGTTGATGGTCTTTGCTTTCAACATGGTGAACAAGCGCCGCCGGCAGCATCCCAATGAAGTGGCCTCGTTGTGGGCGGTCGGGACGGCGGTGATGGCCTTTCTGGGGGCCGGGGTGTGGGGCTTTCTCCATACCCTCTCCCCGGTCAATTTCTACACCCATGGGACGCAGATCACCGCCGCTCACGGTCACCTGGCCTTCTATGGGGCCTATGTGATGGTGGTGCTGGCGATCATCTCCTACGCGATGCCGATCCTGCGGGGGCGCACGGCCAACGGTCCGCGGGCGCAGGGCCTGGAACGACGCGGATTCTGGATGATGGCCATCGCCATGATCGTCATCACCCTGGCGCTCACCGGAGCCGGGGTCATGCAGGTCTGGCTGCAGCGGATGGGGGCGACGCCTCTGGGTTTCATGCAGACCCAGGACGAGTTGCGCGTTTTCTATTGGCTGCGGGAGGGGGCGGGGCTCCTCTTTTTCGTGGGTCTGCTGGCCTATTTCGGTAGTTTCCTGGTGAAGGATGAGGCCAGGGTCGCAGTCTGATTTCCGGTCCTCCGGTCGGGAGGGGGAGGATTTCCCCCTTCCTGACCAGGCACCGGTTCCCGGGATCGGGGATTTTGCCATGGATGCTGCTCTTTTTCCCTCTCCGTCGGGTTTGTCTGCCCTTTCGGCAGGTTTCCCTTCTTCCCCGGTGGGTTCGCCTGCCCCTTCGGCAGGTTTTTCTTCTCCCCGGGAGGGTTTTTCTTCGGCGGATCCGTCCGGGGTTTTCGACGGTGCGGCCCCCTTCTATCAGCCGGTCGGCCAGGAGGTACTCCTCTTTGAACATGCTTGGCGGAATCGTTTGCCCCTCCTGATCAAGGGGCCTACGGGGTGCGGCAAGACCCGATTCATCCGTCACATGGCCCATCGTTTGGGGCGCCCTCTCTTCACCGTTGCTTGTCACGATGATCTCACGGCGGCTGATCTTGTCGGGCGTCATCTCATTGGTCGGGAGGGAGCCTGGTGGTCGGATGGCCCCCTGACCCGTGCCGTGCGTGAGGGGGGAATCTGCTATCTCGATGAGGTGGTGGAGGTGCGCAAGGATACGACGGTCATCCTGCACCCTTTGGCCGACGATCGTCGGGAATTGCCCATCGATCGGACCGGAGAGATCCTTCGGGCGCCTCCCGAGTTCATGCTGGTGGTCTCCTTCAACCCCGGTTACCAGAATCTGCTCAAGGGGATGAAGCCCAGCACCCGCCAGCGATTCGTCTCCCTTCGCTTCGATTTTCCGCCGCCCGAGGTCGAGGCGGCCATATTGCAGCGGGAGTGCGGCATCGACCCGCTCCTGGCCAAGCGTCTGGTGCGGTTGGGGAACGGCCTGCGCGGGCTGAAAGATCTCGATCTGGAGGAGGGGGCGGGGACGCGCCTGCTGGTCCATGCCGCCACCTTGATCCTGGGACGGCTCGATCCGGTGGAGGCGTGTCGGGCGGCCATCGCCGAGGCCCTGAGCGACGATCCGGAGACGGTTGCCGCCATGGTCGAGGCGATCCATGCCACCTTCGGTCGCTGAGGGTGCGGTAGCCCCTCGGAGCGGAGGGGGGACGGTTCCGGGGCTTGAGCCGGCACCGTTGGTGCGCACGGCTCGGGAGAGGCGGTTACGCTTCGTGACCCAGACCGGATTCTTTCTCCTTTTCCTGGTGGCCCCGCCTTTGGATCTGTTTCGTCTCGACCTGGAGGCGGGGCATTTCTTTTTCCTCGGGGTTCCCTGGACCCTGGGTTTCGATCCCTGGCTGGCCGGTGCGATTTCGACGGAGACGGCGGTGTTGCGCCTGGTTGTTCGCGGGTTTCTTCCCGTTCTCGGGGTGGTTGGGTTGTTTCTCTTTGTTTCCTGGCGATGGGGTCGGCTTTATTGCGGTTGGCTTTGCCCGCATTTTGCTGTGGTCGAGGTGATCAACGACCTCATGGAGGTGGCTCGTGGGGCGCCGACCCTTTGGGAATCCCCTGCCTCCCAGAGGCGGGGATCCCTGGTCGGGGCTCTCTTCCTGGGGGTTGGGGTGGCGGGCTTTGCCCTGGTCTGGGCGGTAGCGCTGCTCACCTATCTTCTTTCCCCGCTGGAGGTCTATGGCAATCTTCTGAACGGGACCTTGACCCGCAACCAGGGTCTGTTCCTGGGGGTGGCGACACTGGTTCTGGCGCTTGACTTCGCCCTGGCGCGTCACCTTTTCTGTCGATTCGGCTGTGCGGTGGGATTTTTCCAGTCCCTGGCGTGGATGGCCAATCGCCGGGCCCTGGTGGTGGGGTTTGATCGCCGTTTGGCGGAGGCTTGTGTTTCCTGTCCGCAGGCGGCCTGTGAACGGGTTTGCCCGATGCGGCTGGTGCCTCGTGGCGGTCGCCGGCGCCTGGCGACCTGTACCCAGTGCAGCCGCTGTTTGCGTGCCTGCGCCTTGGTTCAGCCTCCGGGAAGGGAGCCGCCTCTGACCTGGCGGGTGGCGGGAGAGGGTTCGTCCCCCTCGCGATCAAAGGGGTGAGGGATCGTTATGGAAGAGGGGGTTGGTCGTCTGTGGCACCACCTGGTTTCGCGTCTGGCGGCGAACGACCACCCGGAGGCGGCGGTTACTCTGGAGGAGATGCGGAAGATCCTGGGGATGCTCTTCCGCACCCTGGGTGGGGAGCGGCACCTGGAACTGGCGGCGGCGGTTCCGGAGAGGCATGGGGCGAGGCGTCGCTGGCTTCCGCGCCTGGCGGGGAGCGATCGGCGGATCGCCCTCTCCTCCCTGGAGGCGGGGGGACTTTTTCTGCCGGAGCGGCTTTCGCTCTTTCCCGAACGCGAACTCAACCGGGGTCTCTACCTCTGGTTGGCGGCCTTTCATGCCTGCGAAGGGGGCTCGGGAGTGCCCCTGGCCTGGTTGCCCCGTTGTCGGGAGGTGACTCGCCGGGCGGTGATGGAGTTTCCCGGCATGGCCTCCCTGTTTGCGACCCTGGTCGCGGCGCATTTGCGGCAACGTCCGCTCCCGGAGGCGCTTCCCCGGGATGAGGCCCGGCGGGAGGAGCTCCTTCGCCGGGTCTTGCGGGAGCTGGGGCAGTTGGCGACCGACAGCTCTGGGGCTTGTGGCGATTCCGGCTTGGCGGTGAATTCCCGGGAAGCTGGTGATGATCCCGATGCTGTCACGAGCCTGCCGAAGGCCCGGGGCAATCCCTTTCCTGTTCCGCTCTGGCCGGCCCCCTGGGCGGGGGAGAGGGCGCTGGAGCTGGCGTCGCGGATTGCTGCCTCGGATGATCCGGGGGAGCAGACCCGGTCGACCCGGGGGAAGCGGCAGTTGCCGATGCGGCGGCAGGCGGAGCGGGTGGCGATGCCGCGAGAGGATGGGGCGGTGTTGCCGGGACGCTTCGAGTCGATCCTGAGCTGGGCCGATTTTGTCCCGGTGGATCGACCGCATGAGGAGGAGGACGAGGCAAAGGATGCGGCGGCGTTGGCGGCTGATCTTGACCGCCTGAGCGTTGCGCGTGACTCGAAACCGGTGGCGGCGCGTCTCCGTTTTGACCTCGATCTTCCGGGGGCGGCGGTGGACGATCTGCCGGTGGGCGATGGGATTCTTCTGCCGGAGTGGGATTGGAAGAGGGGGGTCTTGCGGGCCGATCGCTGTCGCCTGGTCTCCATGCTGCCGCGAGAGGCGCCGCCGCGGCCCCTGCCGCCTCACCTGGAGCGACCTGCCCGGCGTCTCCGGCATCAATTCGAAGGGTTTCGTCCGGAGAGGCACTGGTTGCGTCGCCGGACCGACGGCCCGGAGGTGGACCTGGATGCCTGGATCGCCTTCCAATCTCAACGGTTGCGGGGAGATTGGGAGAGTGATCCGCGGCTGTACCGGGGGCTGGTCCCGGGGTTGCGGGATCTCTCCTGTCTTCTTCTGGCCGATCTATCCCTCTCGACCTCCGCCTGGGTCGGGAATGAGCGTCAGGTGATCGAGGTGATCCGGGAGACGCTTCTCCTCTTCGCCGAGGCGCTTGCCGCAGTGGGGGATCGCCTGGCGCTCTACGGGTTTTCCTCGCGGCGCCGGGATCATGTGCGGTTTCATCTCCTGAAGGGGTTTGCCGAGAGGTATGATGACACCGTTCGTGGAAGGATTCTGGCGCTCAAGCCTGGGTACTACACCCGCATGGGGGCCGGGGTGCGGCAAGCGACCCGTCTCCTGGCTGCGGAGAAGGCCTCGAGGCGTCTGCTGCTGCTTCTTACCGACGGCAAACCGCACGATCTCGACGGTTACGAGGGTCGTTTCGGCAACGAGGACACGCGCATGTCCTTGATCGAGGCACGCCGGGCGGGGATCATCCCCTTCGTGATCACCATAGACGATGAGGCAACGGCCTATGCCGATCATCTCTTCGGTGCCGGCGCTCATGCCGTGATTCACCGACCGGAGGAACTCGCTGCCCGTCTGCCCCTTCTGTATGCGCGTCTGACCGAAGGCGGGTGAGTTTCCAGAAAACCGCTGGCAGGACATCCTGCTGGTTGGAAATGGGCTGAGGCCATGATTGTGACCCGTTCTCCCCGTTTGGTAACCCGCTGCCTCAAGTTGGCCCGTCCTTCGGACCCCGGGTGCGAAACGCGTATCCGGGAGGTTCTGGAGGGCCGGGAGGGTATTTACAGGGTTGATGTTCTCCCTTTGCGGCATCAGGTTGCTGTGACTTATGATCTTTGTCATCTTCGTTTGGCGACCATCGAGGGGTGGTTGGGTGATGCCGGTTTTTCCCTGGATGTTTCCATAATTCCGCGCCTCCATCGCCAATGGGTCCACTTTACCGAGGAGAACGAGGCCAACCACCAGGCCCATCTCCCCCATTGTTGCAACAAACCGCCGGTGAACCGCCGAACAGCCCGTTGATAAACTGGGGTTACCGGTTCGTCAACAAGCGGTCGATTTCAGACCCTAACTGTTGTCGGATCGCGGTCTCCTGATCCCCAGGATTGAAGCGCAGGCGGTAGTGAAGCCGGACGAGGGGAAGCAGTGAATGGTGACCGCCGCGTTGCAACCACGGAAGCAGCGGCTCGCCTGGGGGACGGGTTTCCCCGTTGCGAGCCAGTTCGGCGATGACCCGTGCAAAGGGAGACGCCTCTGCGAGTGATGTGTCGTGTTCGCTGGCGGTTGTTCGTGTTTCTCCCGATTCCCGCCGTATTCTGAATTTCCCTCGGGAACGCCACAGGAACCAGCCCAAGAGGCCTGCTGCCGCCGCTGTCCCGAGGCCTGCCCACTGCCCATGCTCACGCCCTTCCTGTGGCATTCTCCACACTTCGAATTGTGTCAGGAGGCGCGCCAGGGAGTCGCCAAGCGGTTGCCACCAGGGGGCGGTGTTCGCCTCCTTCGCGGCCCAGTCCGGAGGGGTGGTGTCGACCTCCTGCCAATGTCCGTCGAGATGGGCGGAGACCCAGGCGTGCATGTGGTTCTGGCGGACCAGATAGAGATTCTCCCCCGGACTGAATTCCTGTACCGAATAGCCGATGACATACCGCGCCGCGATCCCGGCCTGGCGCAGGAGGAGGACCGTGGAGGTGGCGAAGAGTTCACAGTGGCCGGCTCGGGTCGTCAGGAGGAAATCGGCCGTCGGGGTCACTCCGGGAGGCGGCTCGGTCAACTCCAGGGAGTAGCGAAAACGGTGGCGGAAATAATTTTCCAGCCGCCGAAGTTTCTCCATCGGCGGCTGGGTTTCTTCGATTTTGGCGTCCCGCAGTACACGTTCCAGGGCTGGTGCTTCTCTGGGGGGAACGTTGAAATCGCCGATGTTGGGTTCGGCATCCGTTATTGCCCCGGGATCGAACTCAACCCGATAGCTCAGGTAACCCTCCGCTCCTCTCCCCTTGGCCACGCCATACTGGCTGAGTTCCAATTGTTCGACCGGCAAATCGATGATCTCCAATGCTCCGGTCGGCAGGGGAATCAGGTTGGATTCCCGGGAGAGGGATCGGTGGATCGTTACCTGCTCGTGGGCATGGCTGCGACCTGGCAAGGTCCAGTGTCCGGGACGGATCCCCGGGGAGATGGTGCGAAAGCGGGTCCCTGCTGCCGTCCAGGTGCTGCCATCGAAGTACTGGTAGACTCCTTCGCGCAATAAAAGTGGTTGCAACGCCACCCCGGGTCGCTCCACCCGAAAGAGGATCCAGGGTGTATCCTTGAGGCTTCCTATCCTTCCCAGGGCGGTCGATACCCGGAAGGGGTCGCGATCGCCGGAAAAAAATTGAACGAACCATTCCGCGTAGTTTTCGAGAAGATTCCGTTGCAGGGTCGAAAGCCCCCATTGGACCCCATAGCCGCCTCCGGCCAGCAGGAGGGCGAGGAAGAGCCAGATACCCAGTTGGTAGCGCCGGCTGCGAATCCCCCAGAGGAGACCGAGGAGGAGCAAAGTCCCTGCCGGGAAATAGACGGGGGCAGGATCAACCCCGGCCCCGGCAGAGATCAGACAGAGCCCTGCATAGGCGATCAGAAGGGTTTCCTGGGGGCAGGCAAGCGATCTGCTTCGATCCCCTCGTTTGCCGGCTGTCCGAAAGAGGAGGTCGAGAGGTATCGGCCCATCCGGGGCAAAGCTCAGGAAAGCGATCAGGGGAAAGCTGGCAAGTGGCAGAAGGCGCAACAGAAGGATCAGTGGGTGGGTCCCCCGTTGCAGGAAAAAGGCGAATCCCGCTGTTGCGATGAGAACCAGAACGGTCAGGTTGGCCAGTCGCTGATAGGCCGTCATGTCCCATTCCCAGCGGCTCCCGACCCAGGGGCGGGAGCCCAGGAGGAGGGCCATCGGCACTGCCAATGGGAGCCAGTCTGTCTGCCACCCCCAAAGGAGAATGTTCATGCCGACGAGAAAAGTGGGAAGGTTCACAGTCGCGCCAGCTCCTGGGCGATCCTGCCCACGGGCAAGATTCGCAATCGATCCGGCGTCGCGGCCAGGGGGCCGGGGTCGACGGGGCCGGGGTCGTCTTCGGCGACCACCAGGAGTACCAGGATCGGAATCCCCAGGTTGATCAGTCGGCCCACCAGGGTGCGTCTCGCGTCATCCCAGGCCAGAAGGACCAGAATCGTCCCGCTCAGATAGGGAACACTCTCCAGAACCAATTTCGCGAGCCGCGAGAAAGGCTGGTCGTGGTTGGGGGAGACCGCTGCCAGGATCTCCAGAAACTGTTCCGCTTGCCCCAGGCCCCGTCCCGAGGTGAACCGATGCGCTGTTTCGCCGACGAAGAGGAGATCCAGGAGGGTCTCGGAATTCTCTACAGTCATGGCGAAACTGGCCGCCACCGAGACCGCCTCCTCGAAGAGGGCGTTGGCCTTGGTGGTAATGGTATCCAGGACCAGGGCATGGCGGACAAAGTATTCTTCCTGATACTCGCGGACCACGGGTTTGCCACTCTTGGCCAGACTTGGCCAGTGGATGTGACGTGGGGAGTCCCCCTCGCGATAATCTCGCAGGGAGACGAACTCCTCGGCATCGCCCACAGACGAGGCCAGGGAGACGCCGCCGCGTTGATGGCAACGTCCTCCGGGCATGGCGAAGCCTGGGGGGAGGGGATAGAGGCGCGGCAGGACCAGGAGGGAGTCGGATATCTGCACCCGGTGAAAGGCGCGGCAGAGCCCGAGGGGATCCTGGCGGGCGACGATCAGTTCCTGCCACTGGACATACCCGCGCCTTTCCGGGGTCAGGGTCAGACTGAGGGATCGGCCCTGGTGGGGGGGGAGCTGGTCGATGTGACCCGGGGCGATTGAGCCGCCTCGCTTGTATTGGTGCAGCCAGAGGTAACGGCGAAAGCCGACCATCCGGTCAAAGGCGTTGATCCGGCGTTCTCCAGGGGCCTCGAATCGGGCCATTTCCAGCCCGTTGATCGGGGGGGCCGTGAGTTGGTCGATAACCTCAAGGGCCAATTGGGGGGGCTTGCCGAGTGAACGGATCTCCAGTTCATAGGTCAGGGGTTTCCCCACCATGGCAAGCCTGGGCAGGAGGCGGCGAACTTCCACATGTGGCGAGAAGCGCCACGAGGCCGCCATGGCGAGAAACATGGTGACGAGCAGGAGGGAAAAAAGCTGATAAACCTGGCTCAGTTGGGTGTCCACGCCAATGGCGGCGGTGGCGATGATTCCTCCCCAGACGACTTGCCCGGCAGTGGTGAAGCGGCGGTGGAAGCGGTTGCTTTGCGACAGCAGCCGACGGTGGAAGGAGAGCAGGGGGCGGAACATGGTGGTCAGGCCGGGACCGGGACCGTCTTGAGGAGTTGGCGCACGACACTCTCGGCGGTTTGTCCGCCGAAGCGGGTTTCGCGATTGAGGACCAGGCGGTGTGCCAGGACCGGTACCGCGATCTCCTGGACAAGCTCCGGGGTGACGAAGGACTCTCCATCCAGGAGAGCCAATGCCTGGGCGATTCGCATCAGGGCCAGGGAGGCACGGATACTGGCGCCCATGCTGACCCCTGGGGCGCTCCGACTTGCCCGGGTGAGGTCGATGATATAACGGCGGATCTCCTCGGCGACCGGGATAGAGGCCGCCGACTGGCGCAAGGTTTTGGCTTCTTCGATAGTCGCGCAGGCGGTGAGGCGGTCGAGCGGGTGTTCCTTTTGTTGGCCGGCGAGGATGGCCATTTCCGTTTCAGCCGAGACATAGCCCAGGGAAAAGCGCATGGCGAAACGATCCAACTGGGCCTCGGGCAGAGGGTAGGTTCCGTGAAATTCCACTGGATTCTGGGTGGCGACGACGAAAAAGGCATCCGGCAGGGGGCGCCTTTCGCCTTCGACCGTAACCTGGCCCTCGGCCATGGCTTCCAGGAGGGCCGATTGGGTGCGGGGAGAGGCGCGGTTGATCTCATCGGCGAGGAGAATGTGACAGAATATCGGTCCTTCCCGAAACTGGAAGGTGTGTTCCCGCTGGTTGAAAATCGAGACCCCGAGGATGTCGGTGGGGAGTAGATCCGGGGTGAACTGGATCCGCTTGAAGCCGGCGCCGAAGGAGAGTGCCAGGGCCTTGGCCAGGGTGGTCTTTCCGGTGCCAGGGTAATCTTCCAGGAGGACGTGGCCGCCTGCCATGAAGGCAGCGGCGAGCCAGCGCACGGTCGGTCGATCCGTGCTGTAGACCCGGGAGATGTTTTCGACGATGTTCCGGACGCATTCCCGCTCCATGATTCGGTCCATTCAAGATACCTTCCAGGTATTGGGGCTTTCTTGCGGTTTGTCAGGATGGATCGAGGGGATGTGGCAGACACCCGTTCCCAACAGCCGGATCCGGGTTCATGCGACCCAGTTCTCCAGAAAATCGATCCACGCCTCCATGCCGAGACCACTTCGGGCGCTTACCTCCAGGAGCGTCACATTCGGTCGCACCTGCCGGAGGTTTTGCCGACAGAGGGCCATATCCCAGTCGAGATGGGGAACGAGATCGATCTTGGTGATCACCACCACCGGCGTTTGATGGAACAGCGTTGGGTACTTGACCGGTTTGTCTTCGCCCTCGGTGACGGACAGGAGTGCGACCTTCATCGTCTCCCCCAGATCGAAGGCGGCGGGACAGACCAGGTTGCCGACATTTTCGATGATCAGGAGCCGGGTTCCCACTGGAGCCGCATGTGCCAGCAACTCTCCCACCTGCCCCGCGGCCAGGTGACAGGAGTTCCTGGTCTCGATCTGATGCACTGGGGCCCCCTTGCCCCGGAGCCGACGGGCGTCATTGTCGGTCGCCACATCACCGACGATGATCGCGCAATTCACCCGACCCTGCAAACGTTCCAGGGTTTGTTCCAGAAGCAGGGTCTTTCCCGCCCCGGGCGAGGAGATCAGGTTGATGGCCCGGATCTGCCGCTCCGCCAACCAGCGACGATTGGCCTCGGCAAGGGCATCGTTTTTGGCCAGAACCCGGCTCTCCAGGGAGAGATGCCGATGAGCCGGGCTTACAGCTCCGATCGATGAGGTCCGCAATGGCCCGCGGTCATGGCTGTGAACATGATCGTGCCCATGATCGTGCCCGTGATCGTGCCCGTGATCGTGCCCATGTTCATGATCGTGTTCGTGACCATGGCTGTGCCCGTGATCCCGGAGGTGATCAGGGTTCGTTGCGTGATCAGGGTCGAGACCCTGGACGTGAGTCAGACATCCGCACTCCCGGCACATCAAGTCACCTCCAGGGATCGAATCACCAGGTCGCGCCCGTCGATGATCTCGGGGGCGGACCCGCAGCCGCCGCAGGGGGCAAAATCGACCTTCTCGGCTTGCCACTCCCGTTGACACCTGGGACAACGAAAGCAGAGGGGGGTCTCCACGATCTTGAGGATGGCGCCCTTCAGGGGGGTTGCCTCCACCACCAGAGGGAAGCAGAATTCCAAGGCCTCGCGCTCAACCCCGCTCAACACGCCCATCGCCACGGTGACCGAGACCAGTTCCTGGACCCCCTCCCGGGCCATGATTTCCTGGAGCTGCTCCACCAGGGCCGTGGCCAGGCTCAGCTCGTGCATCAGCAGATCCTTGGGAGGAGTTCGCCGCTGGGCAGATCCACAAGCCTCAGGCCGCCGATGGCGGTCTCCAGGACGACCCTTCCGGCCTGATCGGTGACCTCGCCGATTACCTGGGCCTGCCGTCCTTCCGGGAAAGTGCGCCAGCGTTCGAGGATGGGGTCGGCCAATTCCCGGGCGCAGAGGAGGAGGAGACACCCCTCCGAGGCGACATGGAGGAGATCCAGCCCCAGCATTTCCGCGAGTGCCCTGGTGCCGGGGGAGTGGGGGAGGTCATTTTCCCTGATCCGCAGGCCGAAGTGGTGTCCCAAAGCCATCTCGTTCAGGACGGTCGCCACCCCGCCGCGGGTGGGGTCGCGCATGAACCGGACCCCCGCCGCAAGGGGGGCAATCGCCTCGACCAGACGATGCACCGGTCTGGAATCGCTCACCGGCCCCCGGTCGATGCGGAACCCTTCGCGGGCGGCAAGGATCGCCGCCCCATGGTCACCGATCGGGCCGCTGACGAGAATGGCATCTCCCGGGATGACCCCTGCGAACCCCAGGGAAAATTCCTCGATCACCTCGCCGATGCCGGCGGTATTGATGTACAGGCCATCGCATTGGCCGCGGCGGACCACTTTGGTGTCCCCGGTCGCGATGGTTACGCCGCAGGCATCGGCGCCACGTTTCACCGCATCGAGAATGCGTCCGAGGGTTGCCAGGGGCAGACCCTCCTCCAGGATCAGGGCGAGAGAGAGGAAACGGGGACGTGAGCCCGCCACCGCGAGATCGTTGACGGTCCCGTGGACGGCCAGGTCGCCGATATTGCCGCCGGGGAATTCCAGCGGCTGGACCACGAAGCTGTCGGTTGAAAAACAGAACCTCCGGCCCCCCAGGGTCAAGGTCGCCGCATCCGGCAATGACTGGAGCGGGCCGGCGCCGAAGCGGGGAAGGATCTCCGTTTCGACCAGTTCGTGTGAAAGCCGACCGCCGCCACCGTGCCCCAATAGGATCCGTCCCTTCATGCGCAAACTCCCGAGGCCATGCCGACCTTCCCGCCGTAGCGAAACGCTGCTGCGCAGTTGCCCTCGGAGCTGACCATGCAGGGGCCGAGGGGGCGATCCGGGTGACAGGCGCCTCCAAACAGGGGGCACTCCTCGGGGGCGAGTTTGCCCTTCAGAATCTCTCCACAGAGGCACCCGGGGTTGAGCCGGCCCGGCTGGAGGATGAGGCCGTGGCGGTTCCCGGCGTCGAATCGGGAGAATTCCGGACGGAGGTTGAGAGCGCTGGCGGGGATCGTCCCCAACCCCCGCCAGGAGGCGTCACCCGGGAGGAGATAACGATCCATGAGGGCGAGCGCCTGACGGTTGCCCCCGGGCTTGACCACCCGCGCATACTGGTTGTCCACCCGTGCTTTTCCGGAGAGATATTGCTGCAACAGACCATCCAGGCCGAGAAGGATGTCGAGGGGCTCGAACCCGGCCACCACGCAGGCCACTCCGTGGGTTTCGGCAAAAGGCAGGTAGGCATCGGCGCCGATGATGGCGCTGACGTGGGCGGGACAGAGGAGACCGTCGATGCGTATCCCGGGATCGGAGATCAGGGCCGCAAGGGCCGGGGGGATCCGCTTGAAGGCAGTGAGGAGGGAGAGATTGCCGATCCCCTGGGAGACTGCTGCGTCCAGCATGGCAATGACCGGGGCGACGGTGGTTTCAAAGCCCACGGCGAGAAAAACCACCTCGCTTGCCGGGTGGTTGCGGGCGAGTTCGAGGGCCGACATCGGCGAATAACAGACCTCGACTCGTCCCCCCTCGGCGCGTGCCTGAGCCAGAGTGGAGCGTGACCCCGGGACGCGGACCATGTCGCCGAAGGTGGACACGATCACCCCGCGATCGGCGAGTTCGATGGCGGCGTCCAGATAGCCCGGATCGGTCACGCAGACCGGGCAGCCCGGACCGCTGACCAGGCGGATACCCGCCGGCAGGAAATCCCGGATGGCGTAGCGGGCAATGGCCATGGTATGGCTGCCGCAGACCTCCATCAGGCGAACGACGCGCCCCTCTCGGGCGAGTTGCCGTCCGTGGTCGGCCAATCTCCGACGAAAATGGCCTGCGGCCTCCATCCTTCGAAATCCGTCCCGATAATTCATGGGTCCTTGCCCGGTGGTCGGGGAGGGGCCACCAGGGTCACCTCCGCACCCGTCTCCTGGCGGGCGATTTCGGCCAGGGATCGGAAGAGAGCGAGGCGAGCATCGGCCTCGGCGGTATCCAGTTTTTCGATGGCATAGCCCGCATGCACGAGGAGATAATCGCCGATTGCGGGGGATTCGACGAGCATCAATCCCACCCCGAAGCGGATGCCGTCCTGTTCGACCACTCCCATGCCGTTCTCTTCGACGGCGACGAGCTGCATCGGCACGGCAAGGCACATGTCAGGGATTTCCTCCGGCGATCCAGGCTTGACCCAGTGCTATCCCGGCATCCCCGGTGGCAACCTGCCGATGGAAAAGGGGCGAACCCCCTCTTGAGGCAAGTTCGGGAATCACCAGTTCGCACAATACGGTATTGAAAAAAACGCCGCCGCTCAAGATTACGGTCGTGAGCCCCGTTCGAGCGATGCCCCAGGCGGCCATCTCCCCGATGGCCTGGGCCATCGCTCGATGGAAGGCCATGGCCCATTCGGCCCTTGCGGAGGCGGCCTCCCTTGCCGGCGCCTCTCCCCGGGGCATCTTACGAGCCGGCGGTGGCAGGCGAAACGCGGCGGACCAGTCGATCTCCAGAAGGCCCTCCGCCTCGCGGCGGGCAAAGCTCACGGTACGTTGGCAATCGTTGTCCGTCCAGCGCCGGGCTTCGGCCTCGAGGCGCATGGCCGCCTCGCCTTCGTGAGCGATGGTCGTAGGGGCCACCCCGAGCCAGGCGGCAAAGGCATCGAAGAGCCGCCCCGCCGCATGGCTGACCGGGGCAAGGACCCCCCGTCGACACTGATGAGCCCAAATTCCGGCCTCGGGCTCCGACACCCCGCAACTTTCCCGCCAGGCTGGTGGGGGCTCGATCCCGGCAGCCACCCAGCGCCCGACCAGTTGCCGGCGCGGCTCCCGGACGGCGGCATCGCCTCCCGGGAGCGGCACGGGGGCGAAGGTGCCCAGACGGCTGAAGCCGTCCGGTCCGATCCGCAGCAACTCCGCCCCCCAAAGACGACCATCCGGGCCCCATCCCAGACCGTCGAACACCACCGCCAGTCCCGCCGCGAGGGCGTGTTCCGCCAGGCCTGCCGCGCCATGGGCATGGTGGTGTTGTACCGCCACGACCGGAATCTCCCAGCTTGCGGCCAGACGGCGCCCCAGGATCGAGGGGAAGAGATCCGGGTGGAGATCCACCGCGATTACTTCGGGGGCCGTGGCCGGATCATCGCGGAGGTGGGCGACGGCCTCTTCCAGCCTTTGGCGTGCCTCAGGGTCGGAGAGCTCACCGGAGGGCGGTGAGAGGGTGATCGTCGATCCGACTCCCAGGGCGATGCGGTTTTTGGCCTCGCTTCCCATCGCCAGGACCCGGCGCCGCAGGGGTTGGGGGAGGGTGATGATCGTTGCCAGGCCCGTGTCGAAGGGGGGCGGCAAAGCCCTGCTCGATATCGGGGAAGAGGGGATAACCCGGGAGCCACTCACAGGAGTCCGGTTCCCTTTGCGGCGGGACTGCCTGGGCCGGTTCCCGGCGCCGCCTGCTCGGAGCGGATGAGCCAATTCTGCAACGCTTCCAGGAGAACTGGAAATCGGGCCGACATTTCGGTCGTGAGGCCCGAATACGGGGTCAGGGCAAACGGTTGTACACCGAAGATATCGATGGTGTGGGGGTATCCAAGGCCGACGGCGATGGCCAGGGCCTCGGCCAAACCCAGTCCATGGGTGGAGAGCGGGGAGAGGTGATCCCGGAGCTGCCCGCCCCGGAGCGAAAATGCCCGCCATGCCCCTGCTTCAAGCCCCATGTCGGCGCAATCGACGATGAGGAGCGGCCCCGGAAGGGTGGTCAGGTCATGGGCCAAGGTGAGGGCGTCGGCATCCTCCCAGAGCAGGGTGGTGATCGGACGGTAGTCCCTCATGGAGCCGGGAAGGGTCCTGGCAAGGGCCTCGACCAGGGCGAGACCTATCGCGTCATCGCCCGCCGCCCGGCTGCCGAGGCCAGCCACTGTCAGCCCAGGGTTGACGCAGCCGACCAATTCGGTCGATGACAACACGGGTCTCCCTGGTGGCTTGGGCAGAGCTTCAATCGGCAAGGGTGATGTCCTGTCCGTGTCTCAAGCGGCAGATGCAGAGATCATAGGCTCTGAGGGGCATTTCCATAGGGAGCGCCAGTGCCTCCTGGGACATCGACGGCAACATCCATCACGACTCCTGGCAGGGTCCGCCCTTGGCAGCGAAAGATCAACCACTTTTTGAGCCGGGATGATTTTTCTCGATGATCTGGAAGGCGATCGGGTCGTTTCCCCATTGAATGTCCCAGGAACAGGAAAGTTTCCGCGAAGCGGTCTCGGGATCAGCGGTTTCCAACTGCAAACAGGCTGTTCATGTGAGGGCAATTTCTCTATACTGCCGGGCCTCCCGACGCGATTGCCGGTGTTGGGAGCTTCGGGGCCTCCTTTTCCGGGGGGAGGTTTCCTGCCCGGGATCGGGTTCAGGGTGGGGCCCCGATGGAGGAAGGGAACTCCGTCTCACCACTGGTCGCATTGTCGGAATGGATCCGCCATGGCAAAAACTTTTGTAATTGACCCCGTCACCCGCTTGGAGGGCCATCTCTCGGTCCGAATCGAGGTGGCGGACGGCAAGGTGACCGAGGCCTATTGTCAGGGGGAGATGTTTCGGGGTTTTGAGCAGATTCTCCGGGGCCGGCACCCGATGGACGCGCAGCAGATCACCCAGCGTATCTGCGGGGTCTGTCCCATCTCCCACGGCATTGCCTCGGTTCTGGCCCAGGACGCTGCCTACAAGGTGTCGCCGCCCCCAAATGGCCGATTGTTGCGCAACCTTGTGCAGGCGGCGAACTACATTCAGTCGCACATAGTCCATTTCTACCTCCTTTCGGCGCTCGATTTTGTCGACATCACCGCCGTTCTGAAGTACACCGGCGACAGCCCTGTTATGGCCGATCTTCGCGGCTGGGTGGAGCGCCAGCTCAAGGAAAAGCTGATCTATCCGGCGGCCCCCTTTCTGCCGCGCTACGAGGGGAAATACCTGGCCGATGACGCGGCCAACTTCATGGCCATCCGCCACTACGTCGAGGCCCTGGAGATGCGCCAGACAGCCCACCAGATGGTCTCCCTTTTCGGCGCCAAGGTACCTCACTCGACGGCCCTTGTTCCTGGTGGTATCACCGAGAAGGTCACGGCTCGCGCCATCGTCGCCTACAAGTCCAAGCTGGAGAAATTGCGGACATTCATCCGCGATGCCTACCTTCCGGACGTGGTGCGGGTGGCGCAGGCGATGCCCGATTATTTTGAAATCGGCAAAGGCTGTGGCAACTTTCTGGCCTATGGGGTCTTTCCGGAAAGCGATGCGCCCGATGATGCCTTTTTTCCCTCGGGGGTATTGACGAAGGGTCAACTCCAGCCCCTGTCGACGGCGAAGGTGGCCGAGCACCTCAAATTCTCGAAGTTTGACGCTCGTGCCAGCGGTCGTCACCCGTACCAGGGGGAGACCATTGCCCAGCCCGCCAAGGAGGGGGCCTACACCTGGCTCAAGGCGCCGCGCTACGATGGGCAGGTCATGGAGGTCGGGCCACTGGCACGGATGCTGATTGCCTACCACTCGGGGAAACACCCCGAGATCGTGAAATCAGTCGACGCCCTGCTCGCTGCGGTAGGGGGCAAACCGGAACACCTCGATTCGGTCCTGGGGCGTCATGCGGCTCGGGCCTTGGAGTGCCAGATCGTTGCCGACAAGTGCCTCGACTGGCTTGCGGAACTCAAACCGCGTGAGTCAAGCTTCAACGAGTTCGAACTGCCGCAAACGGGCGAGGGGGCCGGTCTCACGGAGGCTCCGCGTGGGGCGCTGGGACATTGGCTGGTCCTGGAGGAGAAGCGTATCAAGAGCTACCAGTGCATCGTACCGACCACCTGGAACTGTTCTCCCCGGGACGACAAGGGAGTCCCCGGGGCGCTGGAACAGGCGATTGCCGGCACCCGTGTCGAGAGTCCCGAAAATCCCATCGAGGTGGCGCGGGTGGTTCGTTCATTCGATCCTTGCCTGGCTTGCGCGGTCCATTAAGCGGAAGCGCTTGCCGGATATTCTTCGCCGATGGGGCTGGCGCGGGATGATGGGGCCGGCGCGGGATGCGACAGTCCCGGACCAAGTCCCGAACCAAGTGGGATTGCCTTGCCGCTTATGCGGTCTCTCGGTACCACAGGATTGTGATCCCAGGGAGATATGGGAATGGCCATAATGAATCGACGCGATTTTTTGAGATTGGGCAGCCTTCTTGCTCTGTCGATGGGGCTCGGGGAGTCTCTGGCGCCGCGTCTCGCCGAAGCTCTGGAGGAGCTTACCCTGGGGCAGAATCCGATCCTGTGGTTGCAGAGTCAGGCCTGCTCGGGTTGTTCGGTCTCTTTTCTCAATTCCGATGATCCTGGGCCTGCGGAGCTCCTGACCACCTACATCAATCTCCTCTTCCACTCGACCGTTTCGACCGCGACCGGTGATCTGGCGGCCCAGGTTGTGAACGGTACGATCAAGAAGGGGGGATATTATCTGGTTGCCGAGGGAGCCCTGCCCGCTACCATGGAAGAGGCCTGCATCTTTGCCGGGGAGCCGATGACCAAACTGGTCACCGAAGCCGCACGCAAGGCCAAGGCGGTGATCACCGTTGGCAGTTGCGCTTCCTGGGGCGGGGTCCCGGCGGCGGAAAACAATCCGACCGGGGCAACTTCGGTTCCCGACTATCTGGAGAAGCAAGGAGTCCACCCCACCTTGATCCGGCTCCCGGGATGCCCGGTCCATCCGGATTGGGTGGTGGGTACTCTGGCCCATGTTTTGGGCTTTGGACTGCCGGAGTTGGATCATTTCAAACGCCCGCTCATGTTCTACGGCAAGACCGTTCACGACCAGTGTCCCCGCTTCGCCTATCATGAGCGTGAACAATTCGCACGTTCGTTTGCCGAGGAGGGGTGCTTGTTCGAGCTGGGATGCGTCGGTCCCCGCTGTTTCGCCGATTGCCCGCAACGCTTGTGGAACTCCCGCACCAATTTTTGCATACGCGCGGGGGCGCCGTGCATTGGTTGCGCGAATGAGGATTTCGCCCGCCTGGCGAATTTCCCCTTTTATCCCAAGGGGATGGACTTTTCTCAGCGTCGCGAGATCGTGCTCCCCAAGGGGTTCAAATAGGTGATCCCAGGTCTGTATTGCGGTACGCGGTCGACGAATATTGACTCCGGCAGGGAACCGATGGCAGACGCAAAATGAAACTTCAGACGAAGCTAATTTTATCGTTCATTGTCGGGTTGGTTGCCGTCATCAGCGTGGCACAGGTTGTCCAGTACTTTCGCATGACCCAGTTGGCCCAGGTCATGGCCGAGGCGAATACCCGCGAGGTTCGGCGGATGGTGGAGAAAAACGCCGTAAACGTTTTCACGGCTGTTGAACG
This sequence comes from Magnetococcales bacterium, assembly GCA_015229005.1. Taxonomy (GTDB): domain Bacteria; phylum Pseudomonadota; class Magnetococcia; order Magnetococcales; family JADGCL01; genus JADGCL01. The sequence continues at coordinate 52,542 of JADGCL010000004.1, forward strand.
CGCCATTGCTGTCTCGATGCAGCGGGGTGAAATGGAAAAGTTCGACCGAATGGTCCGGGAACAGGCCCAGGTGGCCGGGTTGGTGGAATTTTCACTGTACGACAAGGAAGGCAAGGTTTTCAGCTCCACCGCCTATCAAACCGATAAGCTCAAACTTCCTGAAAAGCACGCTTTACAGGTCAAGGGTGTGGTCGTTAGCAATAACTGTATCCGCTGTCATGATCCTGAAGACGTTGGCTTGCCAAGTCGTATGATTGGCGGAGAGTTGCTGAAGACTCTTCGAGCCCAAAAGGAAATGTGGCTTTCCCAGACGGCGGATGAGATCGAAATTTATCAGCCGCAGATTGTTGTTACCACTTGTACCCGTTGTCATTCGGAATGGCGGGAGGGGGAAGCGGCAGGGTATACCCATTTCAAGTTTTCCAAGGCCGCTCTTCAGGAGCTTGAGGAGAAGGTCGAGGAATCATTGATGACAATTCAGGATGCTATTCTGAATTTCAGTTTTCTGTTGATTATTGGTATTGTTATGGTTCTTACGCCTCTGGCTTTTTTCTACACCCGTCATGCACTGGTCCTGCGTCTCCAACATCTCGGGGAGCAGGTCCAGGCTATTGCCAAGGGCGATCTTTCCCGGCGTATTCCTCTTGCGGCTCGTCTGGACGAGATTTCGCTGATTGCCAGCCATGTCAATACCATGGCTGACAGTCTGGCCAAAACGGCGGCCTCGGTGGGGGATCAGGCGGGGACGGTCGCTTCGGTGGTCAGCCGTTTCGAGGATGCCCGTCAGGCTCTTGGGGAGAAGGCCCAACGTACCAATGATCTGGCCCTCACTGCCCTTGGGGAAAATGAGCAGCTGGTAAGTGAGATCCGCACCATGCAGGAGGAGGTGACCCGTGCCACGGGCAATATCGACGCGATTTCCCAATCGGTCGAGGCCCTTTCCGGTAACGTCAATACTGTCGCTTCCGCCGCCAATCAGGCCAGTCAGAATGTTACCACCATGGCCTCTGCGGCGGAGCAGATGACCTCCAATGTGGCCGAAGTCAATTCCAGTCTGGTGAGCGTCAACGATTCGGTGGCCCGGGTGGCCCACTCCGTCCAGGAGATGACCCATTCCCTGGGCGAGGTCAGGCGACGTTGCCAGGACGCGAGTCAGAAATCCAATGAGGCCGATAAACATGCTCGTGCCGCCGAGTCGGTGATGAGTCGTCTTTCCGATTCGGCGATCGAGATCGGCAAGGTGGTCGAGTTGATCAACAACATCGCTGAGCAAACCAACATGCTTGCCTTGAACGCCTCCATCGAGGCTGCCGGGGCAGGAGAATCCGGCAAGGGATTCGCGGTGGTGGCCAACGAGGTCAAGGAGCTGGCGCGGCAGACCACCAGCGCCACCCGGATCATCGATGAGCGCATTGCCGACATGCAGGAGAGTTCGCGGCAGGCCTCCCTTTCGGCCCACGAGATCGCCCAGGTTGTCAGCGACATCAACTGGGCCAATAACGACATCGCCGAGGCCGTGGATCTGCAATCGCGGTCGGCTGAGCAGATTTCCGGCTCCACCCGGAACGTCGCCGAGGCTGCCGCTTCCGTGACTCGCAATGCCCTTGAACTGGAACACGCCGTTCAGGACGTGGCTCGGGCGGCCTCCGAGGCGGCTGCCGGAACTGCCGAGATTGCCCGATCTTCCTCCGAAATGGCCAGTCAGGCCGAGGAGGTTTCGGTCCAGAGCCTGGGGGCGCGTACCTTGATGCAATCGGCGTCTTCGAGTACGGAAAGGACGTTCCAGTTCTCGACCGGTGTACAGAGCAGGATGGAAGAGGCCTGTGAGTTGGCTACGGGGATGAATGCTTCGGTCCGTGAATTGGGGGCCCTGGCCGAGGTGATGCAGGAGAGTTCATCCCAGCTCGAGGCGGCGCGGAACGAACTGGACCGGGTTGCCGGTGTTCAAGGGGTGTGATTCGGGACGGGGTGCAATCGGCCTGGCGCAAGGGGGCCTGTCGCCGGGTGATGAGAGCCGTCGGGATGGATCACGGGTGATCCAAAGGGATTCCTTCCTCCTGCCCCCATTGTCGCAGGATCTCCAGACCTTGCCATCGAAACCAGGGACGCGGTGACCTTGACGGTCTGTCGATAAACGGGCGGAGTCTTCCACGGATGGTCGGCAAAATTCAATGGGACGGTGTAACCCGGCGAATTTGGGTGGGAGGGAGGAACCGGCTTTTGCCCTCCCGGATTGAAGCGGAGTTGAGCCGAATCGGATAACAACCATGAGTGGACGATGCGCGGTCGCCGCCCGCCGGTCTGTGGGGGCGAAGATGGGTTTCTTCGAGCGTTGGCTGACCCTGTGGGTGGGCCTGTGCATCGTGGTCGGGATTCTCCTCGGTCATTTGCTCCCGGGGCCTTTCCGGCAGGTGGGAAGCCTGGAGGTGGCCCGGGTCAATCTGCCGGTGGCGTTTCTCATCTGGCTGATGATCGTGCCCATGTTGCTGAAAATCGACTTTCGTGCCCTGCACCGGGTCAAGGAGCATTGGCGGGGGGTTGGGGTCACCCTGTTCATCAATTGGGGGGTCAAACCCTTCTCCATGGCGTTGCTGGGATGGTTGTTTATCGCGCATCTGTTCCGCCCCTGGTTGCCGGAAGGGCAGATCGACTCCTACATCGCCGGATTGATCATCCTGGCCGCCGCGCCCTGCACCGCCATGGTTTTCGTCTGGAGTCACCTCACCGAGGGCGAGCCCCACTTCACCCTGAGTCAGGTGGCCCTGAACGATTTGATCATGGTCGTTGCCTTCGCGCCTATCGTTGGGCTGCTGCTGGGGTTGTCGGCCATCACCGTGCCGTGGGAGACGCTGCTGCTCTCGGTGGGGTTGTTCATCGTCGTGCCGGTCATCGTGGCTCAGGGATGGCGGTTCAAGCTGCTGGCCAGCGGCGGTCAGGAAGCCTTGGACGCTACCCTCAAGGTCCTGCATCCAGTCTCCCTGACGGCGTTGCTGGCCACCCTGGTGCTGTTGTTCGGGTTCCAGGGAGAGCAGATTCTGGCCCAACCCATGGTCATCCTGTTGCTGGCGGTTCCCATTCTGATCCAGGTCTATTTCAACGCCGGTCTCTCCTATTGGCTCAACCGCAAGCTGGGCGAGGCCCACAACGTGGCCGCGCCCTCGGCCCTCATCGGGGCCAGCAATTTCTTCGAGCTGGCGGTGGCCACCGCCATCGGTCTGTTCGGTTTCGAATCCGGTGCGGCCCTGGCCACGGTGGTGGGGGTATTGGTGGAGGTGCCGGTGATGCTCTCGGTGGTGCGCATCGCCATCGCCAGCCGGGACTGGTACCAGCGGGGCGCGGCCCACGGTTGACGCCATTTTGCGTTCCGTTCTCTGGATTGTCTCCTTCGATCGTGAAAGCGGCGTGCCGTCGGTCTGACGCCCCGGGTTGCCCCGGGGCGATGATTGAGACCGGCTCCTCGTCCGCCGGGGTCGGGTGGGGTCAGGCCACCTTTCGGTAGGCGGTCTGTTTCGCCCCGCAGACCGGGCAGTTTCCCGACGGTTCACCGAAGATGGTGTGGCCGCATACATCGCAGACATGCAGTGCCTCGTGATCCAGATCCCGACCGCTTTCCAGGGCGGCGATGGCCTGTTTGTAGAGGGCACTGTGGACCTTCTCCACCTCCAGGGCGTGGCGCATGCCCTGGGCGGCGCGTTTTTCGCCCTCGGCCTCGGCGGTGGCCACCATGCCGGGATACATCTCGTTGACCTCGTAGTCCTCGCCCGCCGCGGCCTCGCGCAGGTTGGTCAGGGTATCGGCGACGCCGCCCAGGTTGCGCAGGTGGGTGTGGGCATGGATGGTTTCCGCCTCGGCCACGGCCCGGAACAGGCTGGCGATGCCCGGATAGCCCTCCTGTTCGGCCTTTTTGGCGAAGGCGAGATATTTGCGGTTGGCCTGGCTCTCACCGGCGAAGGCTGCTTTCAGATTATCCTTGGTTTTCATGATGGCGGTCCTGTTGTTGCGGTCGTGGAAGGGAACATCGGACGACGACGACACACCGGGTGAAACCCTGGTTTCCTCGATCCCGAAGCGATGCAGATGGAGGTCAAAATGCCCCTGAGGCCGGGATGCGTGCCTCCTGTGTCAATGCTTCGCCACGCACCCGGTTACGGCCCTCCTGCTTGGCCAGGTAGAGCATGCGGTCGGCCATTTCCCAGAGGGTCGCGGGGCTCGATCCCGAACAGGGCCGGGCGGTCGCCACCCCCAGGCTTGCGGTGACCACCGGGGCGGTCTCGGAAAGACGGTGGGGAATCCCCAGGCTCATGATGTTCGCTCCGATCTTCTCCGCCAGCTTCAAGGCTCCGGCCAGCCGGGTTTCGGGGAGGAGGATGGTCTGTTTTCCTTCCGTGTTCGTCATCACCCACTCCCGTTCCGAGGCGGCGCCGAGGCCAGGAACCTCTCCAACAGTGCCGCTGCCTCGTCGTATTCCAACTCGTTCATTCTCTCCCCGACACGGGAGAACAACTCCCTCGTCTCCGCCCCTCCGTGGTCGGCTTGGATCCTCGCCAGGAGTCTCTCCGCCCCGACATCGCAGGCTCGCAGCAGATCGCGCAACTCCACCAGGAGGTCCAGGGGAACGGCGCCACCGGCGGACCGGGCAGGAGTGCCCCCCCCGCCGGGAAAAATCTCCCGCAACCGGTGCGCCGCCATCTCCACCGGCAGCATGGCCTGCTCCAGTTCGATGGTCAACTGCAAAGCTGTTTCGATCTCTCCGTTGCGGCAGGCCTGCTCCAGCTTCCCGGCGATGGCGTATACCGCATTGGCGGAGATGTTTCCGGAGGAGCCCTTCAGTCCATGAGCCAGACGGAAGGCCTCCTCCATATTTTCCGATTCGATCAATTTCCGGCACTGTTCCGCCGCCGGAAGATGGCGTTTCGAGAAACCATCGACGAGCTGTACCAGGAGTTCGTGGTTGCCGCCCAGCCGGTCCAGGGCTTCGGCCACATCGAGGCCCGGCAGGGTCGCGGGGAAAGCCGGGGCTTCGGCCACATCGAGACCCGGCAGGGTCGTGGGGAAAGGGCTCGCCGCTGGAGCGGTTGCCCTGTCTCCCTGGTGCGCCGTGTCCGTCTTGCCCTTGGTGAGCCAGCGGCGGAGCAGTTTCTGAAAGAGGTGCGGGTCGATGGGTTTGGTCATGTAATCGTCCATGCCGTTGGCCAGACACCGTTCTCTTTCCGAGGCCAGGGCGTGGGCGGTCATGGCGATGACGGGCAGTTGCTCCGCTCCCCACCTTTGCCGCAGGAGACGGGTGGCCTCCAGGCCATCCAGGTTGGGCATCTGGAGGTCCATGAACACGGCGTCGAAGCCTGTTGGTTCCCGGTCGAGGAGAATCAGGGCCTGCCGTCCGTCTTCTGCTCGCGACGCCACGACGCCGGCCATGGACAACAACTCCCGTGCCACCAGCCAGTTGATGTCGTGGTCCTCCACCACCAGGACCCGGGCGCCGCCGACCCGGGCGCGGGTTTCCTCCCAGTCGGACGGGTCGAGGGCCGGATGCGTCGGCGTGGATGGCGCCTCGGACAGGCCGAAGGCATCCAGAATGGTGTTGAGAAGCACCGAGGGTGTGACCGGTTTGAGGAGGAATCCGTCCAGGGAGGCGGCCTGGCGCATGACCTCTTCCCTTCCGAAGGCCGTCACCATGATGATCGTCAACGGGTTGGGCAGGTCGGGATCGCCCTTGATGCGTGACGCGGTTTCGAGACCATCCATTCCGGGCATGCGCCAGTCCAGCAGGACGAGTCTGTAGGGCGTTTTTCCTTCATCCTGGGCACGTCGCAACTCCCGCAGGGCCTCCAACCCACTAGCCACGGTGGTGCATTGGAGGGCGAACTCCTCCAACAGACCGCGCATCAACTCCCGGGAGGTTTCGTTGTCGTCCACCACCAGGGCGCGGGTTCCCCGCCAGTGCTGAACGGGCGCCAATGGTTTGCTCTTCTCGTGTTTCTGGAGACCGAAGAGGGCGGTGAAGGAAAAGCTGCTGCCCTCTCCCGGCACGCTCTTCACGGAGATCTCCCCGCCCATCATCTCCACCAACCTCTTGGTGATGGTCAGACCCAGGCCGGTTCCTCCATGTTTGCGGGTGATGGAGGAATCCGCCTGAACGAAGGGACGAAACAGGCGGGACCTCTCCTCTTCGCTCAGACCGATGCCCGTGTCTCGCACCTCGAAACGAAGCATGACCTCGTTCTTCTGCCGCTGCTCTGCGAGCCTGGTGCGGAACAGCACCTCCCCCGCCCGGGTGAATTTCATCGCGTTGCTGCCCAGGTTGAGCAGGGATTGGGTCAGGCGCAGTGGGTCGCCGATCAGCAGGCGGGGCAACTCGGGGGGAGTGTCGAAAATCACCTCCACCCCCTTCTCCTCCCCTTTGAAGGCGACGATGGCGGAGACATTCTCCAGCACCTGGTCGAGATCGAAATCCGTTCTTTCCAGTTCCAACCTGCCCGCCTCGATTTTGGAAAAATCGAGGATCTCGTCGATGAGTTGCAGAAGGGCGTGAGCGGCGGTCTGGACCTTCTCCAGGTGGTCCCTGACCACCGGGGGCAATTCTCCCTGGAGCAGCAGATATCCCAGGCCGATGATGGTGTTCATGGGGGTGCGGATCTCATGGCTCATGTTGGCCAGGAACTCGCTCTTGGCGGCATTGGCCCGCTCCGCCTCTTCCCTGGCTTGCCGAACCTGAAGGTCGCGCTGCTGAATGCGGTCGGCCATGGAATCGAAGGCGACTCCCATGGTCCCCAACTCGTCTTTTCCCGTCACTTCCGTGCGGGCGTTCAGGTCTCCCTGGGCAAGACGGGTGGCCACCTCCTCCAGATGCCTGAGGGGAGAGGTCAGACGACGCGCGGTCAGGGCGGTCAGACCGACGATCATCAGCAGGCCCAGCATGCCGGACAGGAACGCCATGACCGATACGCGGTGCATTGGTGCGTAGAAATCGTCCTGATCGATCTTGACCACCACCCCCCAGCCCAGGTCCGGATGCAGCCGCAGGTGACGGAATGCGGCCATGACCGCAACGTTGCGATAGTCGTTCTCCTCGATGACCCCATCCTCTCCCTGGGAAGCCAGGATGGCGGGTGGGCGCCGGACCCGGAACTCCAGAAGGGCGGCCCGACCGCCATCGGGCAGGGGATGGCGCAGGGGCGTGAGCAGCCGGGTCTCCCCGTCCACTAGAAACGATTCTCCGCTCTCCCCCAGAAAGCGCCGCGATTCCCGCAGGGAGTGGGTGATCATCTCCAGGTTGATCGTGATCACCAGGAGCGCCAACACCGGACCGTTCTCCTTCTGCAGGCTGATGGCCATGGGCAGGACAGGTTTGTCTCCGGAGGGCGTAAGCCCCACCTGGCCCACATGGGCCCGGTGGGCGTGCAGCAGACCTCTCTCGACGAAAGCCGCAGAGAAGACCGGCGGGGATTGGGCCAGAGGACCCGCAGCCAGCAGCACGGCGCCGGTATCCGGAGCGATGAGATGCACCGCCTCGGCATTGGAGAAGGAGGCCACGACGCCGCGCAGATGATCCAGCACTGCGTCGCGATCACGTTCCTCGCCCCGTTTGCGGTACTTCTCCAGTCGTTCGAGCAGATTGGGGTCGTTGGCCACGAACTGCAGACGGCGCTGTTTTTCCTCGATACGGGCCAGGATTTCCTGTTTGTGGTCCTCGGCGATCATCTCCAGGCGGGAGAAGACCTCGGTCCGCAAGGCGGCGAGTTGCCCCTCATATCCGGTGAGGGGAAGCCCCCAGGTGACCACATGGAAGGTGGCGACCAGAACCATGGCGAACAACAGCCCGAACTGGAACACCATGCGAAATTCCAGCCTTTGCCACCACCGCCTGGGGGAGCTGCCAGGTCCCGTCGGGGATGGAATGCCGTCACTCATTCCGGGGACCTCTCTGTGTAGTCGAAGTGATCCAGGCGGTAGCCCACCGGATCGGCCATCACCTGGAGTGCCGTTTGCCGCTGGAAACATTCCTGCAATTCCTCCGGCGAGGGGGGCACGGGCAGCTTGCCGTGGGAAGAGAGAAAATCGACGGCGCCGAACAGCGGACCTTCGGTATCCAGGATTCGTTCCGGCAGGAGCGGCGCCTGCCCCAGATGGCGCAACGAACGAGCCACTTGCCGGGCGAGTTCCTCCCGGGAGAGTTCCAGGTCGCGACCGGTCATCCCGCGAACGGTTTTCCTGGTCCACTCCACGGCCCGCAAGAGGTTTTCCTCGGTGCGCTCCAGCCAATCCAGGGCCCGGATCTGGGCGGCGATGAGCTGACGCACGGCCTCGGGACGGCTTTCCGTGAACTCGGCGCCGAAATAGAGATAGCCGCGGGCCAGCACCCGGTGCAACACCTTGCCGTTCCCCCGGCGTTCGGTCAGGGTCGAGATGATATCCCAGGAGGAGATGGCGTCGACTTCCTTCCGGATCAGCATGCCGGGAAGCTCCTGCACCTCGGCATCCTCGATGTTCACGTCGCCTTCCCGCAATCCCACCGTCTCCAGGGCCCGCAGGAGTCCGTAGTGGGCATTGGTGCCGAGGGAGACCCCGATGCGTTTGCCGCGCAGCTCGGAGACGCGCATCCACCGGCTGGCGATGAGGGAGGTGAAATCGAGTTCCACCAGGGTGACCACCCGCACCCGATCCAGGGCGCAGGCGGTGAGGGTCGGTATGTCGCCGCCGGTCCCACCTTCCAGTTTGCCGGCATGAAGGAAAAAATGGACCTCCGATCCCTTGAGGAAGGGATGGAAACGCACCGTCAGGCCCATCCCTTTCAAGGCCCCGGTCAGCAGGAGATCATGGCGCATGGTTTCCATGACCAGACCGGCGGGAAACCGGAACGGTTGCATACCCAGGTCGATGACCGTGTCGTCCTGACCGAAGGCATAGGCGCGGTAGAGCGGGTGTTGGAAAAGATCTCCAGAGTGCGGCGGTTCTTCGGCCAAGGCCGGGGCCGCGACGAAAGCGGAGAGGATGGCCAGAATGCGACCGATCCCGATACGCCCCCGGGAGGCAGTCTGTTTTGTGGTCGTTGGCGGCAAGACTGGCTTCATCATTCGGGTCCCTGCTCCTGGGCGCCGTTCCTGTTTGTCGGCGGGCCGGTTGGCATGTGAACACCCGGGCTGGGGTGTACAAAACCCGGGCTAGCGGGTCAACACCACGGCGCCGTCCTGGATGGTGATCGAGGAGACCAGGCCCGGGAAATAGTAGTCGACCCGTTGGGCGAGGGGAACCGCCTGGCCATCATCGGTGGGGGGCTGCCCGAGGTTCAGGGTCGCGTTCTCCGTCTCTCTCTCGGTGGCGAGGCTCTCGTCCATCGTGGTGTGGAGGAAATGTGAAGGGGGGGTGCTGCCGCCTCCGGAGAAAAACCAGAGACCGCCCGTCTTGAGGTCGGCGATGGCGTTGTTGTAGTTCGTGATCAGGGTGGCCAGGCCAAAGGTCACATCCGGCAGGTAGGAGGCGTTTTCATGCATCACCTCGACCACCGAGTCGGCCTGGTTGAAGCCCAGGACGCGGCTGTCGAGCGGGTCGATGGCGGGAGAGACGCGGATCCGGACAACGGCAGTGTAATCGGTGGCATACGGGGCCAGAAGATCGAAAAGGGTGGTGGCGGTCGACTGCACCGAAGCGGGCAGGCGGGCCATGATGGCATCGATCACCCCGACCTCCAGGGTGGCGGTGATCAGGGTGGGTTTGATATCGAGGACGAGCTTCCTGACGACCTCGGTGAAGCTCTGGCTGAAGGAGCCGCCGGGGGTCAACTGATGCGCCGCCTTGCCGGCGATCAGCTCCATCAGGTCCGTTTCGGTGACGGTGACGGATCCTCCCGGTGCGGCTTCGGCAAGGGCCTTGTAGAGGCGACCATAGGTGGTCGGCGCGGCGGCGACGAGGGTCGCGACCGTCGGGGTCGCCGGAATGGTCGTCCCGGAAATACCGATCACCCGCAGCGTCAGGGCCTTCTCGAAGGTCAGGGCATCCTTGTCGGTGACCCTGACGGTGACGGTGAAGGTGCCGTGGACCGTGGTCGGTGAATCGACCACCTGGAGTGCGTCGCCGCTCACCGCGAAGCGCCCCCCCTGATCATCGGTCAAGGTGTAGGTGAAGCTCTCGCCGGCGTCCTGATCGGTGGCGCTCAAGGTGCCGATGGTGGCACCGTCAGGCCGGTCGAGGAGGGGGAGAAAATCATTGTCGATGGTGATATCGGTCGGGGCCTCGGGGAGGTCATTGACCTGGATCGTGAGATTCTGACTGAAATTGCCCTGGGCATCGCTTGACTGGACCTGGAGCCCGAGGGTTGACCGGGTTTCGAAGTCCAGGGTGGTGCCGGCCTTGATGAGGAGGGTACTTCCCTGGATGAGGAAGCTGGCCTGGTCCGTACCACCCACGACGGTATAGATGCCGTTGCCATCGGCGCTCAGGGTGCCCAGGACGACGTTGGCGCTGGTGTCGGTATTTTCGTCGACCTGGCTGGTGGAGAGGGTGATCGGTTTGGCGGCGGTCACCGAGATGGCAAAGGTTTGAACCTGGCTCTGGACCGGGGAGCCATCGTCGCGGACGGTGATCTCGACCTCGAGGGTGGGCTTGCTGGCATGACTCAGGGTCGTGCCGGCGGCGATTTTCAGGGTGGCGCCGTCGAGCTGGAAGAGGCTCTGATCGGCGCCACCGCTGATGGTGTAGGTCAGGGTCTGCCCCGTGTCCTGATCGCTGGCCGAAAGGGTGCCGAGGGCAGCGGCCTGGGAGAGATCGGCATTCTCGGCGATGGTTTGGCCGCTCAGGGCAAGCCCCGTCGGCGCCTCGTTGAGGTCGTTGACGGTGAGGGAGAAGGGCTGGACCAGGGAGAGGCCGCCGCTGTCGGTGACGGTGACCTCCACGGCCAGGGTATCCTTGACCTCGTGGTCGAGGGTGGCGCCGGCCACGACCTTGAGGGCATCGCCGGCGATCTCGAAGGTGGCGGCGTCGGCGCCGCCGGTGATGGCATAGGTCGCGGTGTCGCCCTGATCGGGGTCGGTGGTGGTCAGGGTGCCAAGGGTGACGGCACTGGTGGTCGTGGTGTTCTCGTCGATCCCGCTCGCCGAGAGGGCGAGCGCGGTCGGGGCCTCGTTGAGGTTGTTGACGGTGATCGACAGGGTCTGGTGAACGTCGACCCCGGTGGCGGTGACGATGACCTCCAGGCTGGGGTCGCTCTCCCGATCCAGGGTGACACCGGCTTTGATCCAGAGTTCGTCACCGTTCACGATCTCGAAGGACGCGGCGTCGGCCCCCCCTTCGATGGTATAGGTCCTGGCGACGGCGCTGCCGTCGTTCATCGTCAGATTCCCCAGGCTGACGGGGGTTGCGGTGCCTTCGTTGACGTTGTTGATGGCGACGTGGATGGCGTAGGCCACGGTGATCTTCTTGCGTTCGAAGGTCCCGGGATCCTTGGGTCCGTACCCGGCGGCGATGCTGTAGGTCAGGACGAACCATTCGCCGCTTCCTTCGGCGACGGCGAAGGCCGGGGCATGCGAGCAGGTTCCGGCGCCGGTGGGACAGTTGGCCTCGGCGGCGGTCAGCCATTCGTCGATGACCAGGACACCGTTTTGGGCGAGGCGCAGGAAGTAGTAGTCGCTGCCGTTCACCGCCTGCCATTGGAAGAGCAGTTGCGGACCGGCGACTGTCCCTGCCGGGGAGAGGAGGGTTGTCGCGCCGGGGGCGGTGGCGGGGGGAACCAGGGTGAAGGCCAGGGAGGTCGAGGCGCTCCCGGAGGTGGTCAGGTCGCCGACGGTATTGAGTGCGGTGACTCTCCAGCTCCCGGCCCCCTGGGCAAGGGTGAAGGCTGGGGTCGAGGTACAGGTGCCGCTGCCGCTGCTGCAGCCGACACTCGCGGCAGTGAGGGTCTGGGCGAATCCCGAACCGGTCGAGTCGGTCACCTCCAGGAGGTAATGGGTGGCATTGCTCACCGCGTTCCACCCGTAGGTGGGACGGCTTTCGGTTATGGCGCCGCTCGGGGATACCGGGGTCGGGGTCCCGGGGGTGGCGGGAGGGGCGGCGACGGTAAAGGCGGTCGCGCCGGAGGTGGCGCCGCTGACGGTCTGAGTGCCATCGTTGTTCTGTGGCAATATGGTCCACTGGTAGTTGCCGTTGCTCAAGGAGGTTGCGGGGGTGGTGGTGCAGGTGCCGCCGCCGGTGCAGCCGGCGGCAGCGGCGGTCACCGTCTGCTCGATGAGAATCCCACTGTTTCCGGTCACCTGCAGACGGTACTGGGTGGTGTCGCTGCTGGCGTTCCAGGTATAGGTCGGGGTCGCCGTGACGATGCTCCCCGAGGGGGAGACCAGGGTCACTGCGCCGGGCGTGGCAGGTGGCGGGACATAAGTGAACGTGGTCGCCGCCGTGGTGGTGCCTGTGGTCGTCTGGGAGCCGTCGGAGTTGGAGGGGGTGATGGTCCACTGGTAACTGCCGGCGGTCAGGGTCGTGGCGGGGGTCGTGGTACAGCTCCCGCTCCCCGAAGAACAACCAACGGCGGCGACGGTGAGGCTCTGGTCGATGACGCTGCCGCCGCTGCCGGTCACGATCAGGCGGTAGTGGGTGGTGTTGCTGCTGGCATTCCAGGTATAGGCCGGAGAAGCCGAGGCGATGGTTCCCGAGGGGGAGGTCAGGGTGACTGTCCCGGGGGTTGCCGGTGGCGCGGTATAGGTGAAGGCCGTTGCCGCCGAGGCGGTGCCGGTGGTCGTCTGGGAGCCGTTGGAATTGGAGGGGGTGACTGTCCACTGGTAACTGCCGGTGGTCAGTGTCGTGGCGGGGGTTGTGGTACAGCTCCCGCTCCCCGAAGAACAACCGACGGCGGCGGCGGTGAGGTTTTGGTCGATGACGCCGCCGCCGCTGCCGGTCACGATCAGGCGATAGTGGGTGGTGTTGCTGCTGGCGTTCCAGGTATAAGCCGGGGAAGCCGTGGCGATGGCGCCGGAAGGTGAGACCGGAGTGACGTTGCCTGGAGCGGCGGGGGCAGCGGCGGTGACGGTGAAACTGGTGGCTGTCGATGTTGGGCCGACGACCGAACCGGCGCTGTTGAAGGTCGCGATGGTCCACGAGCCGGCGCCGGTCGGGAAGGTGACCTGAGGGGAGACGCTGCAGGTTGCCTGGCCGCTGGCACAGGATGCTTCGCTGGTGCTGTACCATTTATCGATCAGTTTGCCGTTGGCGCCGGAGGCCACGACTCGATAATGGGTGGTGTTGGCGGCCGAACTCCAGGTGAAGCTAGGCACGGTTTCGGTGATGGCGCCACTCGGGCTCTGGGGGGTGGCCGATCCCGGGGTGGACGCCTGGCTGGAGACGGTGAAGGAGAGCCACTGGATGGAGCCGGGCGCGGTGGGACCGTAGCCGCCGGCGCCATAGGTGAGGACGTACCAGGAGTAGTTGCCGGCGGCAAGAGTGATCCCCGGGGTCGCTGCACAGACGCCGGTCGTCCCGGGGCATCCGGCTTGTGCGCCGGTGTACCAGGATTGGATCACCATGGCATTGGTGGTCTTGTTCTTGACGCCGAGGAAGTAGTGGGTGGCGTTGCTGGTGGCGTTCCACCGATAGGTGGCGGAACCCTGACCGGCGGCGAGAGTGCCACTGGGGGAGACGAGGGTGACGGCGGTCGGGGGGGTGGCGGCGCCGGCGGGCAGGCTCGGGAGGAGGAGTGCCAGGAACAAGAGCGCAAGGAACCCTGCCCATGAAACCGGGGTATTTGCGGGGGGATCGCTCCCCCGAGGGTTCCGGGACTTCACGGACCGGACCCTGTCGGGCGGGTAGCGTTCTACCGAGCCCTCTGAACCGAACGGGCGATTTTTCCGCACGCGGTTCTCCGGTTGGCGGTTTTCCAGATCCTGCCCCGAGCTCTTCGGCCTGGGGGGTGGGGGCCGACCGAGCCGGGGGCCCCCGAACGGTGGAGAGGAGGCAAGAGCGGTGCCGACGGTCATCCTGTTCTGCGGATTGTTCGTAACTAATTATTTTTAATAGTAAAATCAAGAACCGTCGGTTGCCCGCCCCGCCGCCGTCTTTCCCCATTTCCGGGGAACTTCGCGCCGATACCGGACGAGAGAGGCAACCTCTTCTCCGCTGGCAGGAAAAGTCTGCCACATCCTCTCATTATGTTAAAGACGAATCGCCCCCTCTCCCCGCTTGTCGGAGGGCGGAATTCAGCTCTTCGAGAGTTGCGGGGTCTGTCTCCAGGGCTCTGTGGGCGTTCAGGCAGGCGATGATGTGGCCATTATTTTCCCGGGGGCCTGATTCCAGTGCGTGACCAAGACCCCAGGCGGCGTGTTGACGCACCAGAGGCTCTGGCTCCCGCAACAGCCCGGTCAGGGCTTGAACCGCCTCGACGGATCCCCAGTTTCCCAAGGCAACCGCGAGGTTTCGCAGGAAGCGGGTTCGTCCCAGGCGACCGATTGGAGTCGATCGGAACCGCAGGTGGAAGGCGCTCTTGTCCCATTCCAGGCCATCCAGCAATCGCGATGCTCCCGAGGCCGGTGTCGAGGGGAATTCCGCTGGCGGGTTCTTGGGGGCGAAACGGTTCCAGGGGCAGGCGACCAGGCAATCGTCACAGCCGAAGAGGCGATTGCCCATGGCCCGACGCAGGTCGGTCGGGATCGCCTCTTTTTCCTCGATCGTGAGGTAGCTTAAGCAGCGGCGTGCGTCCAGACGGTAAGGTTTGTCCAATGCCCCTGTCGGACAGGCATCCATGCAGCGGCGGCAACTCCCGCAGTGGTCCCGCTCCACCGGATCGGGTGGCAGGGGCAGAGGCAGGACCATCTCCCCGAGGAGCAACCAGCAGCCAAAGCGGCGCGAGACGAGGAGAGAGTTTTTTCCCGGCCAGCCGATCCCGGTGGCGTGGGCGAGGGGTTTCTCCATCGCCCGACCGCTGTCGACCAGCAATCGGGTCGGGATTTCCTGGCCCAGATGCCCGTGCAGCCATTCGCGCAGTCTCTCCAGTTTTTCGAGGATCACCTCGTGATAGTCCCGACCCCAGGCAAAGGCGGCAATTCCCATCCGTCCCGGATCGGCCAGGTGGGCCAAGGATTCCTCCGCAGGGCGATAGAAACAGCCGACCACCACCACGCTCCTTGCCCCATCGAGGAGGGCGGCCGGGTTCTGGCGGGTCTCGGGGTCTCGCCCCAACCAGGCCATCGACGCCTGACATCCCTCCTCGATCCATGGCCGCAGCTTGTCCGCGTTGGGGGGTTCGACCGCCGGAGCCACCCGGAGAACGTCCAGACCGAGATGATGGGCTTCGGTGCGCAATCTCTCTTTCAGTTCGTGCCACATAGTGATAAACCTTCACCGGGTCTGGCGTTCACGCTCGGGCGGCGGGCGGCGGTCGACCTTCGCAGGGCACTTCCCTTCCGTTCGAGCGGATCTCGTGCCGTCCGGGTCTCTCTTTTCCACTTCCCCAAGGTTGATTGGCGTGGTCCTGTCATGAATATGCGCGAAGAGCCCCCGCTTCCCCTGGAGCCGTTGTATGCGTTGAGCGATGAACAGCTTGCGGAGCGCATTGCTCGGGCCAAGGTCAGCCTGGGGGAGAGTTGTGTCATCCTGGGGCATCACTATCAGCGGGAGGAGGTCTACCGCTTCGCTGATCTTACCGGAGATTCCCTGAAGTTGGCGAGGCTGGCCAGTCTGCGTCCCAATGCTGCCTACATTGTTTTTTGCGGCGTCCACTTCATGGCCGAGGTCGCGGATATCCTCTCCGGGCCGGATCAGGCGGCGATCCTGCCGGATCTTGCCGCCGGTTGTTCCATGGCCGACATGGCGGATCTGCCTGCGGTCGAGGATGCCTGGCGCTGCCTTGGCGAGTGGATGGACGTCGAAAGATTGGTGACACCGATCACCTACGTCAACTCGATGGCGAATCTCAAGGCTTTCTGTGGACGGCACGGGGGGACGGTCTGCACCTCCTCCAATGCCACCGAGGTCCTGAAGTGGGCCTTCGCCAAACGTGAGAAGGCCCTCTTTTTCCCCGATCAGCACCTTGGGCGGATCAGTGCCTATCGTCTCGGGATTCCGCTGGAAGAGATGGCCCTCTGGCGTCCGGGGGAGCCCCTTGGTGGCCTCACCGAGGCCGAGATCCGGAAGGCCCGCATCATCCTTTGGGACGGGTATTGTTCGGTTCACCAGATGTTCCAGCCGGCGCATGTGACCCTCTTTCGCGAACGCCACCCGGGGATCCGGGTGGTCGTTCACCCGGAGTGTTCCTTCGAGGTCTGCCAGATGGCCGACGCCTTGGGCTCGACCGAAGGAATCCAGAAGCTGGTGCGGGAATCCCCCTCCGGGAGCAAGTGGGCGATCGGCACGGAACTCAACCTTGTCAATCGTCTCAAGGGGGAGATGCCGGACAAGGAGATCCATTTTCTCTGTCCCACCATATGTCTTTGCTCCACCATGTTCCGCATCGACCTGGCGCATTTGTGCTGGATCCTGGAAAATCTGGTTGCCGGACGGGTCATCAACCGGATTGTTGTACCGCCGATCGAGAAGGAACAGGCGCGTCTGGCCTTGGACCGGATGCTTTCGATAACCTGACAGATTGACAATCGAGGATCGTAGCCATGCTGGAAGAGGCCATTCGACTGGCTGTGTTGGCGCACCGGGGACAGAAAGACAAGGCTGGGCAGCCCTATATTCTCCACCCCCTGCGGGTGATGCTGGGTTTGGATTCCGATGAGGCCAAAATCGTCGGGGTGTTGCATGATGTGGTCGAAGAGACGAGCGTCTCCTTTGCAGAGCTGCGCAAGGTCGGTTTTGGTGACACCGTACTTGATGCCCTGGACAGTCTTACCCTGCGCGAGGGCGAGGCCTACGAGGCCTACATCGAGCGGGTCCTGGAAAATCCCCTGGCCACCCAGGTCAAGCGGGTGGACCTGGTTGACAACATGGATATCCGGCGTCTCTCCTCGCAACCCACCGGTCGGGACTGGGCCAGGCTCGGCAAATACCGGTTGGCTTACGAGCGTCTTCTCCACCACCGTCCGAAATGAGCCACAAGGTTTTTCGGGACGTCATCCACAACATGATCTCCCTGCAAAGGGAGGGCGAAGAAGGGTCGGCGGCGTGGCGCGATTGGGGGGATGGTCTCCTCCTTGCCCTGATCGATACCCCCGAGGTCCAGCGCCTGAGGCGGATCCGGCAGTTGGGGCCGGCCTCGCGGATCTACCCCAACGCGGAACACTCGCGTTTTTCCCATGCCCTGGGGGTGATGCATCTGGCCAAGCGGATCCTCGGGGCGGTGGCCCCGGGGATGGTCCGCCCCCTGGAGCCGGAAGAGCTTCTTCTCGCCAAGGTGGCTGCCCTGTTGCACGATATCGGTCACGGGCCTTATTCCCATCTCTTCGAGGAGGTGCAGGTGCCGTCGCTCTCTCACGAGAGTTGGGGCCGGCGTATCCTCCTGGATGAAGCCACCGGGGTGTATCGGGTTCTCCATCGGGGCTGTCGCCGGTTGGGCCTCGATTTCGCGTCCTTTCTTGATCGGCTTCAGGCGATCTTCACCGAACTTCCCCCGGGGGAGAGTCCCTCGCTGGTGCGGCAGGTGATTTCCAGCCAGTTGGATGCCGACCGGATGGATTATCTGTTGCGGGATGCCCATTTTACCGGGGTCATCTATGGGCGCTATGATCTCGAGTGGTTGCTCCACAGTCTCAGGGTCCAGGAAGAGGCGGGCGGGGAACGCCTCACGGTGGATGTCTCCAAGGGGCCGGCGGCGTTGGAGAGTTATCTCAATGCCCGTGATCATATGTACCTGCAGGTCTATGAACACAAGACCGTTCGTGCCTTCGAAGTCCTGTTCATTCACCTGTTCGAGACGCTTGCCTGGGCGTTTGCCTGTGATGGCGGACTCCCCGATGGTACCCCGGTCGAGCTTGTCGACTTTCTGCGTCCGACTGCTTCCCCGGGAACGGCGCCCTCCGTGCAACTGTTCTTGACCTTGGATGATGCTGTATTGGACTATGCCGTGGGGGTTTGGGCCAGGCTGCGTCCGGGGAGTGTTGCCCAGGCGGAGCTTTCCTGGAAGAGTCGTTTGTTTCATCACCGCGTGGCGACCTATCGTCGTCTCTTCTGGCGGATGGCCCCCGAGGCGGGATCGCGGCAGCTCCCGAGGGTGACGGATCAGATCGTTGATCCTCTGGCCGTGGAGTCTCTGGAGGCTTTTTTGCGGCGGATGGGAGGGGAGTGGGTGGAGGTCACCGATCCCGACGGGGAGCGGCGGCGCCTCCCACTGGGTTTGGTGGTGCGTCTGGATCGCCTGGAGCGGGCGCCCTATGCCCACCTCCGCTATGTCGCGGGTTCGTTGGATGCGATCCATGTAGTCGATGGCAACGGTCGGGTGGTGGGAGCGGAGGAGGTCTCCGAGCGGATCCATGCCCTGGGGCATCCGCATCGGTGCCTGGCGCGGGTTTTTGTGGACCCCAGGGCCGAGGGTCTGGTAAAAACCCTGGTCCGGGAGGGCTTTTCCTGTCCCGGGATGGAGTTGGTCTGCGATTCTCAACACTGAGGTACCGGGGTTTGTGGACGAATTGCGATGAAAAAGCTACCCTTTCCGCCGCCGGCGGAGCTGGCAGGCCAACTTCAGCGTCTCACCTCCCTGGAAGGGATGACCCGGGATGACTGGCTTCGCCTCCTGGAACAGGTCGACCATGTGGCTCTTTACGGCTACCGGATGGGCGAGTTTCTGATTCGAGAGGGTGATGATCAGGATCGTTGTCTGCTGATCCTGCTTTCGGGATCGGCGAGTGTGGTCAAAAGTGGGAGTTCCATTCCCCTGGCGACGCTGACTCCCGGGGATTTTTTTGGTGAAATCGCGTTTCTCACCAATCGGGTACGCACCACGAACGTCATCGTCCACGCCCCGGTTGCTCCTGCCGTGGGCGGGGAGGTTGGGGCGGTTCGGCGGATGGACGAATCGGCGGTGGTCTTCCGGATGGGGCGGGGGGTCCTGGGTCACCTGCCAGCGGAGGTGCGCGAACGTTTGAAGGACGCGGTGATCGGGCGTCTCTTCCGCCTCCTGGACAGCATGACCGACCAGGTCATCCGTCTGACCGGGGAGGCGCCGGAGTTTCTGGTCGATACCACCCTGGCGACGGCGATCCAGGCCGTCGAGGGGGAGAACAAGGGGCAGACGATCGGCTACCGTCGGACCATGGCCACGTTGTCGCGCGTGGCTCGCGAGGATCTCAAGGATCGGTTCATCGAGAGGCTGGCTGATTATCTTTCGGCCCTGAACCAGCGCATGGCCGACTATTAGCCTGAATTGCATTGTCGACTCGGCTTGGCCGTCGATTCGACTGGCGGAGGAAGTCACTGCGGGCCCGGCCTTCGGGTTGCGCATTCAGTGGGCGGTTGTCATCGTTTTCCAGGAAGGAATCCATCATGTCCCAGGCCGAACCCGATTCCAAGTCGACCTTTCTTTCGTCCACGGTGGAACACATCGATATCACCCGCATCGATGCCCGACCGATCATCGAGGGCATGGCCGGGATGTCGTTCACCGCCCGGGATCTGGCGAGGGCCGCCCACATCTACAATGACATGCTGGCCGATCCGGATTGTACCATCATCCTGACGCTGGCGGGCTCTACCTCGGCGGCGGGTTGCATGGCTGTTTACGCGGACATGGTGCGTTACAACATGGTCGATGCCGTCGTCGCGACCGGGGCGAGCATCGTCGACATGGATTTTTTCGAGGCCCTGGGGTTTCGTCACTATCAGGGGAGCCCGCAGGTGGATGACCGGTTGCTGCGCTCCCTGGCGATCGACCGGATCTACGATACCTATATCGACGAAGACAATCTTCAGCAGTGTGATCGGGTCATCGGCGCGATCGCCGACGGGTTGGCTCCCAGGCCCTACTCTTCGCGGGAGTTCATCCGCGCCATGGGAGATTGGCTGGCGGCCGGCGGAGCGCGGAAGAGCGGATCCCTGGTGCAACTCGCTTTCGAGCAGGAGGTGCCGATCTTCTGTCCGGCCTTCACCGATTCCAGCGCCGGCTTTGGGCTTGTCCTGCACCAGGACAGGCGTCCCGGGAACCACCTGACGATAGACTCCATCCGCGATTTCCGGGAATTGACAGACATCAAGATCGCCGCGAAGACGAGCGGGCTTTTCATGGTCGGTGGCGGTGTGCCGAAGAACTTTGCCCAGGATACGGTGGTTTGTGCCGAGATATTGGGTCGTTCCGTGGAGATGCACCAGTATGCCATCCAGATCACCGTTGCCGACCCCCGGGACGGCGGCTGCAGTGGTTCGACCCTCAAGGAGGCCTGTTCCTGGGGGAAGGTCGATACGGCCCGGGAACAGATGGTCTACGCCGAGGGGAGCAGCGTGATCCCGCTGTTGGCCAGCGATGCCTTCCATCGGGGGCATTGGCGGAATCGACCCCGGCGGCGTCTGGCGCGTCTGTTCGGTTGATTTCCGGTTCCCGATTTTTTGGGGAGAGGCATGGAGATTCTGTCGCCGGAGGAGGGGTTCCTTGGGTTGGGGGGGGATGCCCCCGCACCCGAGGGAGGGGAGGGGGCGCCCGAGGTGGTCGTCATTCCCTTCGGCCTGGAACAGACGGTCACCTTTGGGACGGGTACGGCGGCGGGGCCGGAGGCGATCATCCGGGCCTCTCACGAGGTGGAGCTCTTTGACGACGAACTCTGGTGCGAGCCGGTATTGCATTTTCGGGTGAAGACGCAGGCGCCCTTTGCCATTCCCGAAGGGATCGTCGAGGCGTTGGCGCTCCTGGAAGAGCGGGTGGAAGGGGTGGTCGCCGGCGGCGGCTTGCCTCTTGTCCTGGGAGGCGAACACTCCCTGACGGCGGGGGCGATTCGTCCCCTGGTGCGCCGCCATCCGGGGCTTGTCATCGTCCACTTTGATGCCCACGCTGACTTGCGGGACGGTTATCTGGGAGAGCATTTCTCGCACGCGGCTGCCCTGCGGCGCTGTCTGGATCACCCGGGGGTGTCCCTGGAATCGTTCGGCATCCGCAATATCTCCGCGGAGGAGGCGGCCTATCTCCCCGGTCAATCGGGACGGGTCCGCATCCATTGGGCGCGGGAGCGGGATCGGTGGGATCTGGGGGCGCTTGCAGCTCGCCTGCGTGGGAAACCGGTTTGGCTCACCTTCGATCTGGATGCCTTCGACGCCGCCCTGATGCCGGCGACCGGGACCCCCGAGCCGGGCGGGCTCGACTGGGACGAGGTCATGCGCGTTCTGCGTGTCGTTCTGCTTTCCGGGGAGCTGGTCGGGGTGGATGTGACCGAGTTGTCGCCTGTCCCGGTGTTGCACGGCTGTTCGTTTCTGGCGGCACGGCTGGCCTACCGGATATTGGGTTACTGGTTTTGCCGTCACGCGATCCCGGTTTGCCGGGCGATTGGGTAGAGGGGGTTCCGGTCCCATTTCCTGGTGCCGGGGGGGGGATAGGGGGTTCCGGTCCTGTTTCCTGGTGCCGGGGAGGTGTGGGGGGCCGAGGGTTTGGCTCTCGAGAAAGGGAAGGATCTCCGCCATGGTGACATCCCGAGCTGCAGGGGGCCATCTCGTCGTCGCGTTGAAGGAAAAGGCGTTGACCCGGGAGGAGAGGGCGTGGTTCCGTGAGGTCCGCCCGAGGGGGGTGTTTCTGTTCGGGCGCAATATCGAAGCGTTGGGGCAGGTCCGGGAGTTGATCGCCGAGGTTCGGGAGGCGGCGGGGGAGGAGGTCACCCTCTGGATCGACCAGGAGGGCGGGCGGGTTCAGCGTTTGCGTGCCCCCTTCACCCGTTATCCGAACGCCATGGCCTATGGGCGCCTGGCGCGACGGAATCCCGGAGCGGCGCGGGAGTTGGCCCGTCTGGCGGGGCGCCTGTGCGGTTGGGAGTTGGCCAGTCTGGGGATCGGCGTCGACTGTGCGCCGGTTCTCGATATCCTCGAGGATGGCGCCGATCCCGTCATTGGCGACAGGGCCTTTGGGACCACCCCGGGGGAGGTGATTCCCCTGGCCGGGGCTTGGCTGCACGGGCTCACCGGCAGCGGTGTCATGGGGATGGGGAAACACTTTCCCGGTCATGGCGCGGCGGCGGTGGATTCCCACCGGGCGTTGCCGGTGGTGGACAAGAGTCTGGAAGGACTTTTGGGGCGGGAACTCGTTCCCTTCAAGGCCCTTGCCGGGGAGTTGCCGGCGGTGATGACCGCTCACCTGATCGTTTCCGGGGTCGATCCGGGGGTCCCCGCGACCTGGTCCAGGCGGCTTCTGGTCGAGCTGTTGCGGGGTGAGTGGGGATATCGGGGGCTGATCGTCACCGATGCCCTGGAGATGGGGGCCTTGAGCGGGGGCCTGGAGGCGAGGGCCCGGCGGGCGTTGTTGGCGGGCTGCGATCTCATGCTCTGTTGCACCGGGAACCTGGCCGATTCCGAGGCGACCCTGGAGGGGGTGGCCGAGGCCCTTCGCGAATTGCCGCGGGTCGAACGGGAGGGGAGCGAGGCGCGGGTGGAACGGGTCCTGTCCCGATATCGGCTGACTCCCGGGGATCCCTGGCAACTCTTGAAGGAGCCCCGGTACCTTCGGGCGAGGGAAGAGGTGGAGTCCCTGGCCGGGGACGAACTGGGAAAGGATCCTACCGAGGTTTCTCCCTTCCCCCTGTAATTATGCGGTGGGCAGCTACCGATCGGGATGTCATCGGCTCATGTCGGACTGCGGTTGACGGTGCGGTGGGGTTTGGCG
>JADGCL010000050.1 GCA_015229005.1 Magnetococcales bacterium
CGCGCCGGCGCGGGCCTCGGCGTTCCGATCATTGGGGCCGGGGTTTTCGGCCCCAGTGATCGGAACGCGCTCTGCGTCAGGCACGCCGCCGAAGGCGGCTCCGACTGTGGGACTCACCCAGGAAGGCAGCTTCGACTGTGGAATGCATTCAAGAAGGCGGTTCCGACCGCAAAACTCATTCAACAGGTAACGGTGACGGAGTTCCCTTGAAAGTCTATCTGGCAGAACCCCGGGGTTTCTGTGCCGGGGTGGAGCGGGCCATCGCCATCGTCGAGGAGGCGCTGCGTCGGTTCGGCCCTCCCATTCACGTCCGCCACGAGATCGTCCACAACCGCTGGGTGGTGGAGAACCTCCGGCGTCAGGGGGCGGTCTTTGTCGGCGAGCTGGATGAAGTCCCCGACGGGGCCACCGTCATCTATTCGGCCCATGGCGTCTCCCAGGCGGTGGTGCGGGAGGGGGAGCGGCGCCCGCTGCGGGTCCTGGATGCCACCTGCCCCTTGGTGGAAAAGGTCCACCGCGAGGCGGTCCGGCTCGACCGGGAGGGGCGGCAGGTGGTCCTGATCGGACATCCGAAGCACCCGGAGGTCGAGGGGACCGTGGGGCAGCTGCCGCCGGGGCGGATGGTGGTCGTCTCCCGGCCCGAAGAGGTGGCGGCGCTGGCCCTGGAGCCGACTCGCGGGATCGGTTACGTGACCCAGACGACGCTGTCGATGGACGAGACCCAGGGGGTGGTGGCGGCCCTGAAGAGTCGGTTTCCGGACATTCACGGTCCCAACCGCGAGGATATCTGCTACGCGACCCAGAATCGCCAGAATGCCGTCAAGGCGCTGGCCGGGGTCTGTCAGGTGATCCTGGTGCTGGGGGCCCCCAATTCGAGCAATTCCAATCGATTGCGGGAGGTGGCCGAGCGGTCCGGGTGTCGGGCCTATCTGATCGAGTCGACCGCGGATGTCCGTCGCGAGTGGCTGCAAGGGGTCACCCGCCTGGGGGTGACCGCAGGGGCCTCGGCGCCGGAAATTCTGGTCGATGAGCTCCTGGCCTCTTTGGGGGATGCCTCCATCGAGGTGGAGCTGATCAGCGTCGAGAAGGAGAGGATGACCTTTCCACTCCCGAAGGCCCTGCAGGGGTGATGCGGGCTCAGGGCAGTTCGGCGGGGAGGCCTCAGGGGACCCCGTCTTTCCCTTGTCTCCGGAAGAAGATCAAGTAGTTGAGGGCGACTGCGTACTCCCAGGCGATGATCGCCGACCACAGGTCGTGGGAGGGGAAGTGAGCGCCGCGCATCCACTGTCCGACTGCGTATGTCAAACCCAGGGCGGTGGTTCCGACCAGGGAACCGACGGCCAGTCGTGTCCTCCCCCGTGCCCGGAACACGAAAAAGAGCGCATCCAGGGCAAAGGCTCCGGACGAGTGTCCCCCGGGAAAGCATCTTCCCCGCGGCAGCTGACCGGGTCGCGAGTTCCAGAGCGCCACATAAGGCCGATCCCCGCCGTAACGCGCCAGATCCCAGGGGCAATCCTGATTGCTGAGTTTTTTCCCCAGGGCGACGCTGCCGGTTGTCAGGGCGATGCAGAGCCACACCAGGGCGCTCTCCCGACGCCAGGCCCGCGCCTTCGACCAGCGGAACGAGGCGAGCCAGGTACACAGAGATCCCAGGCCGATGATCAGGATCAGCTCTTTGCCGCCGCTATGGATGAGGGTATTGATCCACCAGTTGTCCTGGAACCGCCAACGGTGGTTGCCAAAGTCGTAGAAGAGATCGTCGACTCTCGTATCTCCGTGGAGGAGGGCCAGAACGATCGCCATCACGGCGAAGATTCCCAGCGGCAGCAGTCCGTACCGGAGGGCATATCCGGGAGGTGATCGGCGCCGAAGCCGGTGGGTGGGATCCGGCCTCACAGGAAAATATTGTGGATCCGGAAGCCGAGGCTTCCCGAGTAGGTCAGGAAGAGGGTCACCCCGACCAGGAAGTTGAGGAGGCGCACCCGTCCCTCCGGGAGGCGCTTGAGCAGGATCGGGATGAGGATGGAGAAGGCCAGGGCGGCGAGGATATAGGAGAAGGTGGCCAACTGGATGATGTCGGCCAGGGTGGTCTCCTCCGAGAGCGGCAGGCGTGATTCGAGCGCGAACTTGTTGCCGATGGAGCCGAAGATGGCACCGACCAGGAGGCCGACCCGGGGGCCGACATTGGGGTCGGGCCGGAAGGTGAAGCTGATTGTCGAGATCAGGGCCGAGATGAAGAAGCCGATGAAGACGCTGAAGATGAGGGCCCACCCCTGACGCTTGAACTTCAGGGAGACGAGAACGCGGGAGAATTGGGAGATGCCGTCATTACCCGGTTCTCCGAAGGAGGTACGATAGCTCTTGGGTTGGGCCTCGATGGAGAATCCGGTGATCCGCCAACCCCTGATGAGCGCGTCCTGGTCGATCCGGCTGTTGGCCGTATCGGCGCTGAAGCGGAGCTGTTCCCAGGTGAGTTCCCGATCCTCCAGGACAATCGCGACGCTCTGAGTGTCGAAAGGGAAGTCGCGGATGTCCCAGACCTGACGGATGGCCGCCGAGATCTTGGCCGATCCCCAGTAGATTCCCTCTCGCTGGAGGAGGGGGATGGGTGTCATCCGGACATCGGCGCCGTTGACGACGTCGAGGGTTTTGGTCGGGTTGTAGTCCGGAGATACGGAGTTGGTCCAGTACCAGAACTCGAGATCGAAGGCGTTGCGGTGGAGGTCGACTGAACCCAGGTGGGTGATGTAGACGCCGAGGGAGGCGAGGATCGGCGGTGCGGGAGAGGCTGCGGCGACCGCCACGCTGTGCCCGGAATCCTCCCCGCGAGGGGCTCCCCGGGAGGTGGCATCCTCCGGGGACGAGACCGGAGATGGCCCCGGGGGGGAGCCGGTCGTGACCGGGGAGGGCTCGGAAGGTGCGCCGACGGCGATCCCGGCGCCGGGAAACAGGGCCCCGGAGAGGGTCAGGATCGCCAGGAGGGCGAAGGCCAGACCCTCCCTTCGCCACCGGCACTCGGGGTGGAAGCCGGATGCCATCGTTGATCTACTTGACCACCCGGAGGTGTTCTCCCCGGCGCCTGCCGCGAGGGGCGCCGCTGCCGCTGCCACCTCCCGGGGTGTTTCCCCCCGGGGGTTCGCTCTCGATGACTCTGAGGGCGGGCCGCGCCACCGAGACCAATTTCGGTCGCTGCGGCTCGATTTCGGGCAGCAGGGTCAGTGGCCCCCCCTGGGGAGAGTGGGTCTCCGGGGGGGGGTCCATCTCGGTCTCCCCCGCGAAGCCGCGACGGATCGACTCGGGCATCGACTCCGGCCACAGGGTTCCCCGACCGCTGTCGGGGTTGAAGGCTCCCCAGAGGCTCTCATAGGGGATGACGCAGTAATGGGGGACGCCGCCGAAGCGGAGTTCCGACTCGACGGCGGTCTCGCCGATGTGGATCGGTTGGGGCATCGTCCGGTTGAGGATGAGGCGCAACCCGGCGTCTCCCTTGAGACGCCGTGGAACCAGCACTCCCGAATGGCGGGCGTCCAGGCAGAGGAGAACCCGACCTTCCTGTTCGAGCAGTGCCCGGATAACCTCCGGTTTGCTGACTTGTCCTGTCGCATCCATGCTCGCTATCCTAATGGCAGGGTTGGCCCCTCGGCAAGGAGAAGCGCACGCTGCCGGGCACGGTCCGCCTTTCTTTCCGGCCCTAATGTTCCCATCAGGCAGGGGGTACTTCATGGACAAGGAACGAGGAACCGATCTGTACAACGCCACGCTGATCTTCCGCCAGAATCTTACGCCCGGCCTGGCCATTCTGAGGATTCGCCCGGACCAGTTGCCCTACCGGTTCAGGGCGGGACAGTTCACTGTCCTTGGTCTGATTCGCGACGCTCCTCGTCTGGCGGCGACCTCTCCCGAGGAGTCACCCTCCCGGGAGGAGACGCCGACGGCGGTTTCCCCCGATAAGGGGCAGCGGCTGATTCGCCGGGCCTATTCGATCAGCTCGGCCAGTCAGGAGGGGGATTATCTGGAGTTCTATGTTTCGCTGGTCAGCAGTGGCGAGCTTACTCCGAGGCTCTTCCATCTCCGCGAGGGGGATCGTCTCTTCGTTGGTCCGAAGGCGACGGGGGTTTTCACCCTGGACCAGACGCCCCCGGGGAGCAACCTTGTCCTGGTGGCGACCGGCACCGGGCTGGCCCCCTACATCAGCATGGTCCGCACCCTGGCCCTGGGGGAGGGGACGCCGGCACGGAACATGGCCATCCTCCACGGCGCCAGCCACTCCTGGGATCTGGGCTACCGCAGCGAGCTCGAAGGATTGGCGCAGGCCAGCCCGGGGATGCGCTACCTGCCGATCGTCTCCAGGCCGGAGGAGGATTCGAGTTGGAAGGGGCGGACCGGGCGGCTGCAAACCTGGGTGGCCGATCCGGAGATCGAGAAGGCCCTCGGCTTTCCGCTCTCCCCGGAGGTTACCCAGGTCTTCCTCTGCGGCAATCCCGTCATGGTGAAGGAGAGTGTCGCCCTTCTCGAGGCGAAGGGGTTTACCGTCGGCAGTCGCAAGGAGCCCGGGTCGCTGCACCTTGAACAGTACTGGTGAGCCGGGGAGGGACGGCGGCGGGAGGCGGCGGTTGTGGGTACGGCGACGGCGGGTGGCGGTGTGTCAGAGAGGGGTGCCGGGGTTTGTTCCGTCGCCGGGGTTCGGTGATTCCCTGTCGCGCACGGATCCGGTCGCGGCAGGGATCTCCCGGACGTTGGTGGATCCCAGGGCCAGGGAGGTCCCCAGGTGGAGGGAGGTGATCTGCTCCGAGACCAGGCCGATCAGGAAGGTGAGGAGGGAGGCGACGAAGAGGATGACGGACATATTGGTCAATCGTCCTTCGTGGAAGTAGGTCTGGAGATAGCGCAGGAGCCCCAGGAGGAAGAGGAGGAGGCTTGATGGGACGAAGACCCGGGCCGGCGAGAAGAGGGTGATGATCTTGACGATGATCAGGAGGAAGCGCATCCCGTCGCGCAGGAGGCGGATCTTGCTCTGGCCCCGGCGCCGCCCGGCGCGGATGGGGAGATAGCCGACGGGGTGACCTGACCGGAGATAGGCCATCGTACTCGAGGTGGGGTAGGAGAAGCCGTTGGGCAGGAGAAAGAGGAAGCCGCGGAAGGTATCGGCCCGCATCGCCCGGAAGCCGGAGGTGAGATCGGCGATCGGGTGACCGGTGAGGAGGGAGGCGACGCGGTTGAGCAGGCGGTTGCCGAGGAGGCGGCTGCGGCTGGCGTGGGAATCGGCCTGGCGGGCGCCGACGGCCAGCTCGTAGCCCTCCCCGAGGAGGGCGATGAGCCCGGGGATGTCGGCGGCCCGGTGCTGGCCGTCGGCGTCCATGAAGACCAGGATCTCGCCCCGGGCCTGGCGGGCGCCGGTCTTGACCGAGGCGCCGTTGCCCAGGTTCCGGGGGTGGCGCACCACCCGGGCGCCGGCGGCGGCGGCGAGTGGGCCGGTGCCGTCGGTGGAGGCGTCGTCCACCACGAGGATTTCGGCCTCGGGGAAGGCTTGCCGCAGCGCGCCCACGACGCCGCCGATGGCGAGGGCCTCGTTGAAGGCCGGCAGGATGATCGAGAGTCCCCCGGGGAGATTTCCCGGGAAGGAGGGGGCTGATCGCGCCTGTTCAGGGGGCATGGGCGGGGTCGCGGGCTGCGGTTCCGGGCGCTCTTCTCCGGGCGGTGGTGTCAGGGGCCATGGGTGGGGCCGTCCTCGCCGGCCCGGGGGCAGCCGTTGCGACAGCGGTAGTGGCCCGGGCTCTCCTCCACGGCGAGGCTTGGATCGATATTGGCGGCACAGCGGGTGCAGCGCACCAGGTTGGTCCCGATCGAGGGGGGGGCCTTCGCCCGTTTGCCGCGTCCCATCAGGGTGCGCACCAACTGATAGCCGACCGCGAGCAGGGCGAAGAGGACCAGGAGACGCACGAGACCCATCTGCAGGTTCAACCTCCGGGAAGTTCTGGCGAGAGTTCCGGCACTCCGAGGGGGGAGCGGCGACCGGCAACGACCCGACCGGGGCCGCCCCCGCTCTTGCGACCGCGCCACAATAGCGGAACTGGTCGTATCTCGTCCAGCGCCGTCTCCGAGCAACAGCGACGGGCTGTTTTCCTAGCGCACGCGAAACACGGGCTGAATCGGCTCGCAGCGGAGCAGGTTGGCCATCTCCCCCTCGTCCACGGCCCGTTTCAGGATGGGAAAGACCTCATCGTAGACCTGGACCAGGCGGTTCAGCTCCGCGTCGCCATGGGCGTAGTTCAGATTGTGGGAGCCGAAGGCGAGAATGCCCCGCGAGAACAGTTCCTGCATGAACAACGACTTGATCTCCCACTGCGTACAGGAGGGCTGATCGGCGACCAGCAGGAGGCTCCAGACGGGTTGGCCGGCCAGGGAGAGGAAGTGTCCGACGTTGTGGCGGGCGATGGCGGCCCTGACTGCCGTTTGCAGGCGTCGTCCCTTTTCCCAGAGGGTGGCCACCACCGGTTCCCGGCGCAGCTTGTCGAGGACGGCGGCGGCGGCAGCCAGGGAGAGGGTCTCGCCGCCGAAGGTGAAGGAGAAGAAGATCTCCTCCATGTGCTGCATGATCTCCCGCCGACCGACGACCGCCGAGAGGGGATAGCCGTTGGCCAGCCCTTTGCCCAGGGTGGCCAGGTCGGGGACCACCCCATAAAGCTCCTGGGCGCCGCCGTTGGCGAAGCGGAAGCCGGTGATCGTCTCGTCGAAGATCAACACCGCCCCGGCGGCGTGGGTCAGCTCCTTGACCTGCTCCAGGAAACCCGGCGTCGGCGCAGTCACATTGGTCGGTTCGAGGATGACCGCCGCCACCTCGCCGGGGTGGGCCGCGAGGAGCTGTTGCAGGGAGCCGGGGTTGTTGTAGACGAAGGGATGCGTCAGGGCCTGGGTCGCCTTGGGAACGCCGAGGTTGCGGGAGGTGGAGCCGATGTACCAATCCTGCCAGCCGTGATAGCCGCAGACCGCCACATGATCGCGTCCCGTGTAGGCCCGGGCGAGGCGCACGGCGCCGGCGGTGGCATCGGAGCCGTTTTTGCCGAAGCGGACCATCTCCGCGCAGGGGACCATTTGCGTCAGCCGCTCGGCCACCTCCATCTCCAGGGGGTGGGGGAGGGAGAAGATGACCCCCGAATCGAGTTGCCGGCGGACGGCGGCGTCCACATCGGGATCGCCGTAGCCCAGCGTCAGGGAGAGGAGGCCGCTGACGAAATCGATGTATTCGTGACCATCCGCGTCCCAGACACGGCACCCCTTGCCGCGGGTCAGGAAGAGCGGCGAGACCCCCCGGGGGTATTGGACGATGCTCTTGCTGAAGGTCTGGGAGGCGAGGGGGATGGTCGACAGGGCCCGGGTCAGGAGGGCGTTGGAGCGGTGATAGCGCGAATCCATGGTCTCATTTCCCGAAAGGGCTGAGGGGGGACTGGGGAGAAGCTCTGCCGTCCCCTGGTGACGGCCTGGAGCCGCCCTTCTTCAAAACGGTCTCAAACGGTCCGGATCGGGTGTTGCTGCGTCCCGGTCGGTCCAGACAGGGTGTTGCCGCGTTCCGGTCAGAAGAGGGAGGCTCCGGCGCGGATGTTACGACAATCGGGGTCGATATTGCCAAGAGTGTGTTGCAGCGATCGGGGCTGATATTGCCGGGAGCGTGTTGCAGCGATCATCGCCGCCCGTTGCCGGGTTCGGGCTGATCTGCCTGCGGGGAAGGCGTGGGTCACCGTCTAGCAGCCCGTTAATAAACGGGCTGCGCCGGCCAGGGATGGCCGGCCAAATTCAACGGAACGGTGTAACCCGTTGAATTTGGAAGGAAAGGCAAAACTTGTTTTTGCCTTTCCGGGTTGAAAAAGTCCATGGATGGACTTTTTCAACAGGCTGCTAGACGGGCATGTTAATTGCTTGTAGGCCGGGGCCGGGTCCCCCTTGCGGCAGGAGTTGCCGTGACGGTTCGGGGGTCGGGTGGTCCCGGGTGGGTTGGCCGGGAGGTGTGGTGGGATTCCTGGAGATTTGAGGGGAAGTCCGACGGTGGAATGCCAAGGTCCCAGACGGCATGAGAGGTGGCGGATGCCCAACGGCCCGGGATGGTTCATCCTGGCGTTGGTGGCGGTCTGTCTGCTTTTCGGTGCCCCGGGGACCTCGCGGGAGGGCAATGCCGTCGCACCTGTGGGAGACGAGCTGCCAGTGGCGCTCCGGAGCGGAGGCCACGGCGGTTGGGCGCGGGCGTTTCTGCGACCCGACCAGCGGGAGATCATGGCGACCGTTCTGGCCTCGACCGCACCCGCTGCGGAGCGCTGGGGGGCTGGGGGTTCCGCTGGTCCGATGTTGTCCGGGTTTGCTGCCGGGGTTTCTCCTGCGACCGGGGCGGTTGTGACCGGGGGTCCGGTTGCGGTCGGTGTGGTGGCCGATGGGGAGGTGGCCGACGGAGTGGCCGGCGCCCCCGAAGACTTTGAGGATCCGGAGTTCCAGGAGTTGCAGCGTACCCTGGCGGGCTCGATGGAGAGGGTGCGGTCGGTGGCGGAGAAGATGCGGTCGGAGTTCTTCGATGTCGACCCGGGGCTCCCCGAGGAGCTTGGTCGGTGGGAGACGGAGAATCTGGCCTGGGCTGCCCGGGTGCATGGGGCGATCAGCCAGCGCCGGGAGAGCCTGGCCCTGGAGGGGGAGGCGAGCCGGTTCGGAATAGGCCGTTTCCTTTACGGGGAGAGAGGGGATGATGCCGGGCGCCGCGACCGGGTGTTGGCGGAGCTGATGGGGATGATGCGTCCGGTCCACCACCGCCTGCACCTGGCGGCGCTGGGGGTGGAAGAGGCCCTGGCGGCGAAGGATTTCACCAGGGCGATGAGTCGCTACCGCAAGCTGTTGGTCCCGGCCCTCAAGGAGGAGCAGGGCTATCTTGACTGGTTGCGGACCCGTGCCGAGGAGACGGTGGCGGGATTCCGACGCGCCGAGCGTCTCTTTTTGACGGAGGCCGAGCCCCACCTGAACCGGATTCAATCCCTGCTCGGGCAGTTGGTACGGGTTCCCGGGCGGACACTCTTCCGCCAGGAGGGGATCCTCGTGCAGCACCGGTTGCCGTTGGTGGGGGGTGATTTCGTCCTGCGGCGGGTGACCCACGCCCACCTTGTCCCGGGCCTGCCGCCCCGTCCCTACCGCGATCCTCCCTATCCGGACCGGGTGGTCGTGCTGCGGGACATCTCGACCTTCGAGGCCTGACAGAGTGTTGCTTTCTGCTCGCCTTTCTGACGACCGTCGAAGAAAATATCCCGCAGGAATTCGTTTTCCATCACGTTCACATGGATAGCCATCGCAGCCTTTCCCTCCTTGACCACACTCCCCAACCGGCGCAGACCCTGGCGGGGGTTTACCAGGGAGGCAGGAGTCGACGGAAACCGTGACCAAGCACCAGGGTCAGGAATATTGCGTTGCGCACCGGAAGCGCGGGCCAGAACAGGAAAAGCGGGCGCATCGGCCGTCCGGTCTGCCGTACCTGAACCAGACGGTCGGCCAGGGAGAGCATCCAGCGACGGGAACGTGGCCAATCCATCAAACGGGTCAGCCAATGATCGGGTAATCCCTCCACTCCCATTCCAGCCCCCAGTATTCCTCCCAGGATTGCCGCTGTGGTGTCGGTGTCTCCCCCCAAACGGATGACCTCGGTGACGGCCTTTTCGTAGGAGACCGGGTTCTGCATCCAGAGGTGCAGGACGACGGGAACCGTATGGAACATGTACCCCCCCACTCCTTGGGAAAGTCCCAACCGGTCCGAAAACTCGGACACCGATTCACCGCATTGGACACTGACGGCGACCTGTTTCATGAGGTCCAGAAACTCTCCGGCGTTGTCCCCGAGGTGTTTGGACAGTTCCGATATGAAACGTTCGGTGTCGGCTGCTTCCTTCCGGGCGGCGGTGGCGGCGGCCAGGGCCACGGCCATGGCTCCCCATTCAGCCTTGGGATCGGTGTGGGTCAGGCGTGTGGAGATTCTGACCAGCTCCATCAGGGTATCACGGTCATCACACCAGGCGGCGCCGATGATCGGGGCTCGCATGGCTGGGCCATTCCCGGCAGAGAATACGCCGCTCCTGGAAGGTGGAAAGCCCAACCACAGTTTCAGAATGGCCCGCCCGGTGGCCAATCCGATCCCGGCAGGGAGTCCCAACAGCCACAACCGCAGCCGCCAACCCAAACTGCGTGCGAATCGTTGTGGGTCTCCGGCGGAAACCACCAGTGCCTGAGCCGTCATGCAGGCATGTTCTCCATCATCCGACATCATCCCCCGGCGCAACACCAGGTTGGGTCCCAGGGAACCGGGATACAAACGGGCCAGCCGACGACGGGACAATCCTTCCGTGACCAGACCGGCGGCATCACCAAGCGCCGTGCCCAACAGGGCGCCGCGAACTGTGGATGGCCTATCCATTGATTCATCCTTGTTTTACAAATCAAGTTTGGCGCGTTGCGATTCGTCGAGTTTGTTGAGATTATACAGATGCCACAATAGAGACGTTCTGCTTGCTTGTAGTTGATTCGCCAAAATTTCAATTCCATCGGGCGTATCCAGCGGAACGCTCAGGGCTCTGATTTTGTCATTGATCAGGTCCAATGGCATGAGCAGCATGGCTGAAAAGGCATTGGCACGCTTTTCGATATTGACCGGGGCCCATTGACCGCTGGCGATGGAAATTTCGCCGCCAAAAAAACGGTCATGCAGGATGTGACAGAGTTCGTGGCCTATGCTGAATCTCTTTCCGGAATTCTCTTTATTATTTGGGTGGGCCGTGTTTATCAGAATTGTTGGCCTCACGGAATCACCCGCAAAGGCTGCTCCACGAATATTGCTGTCGTTCAATTGCACTTCATCGACAAGGATGCCCAACCTGTTGCAAATGGAAAGGATATCGACCCATCCAGACTTTGGGATGCTTTCACTGATCGCGTCAAGAAAGGCCAGGGCAGCGTCATAACCGGCATCAAAGGGATTCCTGTCAGGCAACTCCGGATTTTGTGCAATCAACGGTCGCAACAAATCGGAATCGCCTGTATCATCATGGGCATCAATATAGCGTGAGATCAGGCATTCCATGTCCGACTCCCCGATTTCGGGCGCCAGGGAACCGAACATGGCCACTGCCGGAGATAGACGACTGATGAATCCGCTTTCCTCTTCAGGTTTGATGATTTTTTCGATTCGAGATTTGACGGCTTCTCCAGCATGAGAAACTATTGAGGTATACCAGGATAGTCGTTCTTGCAAGCGATTCGGCCCTTTGATTATGGCAACCCTTGCCGCCAGGGATTCCAAATCCCTATCGTGATTTGTTTTGTTTATCAGTTGTGATATGGCAGTATCCAAGCCATTCAGCAGCGGTTTGGCAACTCGCCCAACAGACAGGGAGACGCTCCCCTGGGGTGCGGTGAAATAGAAATCTTCACCGACACCTTCGATGGGAAAATTGCCCCATGAAATTTCTACAAAATCTATCAACCGGCGGAAGAAGAGGTCAGGAAATAGCCCTCCCTGACGACAGGAGCGCAGGGCGTGTCTTTGCCACCAGTCGAACCACGTTTCCCCCTTACGCTCCACCGCGGGATCGAAATCTCCCAGATAGCGCCTCAGGGAGTCCAGGTAACCCATTCGGGCATTGGGTTTGCTGCATGGCAGGGGAAAACGCTCCTCATGGAAAAGAGGTTCCCAATTATCCGTCAGCCAGATCAACAAGGGAGAGAGATACCAGGCGGTCTCCTGATGAATCTGCCCCATGTGATGATGCTGACACAGGTTCCGGCCTTGCACCCAGAACCGAAATTCCCCCCATGAAGCGGACTCCAGGCGCGTGGCGGCCTGCCCCTTGTCCGGATCATTCATGAGACGGAACTCAAAGGCAAAGCTTGATTTGTCTCCAAATGACTGCCATCCGTTTTCCATCAGTCAATCCACAAGCTGTCCTTTGTCATCCACTTGCAGGAAATCGTATTTTCTGACATCCCTCCTGCTGATCAATTTTTCTTTCAACCAGTTGTTGCGAATTTTATCGGGAACCTCATTCCATCCGATAGGATATCCATGCCATCCTCCCTGATTGTCTGGATAGGCTGCAAAAGCCAATCCATTGTGGGTAGCAAATCGTACCTTCTTTCCGGATTGAGGATGAGCTTCACTACCTGTCAGCAATTTTTGAGCGAGATCATGACTCCAGGCAGGACACAGTGCCCCCTTTCGCCCCGGTTGCCACGGTTTTTTGTGCTTTGGGTTGGGAACATATGTCAGACAGCATCCATTCGTGATGCTTTCTTCCACAGCTTCTCCTTCTGCTTAACAGCCCGTTGATAAACGGGCTGTGCCGGCCATGGATGGCCGACCAAATCCAACGGGACGGTGTAACCCGTTGAATTTGGAAGGAAAGGCAAAACCGGGTTTTGCCTTTCCGGGTTGAAAAAGTCCATGGATGGACTTTTTCAACAGGCTGTTAAGGCGTCGCCATTCGTCAGAACCTCAAGAGACGCCGCCACCCTATCCGAAATCAATATGCAGGTAAAGTATCAAGCCAGGGTATCGCGATCGGGTCGCCCCTTCGACGCCGGTTTTCCGTGCATTGCCATGGCGGTTTCCCCAACCGCTCGTCGGTCTGGCCCCTTCTCCCCGGGTTTCCTTGAGGGAAGGGGGAGTTCTCGGTTAGAGTGGATGCCCCTGCCGTTGGCTTTTCTGGCTCCCGAGGTCATGCGATCCCCTTCCCGGATTCTGGTCATCAAGTCCCGCCATCTTGGGGATGTCCTCTTGACCGGGCCCCTCGTTTCCACCCTGCGCCGCAACCACCCCGGGGCTCGGATCATTGCCCTGGTGAAGGCGGGGACGACGGCGATGCTTGCGGGTCATCCCCACCTTGACGAGGTTCGGGCCTTTCCGGTGCGCACTGCGGGTGAGTCGCGGATGGCCTTCGGCTGGCGCTGGTTCCTCTGGTTGCGGCAACTCCGGGGGCTGGGCTGCGATTGGGCGATCAATACCACCGAAGGGGATCGCGGCATCGTCGCCGCCTTTCTCTCCGGGGCGTGGCGACGGACGGGAATCATCAAGGGCCGTGGGCGTCGCTGGCGTCGCTGGCTGCTGACCGAGGTTGTCCCCCGGATCGAGGGGGAACGGCATACGGTGGTGGGCCATTTTGAACTCCTCACCGATCCCCTCCCGTTCGGTCGGGACCGATCGGTCAGGATGGCTTTTGCGGATGAGGACGCCGCTCGGGTGGAGGAGCTGCTCCGTGGGGAGGGCTGGGACGGGAGGCAGGCGCTGGTGCAGGTGCATCCCACGAGCCGCTGGTTTTTCAAGTGCTGGAGCGATGCCGGGATGGCGCGGGTGATCGATCACCTGCTCTCCCTGGGGATGGGGGTGGTCCTGACCTCGGGTCCGGAAGCGCGTGAACGGGAGCGTCTGACGGCGATCGAGGCCGCCTGCCGGGGTCGCCCCATGGACCTCGGGGGGCGGTTGTCGCTGCCACAGCTGGCGGCCCTGAGCCGGCGCTGCCGGTTTTTTTTCGGGGTCGATACGGCGCCGATGCACCTGGCGGCGGCGCTGGGGGTGCCGGTGGTGGGGATCTTCGGCCCCTCCTCGGTGACGACCTGGGGGCCGTGGCCCAATGGTTGGGCGGGGGAGGGGCGCTCGCCCTATCCCGAGCCTCGGGGGGTCCAGGAGGCCTTTCCGCATGTGGCGATCCAGAAGGATTGGCCCTGTGTCCCCTGCCAGCGTGATGGCTGCGAGGGCAGCAAGCGCAGCGCCTGCCTCGAAGAGTTGACCCCGGAGGAGGTCCTCCCGATCCTGGAAAAGGTCCTGGCCCGATGAGCAATGCCCAGCTCTTCAAGCGGTTCGGTCTGCTGGTATGGCCCTACCGGTGGTATCTCCTGCCGGCGGTGGTGTGCATGCTCGTCCTCGCTGCCTCGGAGGGGGCGATGGCCTACCTGGTGAAGCCCATCCTGGACAAGGTTTTCATCGAACAGAACCGGGCGATGTACCTCAGCATGCCGTTGATCGTGATTTTGGTGTTTTTTGTCCGCGGGGTGGCCAATTTCTTCGAGTCGTACCTGATGCAGTTGATCGGCCACAAACTGGCGCGGGGCATTCAGGTGCGGCTGTATGGCCATTTGCTGACCCTGGAACTCGGCTATTTTCTGCCGTACACCACGGGCAGTTTCATCTCGCGGATCATCAACGACACCTTCCAGCTCAAGGCGGCGGCGACCAACGTTCTGACGGGGATCGTCAACGAGGGTTTTACCTTGATCGCCCTGGTGATCGTCCTCTTCGTCCAGGATTGGGAGCTGGCCCTGATGGCCCTGATCGGGCTTCCGGCCTCGGCCTACCTGATCTATCTCTTTGGTCGGCGGATGCGCCGCCTCTCCCGGCGGAGCCAGGAGATGTCGGAGCAGGTGGTGACCCACCTGGAGGAGACCTTTTCCGGGTTGCGGGTGATCAAGTCCTTCACCATGGAGAAGTTCGAGCAGGCGGGATTCCGGCATTTGACGAAGAAGCTGCTGCGGAATTATCTGCGGACCTCGGTGGTGAATGCCCTGTCGAAGCCATTGATCAACCTGATCACCGGGGTGGTGGTGAGCGGGGTGATCCTGTTCGGTGGCGACCGGGTGATGGACGGACAGATGACCACGGGGGCCTTTTTCTCCTTTCTGACGGCGTTGGTGATGGCCTACGCACCGGTGCGGGCGCTGATCACCCTGAACAACACCTTGCAGCAGGGGTTGGCGGCGGCGATCCGGATCTTCGAGGTCCTCGACACCAAACCGCGCATTGCCGACGCCCCCGAGGCGCGGGAGTTGCCGCCTTTTTCGCGGGAGATCCGCCTCGAGGGGGTGAGTTTTCGTTATGCCCCGGGCTTGCCGGAGGTCCTTCAGGGGATCGACCTGGTGATTCGGGCCGGGGAGCGGGTGGCGCTGGTGGGGAGGAGCGGCAGCGGCAAGACGACGCTGGTGAACCTGATTCCCCGCTTTTTCGAGGTGACGGGGGGGTCGATCCGGATCGACGGGGTGGACATTCGCCAGGTGCGGATGAAGAGCCTGCGCCGGCAGATGGCGATGGTGACCCAGGAGACGATCCTCTTCAACGATTCGGTGCAGAACAACATCGCCTATGGCTGGAGTCGGGAGCCGCAGGAGGTGATCGAGCGGGCTGCCGGGGCGGCGCAGGCGCTGGATTTCATCCGGGAGTTGCCGGAGGGTTTTGCGACGCGGGTGGGGGATCGGGGGATCCGCCTTTCCGGGGGCCAGCGGCAGCGCCTCTCCATTGCCCGCTCGCTCCTCAAGGATGCGCCCATCCTGATCCTCGACGAAGCGACCAGTTCTCTGGATTCGGAGAGTGAACTGGCGGTACAACAGGCCCTGGATGCGCTCATGGTGGGGCGTACCTCCCTGGTGATCGCGCACCGGCTGTCGACGATCCGTGGCGCCGACCGGATCGTGGTATTGAAGGAGGGTCGCATCGTCGAGGAGGGGGATCATGAGACCTTGATGGCGAAGAAAGGTGAATACAGCCGTCTCTACAGCATTCAGTTTCGGGAGCAGGCCCCGGCGAGGGAGAGGATCGCGGAGCCTCCCCGGGAGGGGGTGGGTGCCCGGGTCAGCGAGGGAGAGGATCGATGAATCTGGACGGGAAGTCGGTGTTGGTGACGGGTGGGACGGGTTCGTTCGGTCGCCAGTTCATCCGGCTGATCCTGACGCGGTTCCAGCCGCGCAAGGTGGTGGTGGTTTCCCGGGACGAGATGAAACAGTGGGAGATGCAGCAGGATCCTCTCTTTTCGGGGTTTCCGCAGCTGCGGTTCCTTCTTGGGGACGTTCGCGACATCACGCGGCTGGAGCTGGCCTTTCGGGAGGTCGATGTGGTGG
The DNA here is from genome assembly GCA_015229005.1 of Magnetococcales bacterium. Lineage (GTDB taxonomy): Bacteria > Pseudomonadota > Magnetococcia > Magnetococcales > JADGCL01 > JADGCL01. The sequence continues at coordinate 15,895 of JADGCL010000050.1, forward strand.
TGCACGCGGCGGCCTTGAAGCAGGTTCCGGCGGCCGAGTACAACCCCCTGGAGTGCATCCACACGAACATCCTGGGGGCGGAGAATGTGGTGCGGGCGGCCCTGGGGGCGGGGGTCGGGCAGGTCATCGCCCTGTCGACGGACAAGGCGGCGAGCCCGATCAACCTCTATGGGGCGAGCAAGCTGGCGGCGGACAAGATCTTCGTTGCCGCCAACAATCTGAGCGGGACGATCGGGACGCGGTTTTCCACGGTGCGTTATGGCAACGTCGTCGGCTCGCGGGGGAGCGTGATCCCCTTTTTTCGCCGGCTGGTGCGGGAGGGGGCGGCGAGCCTTCCCATCACCGATCCCCGGATGACGCGCTTCTGGATCACCCTGGCCCAGGGGACGGAGTTCGTCCTCTCGTGCCTGGGGATGATGCGAGGGGGGGAGATCTTCGTCCCCAAGATTCCGAGCATGCGGGTGGTGGAGCTGGCCGAGGTCCTGGCCCCCGGGATCCCGCATCGGATCGTCGGGGTTCGTCCCGGGGAGAAGCTGCACGAGGTGATGATCACCGAGGACGACGCGCGGACGACGGTGGCCCTGGAGGATCGTTATGTGATCGAACCGACCGGGGTCTGGTGGACGCGGCGGTCGTTTCTGGAGGATGGGGCGGGTCTGGTGGGGGAGGGGTTCCGCTACTCCAGCGATGGCAACGACCGGTGGTTGGGGCGGGAGGAGCTGTTGCGGATGCTTGGGGAGCTGGACCGGGACGGCGCCGCCGGCCATTGATTCCGGATCGGCTGCGGTGGCGGCGGTCAGGATCGCCGGCAAAGATAGAGGTGCTGGGTGGCCGTGTCGCCGTAGCGGTCGCGACCGCTCTTTCGCCGCAATGCGCAGACGACCTCCCACCCCTGGCGGGAGAGCATCGCCTCGAAGCGGTCGGGATCGATCTCGGTCAGCGGTTTTCCCCGGAGGTGGGATTTGATCCGCCTCCAGAGGTGTTTCAGGCTCCGCCGATGGGGAAAGATGCCGAAGAGGCCGTAACCACCCTGGCGGACGAGCGCGGCCATTTTGGCGAGGGAGGCCTCCGTGTGCGGCAGATAGGAGCCGTGGACGCCGGCCGAGTGGATGACATCGAAGGTGACCTCGGAGCGGAACTCCTCGAAGCTGCCCTGCCTCGGCTCGACGTTGCGCAGTTGGAATCTTTCGACGATTTCCCTGCATTTTTCGATCATCTTCGGTGACCGGTCGAGGGCGACGATCCGTCGGGCGTTGGGGCTCAGACGGAAGAAGCCGCAGGTGCCGCAGCCGATGAACAGCATCGTGTAATCCCTCAGGACGGCCTCCACCAGGGCCGAGCTGATATAGTCGATCCGGTAGCTCTCCGAACAGTCGTCCCGATGGCTCTCCGCATAGCTCGCGACGTAGTCGTCGGCGCAATCCTCTCCGTTGGCGTGGGCGCGGCCTTTGCGGCTCATGGGTCTCTTTCCGGCAGGGTGTTGCGGGGGTCGGCGAAGTAGGGCCGGCGCATGGGGATGTAGTGGCTGCAGTCTACGCAGACCTCGGGGAAGAGGCCAAGGCGGAATCGTTCACGAATGGCGAAGGCCGCCTCGCCGAACCAGATTGCGGCGAGATCCTGGCGATGGATGTTGCCGATGGTCAGTTCGTCGTGGATGGATCCCTTGAACCGGCAGCCGCACAGTTTGATGTCGCCCTCCTGCAGGGCGATGAACTTGAACAGACGCATGCAGGGGATGCGGCGTTTCCTGGGGTTTTCGTTTGCGAGGCGCATTCCCTCCGGGAGATCGCTCTGGGTGATGAGCCCGCCCCAGTTGTCGAAGGCGGTGGTGGTGTCGAGGGTGGCGAGCCCGGTGTCGACGAAGGGTTTCACGAAGCGGAGGTAATCCGGCTCCCGGGTGATCTGCTCCAGGGGTCTCCGGGAGCGCAGGTTGATGCGGATGCCGAGGGGGTGGTCCCGTTGTTTTTTGAGTGCCAGCAGGCTGTGGATTCCTTCGAGGGCCTGTTGGTATTTTTCGCTCCGGAAGATGAGGGTGAACTCGGTGGGGTCGAAGTCGGGGAAGCTGATGCAGAGCTCGTCCAGTCCGGACTCGAGGATCGCCCGGTGATGCCGCTTCAGGAGGATGGCGTTGGTGTAGGATTCGATCCTTTCCGCCCCCAGGCGTTTGGCGAGGGCGATCTTGTCGAAGAGGTGGGGATCGGTGAGGGGTTCGCCGACCAGCGGGGTGAGGCTGATCCAGCTCTCGGGCCGGAAGGCGATGAACTGGCGGCAGATCTCCTCGAAGAGGTCGTCGGCCATGAAGAGCTTCGGCTCCTTGCTGTACTGATAGGCGCAGAAGACGCAATTGGCGTTGCAGAGGTTGGAGACGTTGAACAGGGCCTTGCGTGGCAGGACCCGCCGCTGGAGCCTTCCGAACCGGGAGGATGACCGCAGGCGGAATCCGAAGAGGGCCTTTTCGAGGGTGTTGGCCAGGCGCACCGGGCGGTTCCTTCATCGGGGTCAGATTGAACGATATCAAACGAAAATTGACAAAAAACAACACGCAAGAGTGGTTGGGGGAGTCTGAGGGGGAGGCTCTGCCTGCCTCCTCAGTGGGGGTTCGGGGGCGAAGCCCCTGAAACAACCGGATGATACCCCTGCCCCTGCTCGTCTATTCTATTTATTATAGTTGAAAGAAATCGAGAAGGCAGTTGGTTTATTCTGTCTCCCCAAGGCATCGTCCTTGTCCTTGGCATGGTGAGATAAAGGAGCCGTTTCGACCGGGTGATGGCTACGAACGCGTTCCTTGCCTCCTCTTCCAGCTCTTTTTTCCTCTTGGCCCGGTAGTCCGGGAGAACGCCCTCGACCATGCCCGCGACGAACACCACGTCGAACTCCAACCCTTTCGCCGAATGTACTGTCAAGAGAGCCACGCCTGCCCGGGCTGCCTGCTGTGTCACTCCGAGGGCCTTGCTGCTCATGAATCCGCCTATATTTTTGGATGAGGGTCCGGAACGCAGATACTGATCCCATTCCTGTTCAAAAACAGCGACATCCTCGTAAATCGCCCGTTTTTCTTTTTCAGGAAGTGGATCAGCATATTTTTTGATCACACCAAGGCCGGGAAGCATATCCAGCCGCTGCGTCCTCGCGGCGATTGCCTCAAGTGCCTCCGCTACGGCCTGATTTCTCGGTGTCCGCACGGAAGCAGCCATTGAAGCAATGATCTCCAGAGCCTTCGGTTCCCCAATCGTGGCCGGAACGGTCGTTTTCCATCGCTTTGCGAGGGCCGACAGGTGCAACAGATCCCTCGGGTTGGCCATGACCCGCAGCGATAGCATGAAATCCTCCATCACCTCGGACTCGTTTTCATGGTTGGCCGTCAACCTTTTGTAAAAGGGAATCTTACGGTTCCGAAACTCCGTCTCCACGGCCATCAGGGTGAAACGGGTGCGGCCAAGCACGGCACAACTTTCCCAGGTAATCGTACCCTCGATATCGTTGTGTCCAGCGGCAATCAGCGCCTGGAGCTTGTCGGCAATAAGTTTTGCCTCATCCGCTTCGTCCCTGCCAGCCATAACCTCTACCAAACCGGTGATCTGCAACTGACCTTTGACCTCGTAGTTGGGATCGAGGGCCTTCGCGGCGTTCACCACGGCTCTTGACGATCTGAAGTTTTCGGTTAATTTAATTTCGCTTGCTCTGAACGCGTCGCGGAACTGCTCCATGAAATCCGGGCTGGAGGTATTGAAACCATAGATGGACTGGTTGGGGTCTCCCACCATCATCACATTGCGGAATGAGTCCCCGCAGAGGGCTGTCAACACGGAATATTGCGCCTCATTCAAATCCTGCGCCTCATCGAAGCAGATGAACCGGTATAGACGGCGGTAGAAGTCAGCGATCCTCGGATACTCGCTCAGCAGTCGGTAGGAGAGCAAAAGCAGGTCGTCGAAGTCATAGGCTCCGCAGGCGCGAAGCCCGGCATCGTAGGCATCGATCGCCCTTAGCCCGATTTCGTCGTTGAAATTCTCCATCGACGAGGGATGTGCCTTGAGCCAGGATATGGTCGCAAGCCACCGGTCGAGCCTGCGACCGATGGCCTTCGGGTCTGGCTCCGAGGCAAGTTCGGCAGACAGAAACGGATCCTGTTTGACCGCCTCCACCAGGATTTCCCTTCTATCTTTATGTTGTTCAAAGACGTGAGGGAGCCCCTCGACACCGACCGGTTTTCCCCGTTCGGAAAGCATCTCAAGGCAGAAACTGTGCATCGTGCCGATGAAAGCCCGCTGATTCGCGTCCCCCAGGTCGGCGAGACGCTCCTTCATCTCGTTGGCCGCCTTGTTCGTGAACGTGAGGGTCAAAACGCGGAAATGCCCTGGCACCTCGGTCAGGAGCCTGCGAACCCGTTCTGTCAACACCCGCGTCTTTCCGGAGCCGGGGCCAGCCACCACCAGCAGAGCGCCATCTACATGTTCTACAATTCGTGTCTGGGTTGGTGACAGTCTCGCCTTTGTCATGACGCCTCCTTGCTCACCTGTCTCAGGTCATGATCGGCGGAAATCTTGTTGAACAACGCCCGGATGCAGGCTGGGAATCTCCGGGTTTCATCGGGAATGGCGGAGAGAACCGAGGCAAGCGGTTCGGCCAGGCGTGTCTTTGATTCGGACATGGCGTCGCAGGCGGCCTTTTGGCGACCGTCGGTAGTCGTGTAGTTCCGCGTTGTTCTCCCTTTTCGCTGATTTCCGTTCAGTCGGCTAATGTAGTCGTCGAGAAAGTTGGTTTTCCCTTTGACCAGATCGAAGACCTTCTCGATTTCCGGAAGATACCCCTCAGCGACCAGTTGGGACTCGAAGTTGCGTCCACCAGGAATAACAAACACGTTGTGACAGGCAACGGCCTTCGGTTTTCCCAGTTTATTAAGGGCGCCATCAAGACGCCCGATCGTGTAGGGCTCCCCATCGGAAAACACATACCAAGGGATGGCGAGCTGTTCTGCGAGCCATATGAAGGGGAAATAGTTTGAGTTTCCACCAACCTTGACGAAACTGAAACCCAACTCGTGGATGTTGCATCCCCAGAAGGCTTCGGCCAGGATCGGGAGAGCCTGTTCCTCGGTCTCTCCCTCGAAAAAGATGGCGGCTCGGGCGAAAAGCAGATCTCCCCGTGTGTTCACCACCCCATGCCGGAGTTTCATGACCTCGTCACTGTCCAACGCCGACATATCCAGTTTCGAGACAGTGGTTTCCCCGTTCCGACGAGTGAACAAACGAAGGTCCGACAGCCCCGCCTGTCCTGCGAAATATGGGGAATGGGTGCTGACGATGCGTTGTCCGGGAATCGATTTCACTTGCGAGAAAAACGATCTTTGAGCCTGCGGGTGGAGGTGGGCCTCGGGTTCCTCGAGGGCGAGGAACGAATGGAGATGATCGCCCGCCTCCACAGCCTGCTTTCCCTTCCAGGAAGCGAAAGCCCGGAACACGAGAAGAGCGGCCAGACTTCGAGTCCCCATACCGTGCCGACCCAACGGAAACGATTGAGACCCTGCTGCTGTGAAGGAGACGTCAATGCCTTTCGAGAGGTCGCGCAGTTTACGGGCCACCGGAGAGATGCCGATTTCGCCGCCTTCCGCCGAGACCACCGGCTGGATGTTGGCAAGGTTGTCCTGGAGATGCTTGAGAATCCCGCTCTTGCCCACAAGGTCATGGTTCAGGTCGGTAAGGATCTTTTCGAAGGCCTCCACATCGACCGGAGACAATCCGAGATCCTCCGTCATTCTCCTCCAGAAGGAGCCCTGCTTTCGGAGGTCATCCTCCAAGTCCCGCTTGGCGTCGATGTAGTGGAGCGCCAAAGGTTCGATTTGGGCTGCATTTACCCGAGATTTTTCGTCCAGCTTGGATGCCAGCCAATTGTCGAATGCCCGCCATTCATTGAGGAAGCGTCGTTCGACCACATAATCGCCCTTCGATGGATTCCAGGCGAGAGTCGTCCGGATTCCGACGAATTCGTCGAAATCGCTCTCCATGTCCTGCTTGATTCCCGAACCCCACAGAGCCGTCCAGAACCCACCCTCCGGGAACTTCCCGACGATACACCCATCTGCTTCGAGCGGCCTGATGCGGGCATCCACCGTGATGACGCGGTCTTTTGGAGGCAGGGACTCACCCGCCTCAAGACGCACGTCGTCCTGCCCGAAAAGTTTTCGTCCCGCCCCTATCGCCGCATAGAGCGCGTCAAGGAAATTGGTTTTTCCCGCATTGTTCGCCCCGATCAGGATCGTGAGATCTCCGAGGGACACCTCGACATTTTTGAGTGATCTGAAGTTGGAGACACGGACGTCGGTTATTTTGATTCCGCTGTTCGGATCAGCCATGGCAGATGACCTCCACGATTTCGGACCATCTTTGGACAGCTGGTGAGGGGCTGTCAAGCGGCCCGGGTTCCCGGTGCCAGGTGGCAGTCGCGCCGTCGGAGGCGATGGGGCAGGGTGGTGAGGCCTCTTTTGCCGGTGTGGAAGGCGACCCTGGTGCGGGCCAGGAGAAAGGTCAGGAGGTCGAGCCCGAGGCTTGTCCGCCCGGGTTTCGTCCCCGGGGCGAGGGGGGGGAACCGGGCCGCCAGGGGGGAGGCGGCGAGATAATGGTCCACCAGGGCGAGTTCCGCCGACGAGAGTTCCTCCCGCGCCTTGCCGCTGCGGTCGATGACCGGCCTGCGGGTGTTTTTCATCCACCCGTCCATGTGCTGCGGGGTGATGACGTCGTTCTTCCGATGGTAGGTGTCGAGGAGGGTGTCGGTGAAGGGGATGCCGCAGATGCGGCAGGCCTCGGCGACGACCGGGCGTGGCGTGCGGACCAGTTCCTCGTAAGTGACGAAGGGGATGCCGCTGCCGACGACGATGCGGGTGGTGGCCTCCCACATCTGGAAATATTCGCGGATGGAGCGGTCGGGGGGTTTCGTACTCCGGATCATCCGCTTCATGGAGCTGATCACGTCGTGGGGGTTGCGGACGATGCCGAGGATCACCGACTCCGGAAAAAGTCGCCGGATTTCGTCCAGGTAGTAGACGTGGTTGGGGGTCTTTTCGAGAAAGCGGCTGCCCTCGCTGCGGCGACGATAGGCGGCGACGACGTGTTCGAAGAGTTCCTCCGGTCGGGTTTCGGTTCCGGTGAGGGCGGAGGTATCGACTCCCCGGCTTCCCAGGGCCTGGGAGATCCGGGCGATATCGCCGGCGGCGAGGGTGGAGCAGACGATCTTCCGCCGGATCGGCCACGACTGGAAGCTGTAGAGGGGCGGGAAGGCGATCTCGAAGAAGTGCGTCTCCGGCATGGCGACGACCTCATCGGCTGCGGAGAGGATGCGCTGCAGCAGGGTCGTCCCGGAGCGCGGACTGCCGACGATGAAGATGGGGGGGGGGCTTCCAGTCACCGGAAGAGGCGTTCCCTTGTTGCGGTCGACGATCACGGACCGTCACAATTACCCGCGCCATCCTCCGGCCTGGCAAGGCGGGATGTCAATGTTCCTTGCGCGACCGGGGGCGCTTCCGTCGATCTGGGCGAGAACGAGAGATTCCGTTGCCGGACGACCTCTTTTTCCCCCACTATTTCCGGCGATGGTGGTTTGTCTCTCTTTTCGATCCAGCCGAGGAGATCCATGGAGCCCTGCCGCAGACCCTTCATCCCCTACGGTCGTCAGGAGATCGAGGCCGACGATGTCGCTGCTGTCACGGCGGCGCTCCGGAGCGGTTTTCTCACCACCGGCCCTGCGGTCGCGGCCTTCGAGGAGGCCCTGGCGGGGGTGGTCGGGGCGCGCCACGCGACCGTCTGCGCCTCGGGCACGGCCGCCTTGCACCTGGCCGCCCTTGCCCTGGAGCTTCTCCCCGGGGAGGCGGTGATCGTCCCCGCCCTCACCTTCGTCGCGACCGCCAACGCGGCCACCTACGTCGGCGCCAGGGTGATCATCGCCGATGTCGATGCCGCGACCGGTCTCCTTGGCCCGTCGCAGCTTGCGGAGGCGCTTTCCCGGGCCGGTTCTTCCCGTGTCAGGGCCGTTTTTCCTGTGCATCTCAATGGCCAGCCCTGCGATCTGGCCGCCCTGGCCGAAATGGCGGCGGGGGCCGGCCTTGTCCTGGTGGAGGACGCCTGCCATGCCCTCGGCACGACCTGGGGGGGGGCGGCGGGGGATCGACATCGCATCGGCGACGGCACCGCCGGCGCTCTCGCGGTGTTCTCGTTCCACCCGGTGAAGACGGTCACCATGGGCGAGGGGGGCGCCGTCACCACCAATGATCCTGCCCTCGATGCCCGTATGAAGCGCCTGCGCCACCACGGCATGACCTGGATCCCCGATCAGTTCGCCAATCGCGAGTTGGCCTTCGATCCGGACGGTCGCCCCAATCCCTGGTATCACGAAATGAGCGAACCCGGTTTCAACTACCGGGCGAGCGACCTCCAGTGCGCCCTGGGATTGAGCCAGCTCGGCAAGCTCCCCCGTTTTCTTGCCGCCCGCGCCGAGGGGGTCGACCGCTACGATCGCCTGATCGCGCCGCTGGCGCCGGTCGTCCAGCCCCTCGGGCGGGTGGAGGCCTGCCGGCCCGGGTGGCACCTCTACGTCGTTCACATTGACTTCGCCGCCGCCGGTCGGAGCCGCGCCGAGGTGATGACCCGCCTGCGGGCGGCGGGCGTCGGCAGCCAGGTCCACTATCTGCCGCTCCACTGGCAGCCCTACTATCGGCGGTTGAATCCCGGGCTGAGCCTCCCGGGGGCCGAGGCGTACTACAGCCGCTGTCTCTCCCTGCCGCTCTTTCCCGGGCTCTCCGAGGCCGACCAGGAGTATGTGGTCGCAAGCCTCGCCGAGGCCCTGGAGTGAGGGGGGCGGAGGGGTGTCGGGAGGGGGCATGAAGATCGGCCTTGGAACCGCCCAGCTCGGTCTTGTCTACGGCATCGGCAACCGCCTGGGGCAGACCCCGGAGGCGGAGGTCTCCCCCCTCCTGGCCCTGGCCGAGGCCGGCGGCGTCGCCATCGTCGACACCGCCGCCCAGTACGGCGACAGCGAAAGCCGCCTCGGGCGCCACCTTTCGCCCAACTCTCCCCTGGCCATCGTCACCAAGACCCCCGCCTTCGACGGTCCCATCACCGAGGCCGAGGCCGATCTCCTGGAGGCCACCTTCCGCCGCTCCCTGGAACGCCTGCGGCGTCCCCGGGTCCACGGCCTGCTGCTCCACGGCGCCGGCGACACCCTGCACCGGCCCGGGGCCGGGCTGCTCGTGCGCCGCATGCGCCGCCTCCAGGAGCAGGGATTGGTCGGGAAGATCGGTGCCTCGGTCTATGGCGGCGACGATCTCGAAGGGGTGTTGGAGCGGTATTCCCTGGAGATCGTCCAGCTCCCGGTCAATCTGTTCGATCAGCGTCTCCTCGCCGGCGCCTGGCCGGAGCGGTTTCACGCCCGGGGGGTCGAGGTCCATGCGCGTTCGCCGTTCCTCCAGGGGATTCTCCTCATGGATCCCCGCGAGGTGCCGGCGTCGCTGGCCCCCCTGGGGCGGCACCTGGAGCGGGTGATCGGGGAACTCGGCGAGCGCGGTCTGACTCCCATGGTCGCCGCTCTCGGCTTCGCCTGCTCCCTGGAGTGGGTCACCGGGGTGATCTGCGGCGTCGTCAATGCTGCCCAGCTCGGCGAGATCCTGGAGGCGGCCCGACACGAGGTGACGCCGGCGCTCCTCCGCCGGTTCGCCTTTCCCGGAGATCCGCTCTATCTCAACCCCCATCGATGGAGTCGCCTGTGAACGGACGCATGACGGCTCTCGGGACCTGGAGGTTCCCGTGGCGATTTTTCGGAGGTGAAGGCACCCCTGCCCGGATCGGGTGGGGGGGGATCGGTTTGATCTTCCTCGCGCTCGCCGGTGCCGTTGTTCTGGGGGCGGAGACGGCTTGGGCGAAGACCACCGCTCGGGTGGAGCAGGCCGAGGTGGGGGAGGCCGAG
>JADGCL010000051.1 GCA_015229005.1 Magnetococcales bacterium
CCCTCCGCAACGGCGCCCTCCCCCCCCGGCAGGAGCAGCGCCACCGCCAATATCAGGGCCGGGCGACAGGACGGGCTCGCCATGAGAGCGGCTCCCACCCCCCGGCCTGGCGGGGGGTCTCCAGGTCGCGGGCAGGCAATCCGGCGATCTTCTCCAGGAGCGGCAGGAACCGCTTCTCGACACTGGCACGAAAGACCGGCTCGGAGGCAGCAGGAAGGCTGTCGACGAGCGATTTCCGCAGAAGTTCCGCCAAAGAGTGCGGAACAACGGTCAGACTCACCTCTCGACCACCCCCCTTCAGGGTATCGGCAAGGGCCGGGTAGCTCCCCCTCAGCACCCCCAGGGTGCGGTCGGCCAGGGTCGCATCCGGGGTCAGAATCAGGGTCTCCTGGCAGAGGGCGAAGACAACGGTAAAATACCGCCGCGAGCGCATTGCCTCCGCGTGCGGGCTCGACCTCGCGTCCATCGGCGCATGCGGCGAACTCACCTGCCGCCGCCACACCCACCCCCCAGAGCAGGAATCCTCGGTCACCGGCAAGGGATTGCGCGAACGGTCGGCAGAGCTCTCCTCCCCCCCTCCCGCCGACGGCAACGACGGGTCATCATCCTCAGGCACGTAGTCGGGGCTCTCCCGGGTGCCGATGTTCTGCGCGAAGAGACTGCCCAGGAACGGTCGCCACAGAACCGGGGCCGACGCAACCCGCCTCTTCGACAGCGGCAACACCGCGATGGGAGTGTGCAATCGGGAGTCACCATACCAGCAGAGGGCGGCGGGGGGACGCAGATTCTCGACCAGCCCGGGCAGCAAGGGATCGTCCCGCAATTTCCGGAGATAGCCCAGCAGCCGGTCCTTGTCCACCGGCAAGGCGACGCAAAGAGCCGGCGCTGCAGGCAGGCGCTCCCAGAGATCCCCCGGAAGGGGGGTGACCGCGTTGGCAAGAACGGCAGTATCCCATCCCGTTTCCGGTTGAAAGTCGATGCGGAACGTCTCCAGAGAGGGGAAAAAGTGCTGATAACCAAAGGAAAGGAAAGAGGCCCGGGCAGCGAGGCGATGCCTGCCCGACAGCGGCGGCAACCGCATCGACACCCCCAGCGAGCCCGCCCCGGCGCTCGCAAAGAACTGACCGATCGCCGCCAACCGGGTCCCGCCCCTGGGATCGAAAAGGGCAGGATCGGTGAAGACCGCCAGATATTCACCCGAAACCGCGAGATAGAGAGAACTCCGGGGAGTGTGCCGAATCCGCCAAAGGGAGAGATCATCCCCGTTCGGCAGCTTGAGTTTCCCCTGCCTGGACAACTGCGAGTCGCCCTCGGCAAGCCAGGAGAGGGCCTCGATAAAGCGGAGCAACCCCTTCTTGGGCAAGAGCAGGAGGTAATCCTTCAGCTTGCCATCCTTGTTCTTCCACAGCGCGACCTCCGCCGGGGTGTCCAGAACATGGGCAATGATCTCATCCCCCACCCCCAGATGGCGTTCGTAGGCCAGGCGACGGAAGGCCCCCTCCAGGGTAAGACGACTCTCGTTCCGCTCGTAGTAGAAGACGAACTCTTCGGTCAGCAGGTCACCCAGGAGGGGAATGGCCAGGAGATCCCGGGGCAACTGCGAAAGGGCGCGGCTTTGGATGACCACATCGGGATGAAAGAGCCGATCCTGTGGCAGAGGCACGGGAGGCGGCGTCGGCGGCAACCCCGGACGCCACGAGAGGGCGATCCACGCCACCGCCAGCACCAGGGCCGCGATCCAGACCCGTCGAGAGGGAAACGCCACCACTCCAGAACCCCCCTACCTTTACCGAGCCCCATCTTCGGGACCCGCATCGACATCACTTCCATCCCCTTCTGCCTGAAGAGCGGGGCCGGTCCTCTCCTCCTTGCGACTGGTCATGCGCCCAGTGACAAAAACACCAACCAACCCCACAACGGTCCCACCCCCCAACACCCCGCCAACCCAATCGTGGCCGGCCAGCGTCAAGACCAAACTGACGGTCACCGTAAAAACCGCCACCACGAAGGCCATCCATTGCCCACGGCGCTGAAAACACCAAGCCTCCCGCTCCATGGTCGCTCGATGGTCACCTTCCACCTCGAAGCGTCTGAAAATGCGCTCCGGAAAATCGGGGGCGATGCGACCATATTCAGCCAAATATCGGGGAGAGGGAATCGGTCCTACAAAGGTCTCGCGAAGTTTGACAGCAGAAAAACCTTCGATATCTTCAACAACAGAGGGAACCGCCGGGTCGGAACCCGAAGACGCCCCACCCTCCAGGGGCAGCACAGACGGAGAATCACTTCCCGGAAGGGACACGGCGCCTCGGCCCCACCATGACGCGGCGCATGGAGGCCCCTACCCTCTCCCAATCCCGACGCATCGCCTCGGCATCGGCAAGGAGCCCCTCCGCCACGCTCCGGGGAGGATTCAAAAAACGCCGCAACTCTCGGGGCAGAGCGGCACTGCCCGGGTAAATGTCGAGCAGACCACCCATCCCACGAAAAAGATGGTATTTCCCCAACAACCTCTTCACCTGCTCTCTCCTCATTTTCCCCCCTCCCCGCCGAGACGGATGCCCGGGACCCCAATGAGGCACCCGGAGGACGCAAGCCGGCACCCGCCACCACGCCAAGCGCACAATCACCCGTAGCGCCCATTACGCCAGGAGAGCCTACCACATTTGGCAGTACGGCGGAAAAGTAATTCGCCAGCGACAGCCCCTCCTACCATGGGGCCGCATCGGGACAATCACCGGAGGTCGAGGGAAGCCACGTCATCACTTGCCCTTGCCCGAGAACAGGGCCGTAAGGGCGCCGATGCTCTCCTCCAGACCGGCCCTGTCGGCCACGGCCTGACGCAGGAAGCCGCGGATCGGGTCGATGAGCTTAAGGGCCTGGTCGATCCGGGGATTGGAACCGGCGACATAGGCGCCGATGTTGATCATATCCTCGGCCTTGGCGTAGATCGCCAGGGTCTCGCGCAGCCGACCGCTCAGGCTCTTGTGGGCGGGGGTCACCAGGTCGTCCATCAAACGCGAGATCGACCCCAGGACATCGATGGCGGGATAGTGGCCCGAGTCGGCGAGATCCCGGGAGAGGAGGATGTGACCGTCGAGAATACCGCGGACGGCGTCGACGATCGGATCGTGGATGTCGTCGGCCTCCATCAGGACGGTGAAGATCGAGGTGATGCTGCCCGCCCCCTGATCCCGCCCGCCCCGCTCCAGGAGACGCGGCAACAGCATGAAAGTCGAGGGCGGATAACCCTTGCTCGTCGGCGGCTCGCCCCGCGCCAGCCCCACCTCGCGCTGCGCCATGGCAAACCGCGTCACCGAGTCCATAAGGAAGAGGACCTGGCGCTCCCTGGCGCGAAAATACTCCGCGATCGCCGTCGCATAGAAGGCCGCCCGGAGGCGCAGGAGCGGCGGCTGGTCGGCAGTGGCCACCACCACCACCGAACGGGACAACCCCTCCGGCCCCAACTCCTTCTCCAGAAACTCCACCACCTCGCGGCCCCGCTCGCCCACCAGGCCGATGACGCTGATATCGGCGCTGGTGTAGCGGGCCATCATCCCCATCACCGTACTCTTGCCGACGCCCGACCCGGAAAAGACCCCCACCCGCTGCCCCCGACCGATGGTCAGAAGCCCGTTGATGGCCCGGATCCCCAGGTCCAGCGGCGTGTCGATCCGCCGCCGCAGCATCGGATTGATGGGGTCGGCATGAAGGGGGTAACGCTCCCGCGTCCGGATCGGCGGTCCCCCGTCCAGGGGATCCCCCATCGGGCCGATGACCCGCCCCAGCAGGGCCTCCCCCACCGGTACCAGCTCGGAACTCTTGCGCGAAACCACCAGACTCCCGGGGTGAACCCCCTTCAACGGCCCCAGGGGCATCAAGAGAACCGCATCGTCGCGAAACCCCACCACCTCCGATTTGACCGGAATCCCATCCGCCGGGATCACCTCGCACATATCGCCGATGGAGACCGCAGGCCCGGAACTCTCCACCACCAGCCCCACCACCTGCGTCACCCGACCCAGGCGACGCGGTCCCAGCCCCCCCCGCGCGGCCTGAAGGTAGTCCGACCAGGGTATCTCCAGCGGCATGCCCATTACCCACTCCCGATCCGCCGCCGGCCTCCCGAAAACCGGACCGGCCAGCGGCAGCTCCCGACCCCCGAAACCCCTACCGACCCCCCCCCGGACTCCCCTGCGGGAGTCGGGCCGGCAGCCAACAGCTGCTAGGGCGAATCCGGATCCTCCCTCCAGGGACTCCCCAAATCCCCCGCATCCGCCTCTTCCCCCTCTTCCCGCCAGGGGCTCGAAAAATCATCCCCGTCCGCCGGAACCGCCGACACCTCCTCCAACACCTCAGGTGCGCCCTCCGCCTCCGCCGGCGGAACGACTCCCCGGACAGCAGCGGCGGCCTCCGCAACGGCCTCGATCCCGTCCTCCACAACGGCCTCGACCCCATCCCCCGCAACGGCCTCGACCTCGTCCCCCGAGGCCTCGACACCATCGACCCCCAATTCCAGAGGGTCGCCCTCCCCAACGGGATCTCCCCCCTCGACCAGCCGTTCCGGAGCGTCACCACCCCGGGAGATCGTCTCCCCCGCCCCGTCCACCCCGGTCGAGGCCAGGGAGGGCCCGGCAACGGCCCCAAGGACATCGTCCCTTCCAACCCCTTCCGGGGGCGTCTCCTCCCGCAAGGAACCATCGCCGCAATCCCGCCTGCCGGAGAGTTCCCCCGCCCCCGCGACGATAAGCTCCCCGGCCCGAGCCAGGGCAGCCCCCTCGTTGATCCGCTCCATCCGCTCCAGAAATTCGTCCGGAGGACGGCCCGTTTGCCTACCCAGTTCGGCAAAACCACTCCCCTCCAGGCGTTGCCGCAACTGCTCCCGAAGGGCATCCTCGACCATCCGCAACTGCTCGCCCAGGTCCTCCTCGACGCCACCGAAATCGGTCACCAGGAGAACCGACCCGGGAGGGACATTCGCGTCCGCCTCGATCCGCAGGGACTGAAACCCCTCGATGACCCGCAACAGCTCGGCGTTGCCCGGCGAAAGGCGGACCACCATCTCCTGCCGATCCACCGCCTTGGCCATCACCCGCCTGACCCGCTCGGCAATCCCCTCGGGATTGACGGAAAGCTCGTGGGCAAGAAGCTCCCGGACCAGCAGGATCGCACTCTCCACCAGAAACCGCTCCGAGGCCGCCAGGACCCGCGCCGGCAGCGCATCCAACTCCCGGAGTATCCCCTCCACCTGGGGAAGGAGACGATCCATCTCCCGCTGCAGCTTCTCCTCCCCCAATTCCATGCCCGCCTTTTCGGCAGCGTCGAAGACCTTCTGGTAAATCTCCCGTTCCAGCGCCTCCTGCCGGCGCTGCTGCACCTCTTCCGGCGAAATCTCCGGGATCGTGACCACCTGCGGCTTGGACGGCAGGCGACCGTTGGGCATGTAGCGGACGAACTCCCCCCGATCCGGAAACTTCCGCGCCAGAAGATCCTGGAAACGGATCGGAACCACCTCGTCGCGAAGGGCCTCGCCGACCAGGACCGGCGATTTCTCGGTGCCGCTCATGTGCCTCCTCTCCCCGCTGAAACAAGCCGGCCCGGTCCGCCGGGGACGGCCGACCGCAGCCGGTTCTTCGACGGGCCGCTACAGCACCACATCGTCGGAACCCTTGCCCATGATGACAATGGCGCCCTCGCTCTCCAGACGTCTGGCCTCCTTCAGGATCACCTGCTGCGCCGCCTCGACGTCGGTCACCTTGACCGGTCCCATCATCTCCAGATCCTCGCGCAACATCTCCGCCGCCCGCTCCGACATGTTGCCGAAGAACTTCTCCTTGAGCCGGTCGTCGGCCCCCTTGAGAGCGCTCAGGAGATCGTCGTTGTTGATCTCGCGCAGCAGACGCTGGAAGCTCTTGTCGTCCATCAGCAGGAGATCCTCGAAGAGGAACATCTCCTTGCGAACCTCCTCGGCGAGGGGATTGTCCTCTTCGTCGAGATAGGCCAGAAGCTTGTCGGAAATCTCCCGGCTCATCTGGTTCAGCATGTCGGCGACCTTCTTCACGCCGCCGCCGCCCTCCTGGGAATAGACACCCCGCGTCGCCCCCAGGGCATTCAACTCGGTGAGCAGCGACTCCTCGATGTCCTCCATCGCCCCCGGCGGCAGATTGCCCAGCTTGGCCATCCGGTAGATGACCTCCTGCTGCAGGTCCGAGGTCAGATAATCAATGACGAAAGAGGCCTGCTCCGTCTGCAACTGCGACAGGATCATGGCCACGCTCTGGGGGTGTTCGCTGGAGAGAAAGGTCGCCACCAGGGCCGGCTCCATGGCGTTCAGGATCTCCCAGGGGGTGTTCTTCGGCCCCTGTTGCAGGTCCTTCAGCATCTGCCGCCCCTTCTCCTTGCCAAGGGCCTTGACCACCAGGTCCTTGACCCGGTTCATGCCTCCGCGAATATCGAAGACCTGGGCATCGAACCGGTCGAGAAACTCCTGCCGGACCGCGCTCACCACATCGGTGGGCATGGTCCCCATACGAACGATGGTCCGGGAGATGTCACGGATCTCATCCTCCTGCATCCCCTCCAGCAGCTTCTTGGCATCGGCGTCGGGCAGGGAGAGGACGAAGATCGCCGCCTTCTCGGTACCCGTCAGGATCGCCTTCCCCCGGTTGTCGCGCCGCAGAACCGGGACCGTCTCGACCTCGGCCGCCCCTTTTTCTTTCATCGGATCCACCCCTCGACAAGCGTCACTCCGCCCTTGCCCGGCACTCCCGGAAAAACACCCCCGCCCTTCGGGGATGCCACCCGTCCCTTCACAGCATCATCAACCGTCGGCGGAGATCCAGGCCCGCAGGATGTCACGCGACTCTTCCAGGTGCTCGGCGATCATCTTCTGGGTCAACTGGATCGAGCGATCCGGAATCTTGACCCGCATCGGCTTCTCGGAAGGCAGAGTCCCCACCCCCTCCGCAGCCATCTCCCGCTCCAGCTTGGCCACCACCCCGGGGATGCCGCTCGTCTCGGCATAACGCTCCGGCATGAGGAGCCGCATCACCAAAGGCCGCAGCACCAGCATCACCAGCAACAGGACCAGCACCGCCACCGAGATCTCCAACCAGTGGGCCAACATCCAGGCCTGGATCGAAACCTTCTCCGCCACCGGCTCCGGCTGCCCCTCGAACTGCGCCTGGCCAACGGTGATGATGTCCCGCTTCTCGTGGAACCCCACCGCGTGCTTGACGATCTTCTCCAGCTCGTCCATCCCCTCCTGGGTACGGGGCTCATAGGTGACCACCCCCCCATCACCCTTCTTCTCCTGGTAGTCGACCAGAACCGCCACCGAGAGCCGCTTGATACTCCCGACCGGAGCCACGGTCCGGCTGACCACCTTGGAAATTTCGTAGTTGATCGTCTCCCGCTCGACATCCCGGCTCTGGTTGGATCCGTTGGCGCCCTGACCAACCGAATCGTTGGAATCATTGGGACGCACCCCGGGAACGCCACCGACCCCGAACGTCCCGCGGCTCTTCTCGTTGCTCGTCTGCTCACTCCGGGCCACCTGGCCATTGGGATCGAAGCTCTCCTGCTCGGTCTCGACCCGGGACATATCCAACTCCGCCGTGATCCGAACGATACTCTTGGAAACCCCGGACTCGTTCACCCCGATCACCTTGTCCAGCATCGCCTGGGCCCGGGCCTCAAGAGACTGCTCGACCTGCCGCTGTACCGCCATGCCCTCTTCGGCGGGCACGCGCCCGTCATTGGGCGCCGACCTGCCACCAGCGATCAGGTTGCCCTTCTGGTCGAGGAGCGTCACTTCATTCTGATCCATCCCCTCGACCGCAGCCGCCACCAGATGGGTGATGCCGTCGATCTGCTTCGGCGCCAACGGTCGCGACAGCTCCATCACCACCGAGGCGGAGGCCTTCTTCTCCTCCGAAACAAAAAGCGACTTCTTCGGCAATACCAGATGCACCCGAGCGTTCTCCACCTGCTCGATGCTCTCGATGGTACGCGCCAACTCCCCCTGCAAGGCCCGGAGATAGTTCATCCGCTGCATGAAATCGGTCATGCCGACCAGACTGGTCTCATTGAATATCTCGAACCCGATCCCGGTGGCCTGCTTGGGAATCCCCTGGGTGGCCATCTCCAGGCGCAGGTCGTAGACGCGATCGGCGGGGACGCTGATGGTGGTCCCGCCAACCCCCAACTCGTAGGGGACGCTCATCTTCTTGAGCTCTTCCACCACCCTCCCGGCCTCCTTGTCGGGAAGCCCCGTGAAGAGGACCTTGTAGGCCGGTCGCGTGGCGAACCAGATCACCGCCGCCAGGGCCAGCGCCGTGGCCACCATCGCCACCAGCAGGCCGTTGCGACCGGAGAGTGGCAGGTCGCGCAAAAAATGGGCGAGCGCCTGCAGTGGCGTATCCGTCCGGGCCGTAGCCACACCGGCCATCTCTCTCTGTGTCTCAGCCATGATCGACCATCACCCAAGCAGATAGCGCCCCACCGGGCCAACCCCGGCCCCCATCGTTCGACCGGCCACCCCAGACCGGCGCAGCCCGCTCATCGACGGGCCGTCACCACCAACCCCAGGACCGCAAACCCCAGGCCAACAAGCCCCAGGCCAACAAGCCCCGGATCAACAAACCCCAGGCCCGCCGACCTCAGGCCTGCATGCCCATCACCTCGCGATAGACCTCGACCGCCTTGTTGCGAACCTGCATCAAGAGGCGCAGATGCAACTCAGCCTTGGAACCGGCGATCTGCGCCTCATGGATGTCCACCCCCATGTTGCCCATCAACGCCTTCTCGCTCAGCTCCTGGGCCTCCCGGTTCAGCCGGTCGGTCTCACGGATCTGCTCACCGAGCATGGTGGAGAAATCCTCCCAGCCCCCACCCCCCTTGGCCCCGGAGGCCTTGGCAGCCGAACCCAACGACGACAACGTCCCGCGAATACCCTCAATGGCCATGATGCCCCACTCCCTTCCGTTGGCGACCTGCCCCAAGGCCGCAATACCCACCAATCACCGCTCCGGGAAACGCCCGGCACCCGACAACGGCGGGCGAAAACCCCCGGCGACAAACCGCTAACGACCAATCTCCAGGGCCCGCAACGCCATCGCCTTGGAGGCGTTGAGGACCGACACGTTCGATTCGTAAGAGCGGCTCGCCGACATCATATTGACCATCTCCGTCACCACATCGACGTTGGGCATGGCCACATAGCCGTCGGCGTTGGCGTCCGGATGGCTGGGATCGTACTGCATCCGCGGCGGCCGCTCGTCCACATGAACCCGGTCCACCGATACCCCGGTCGAACCAGCGACCGCCTCCTGCGACAGCATCTCCTCGAAGGGTTTGGCGACGAACACCGGATCCCGCCGCCGATAAGGCCCCCCCTCCACGGTCCGCGTGGTCTGGGCGTTGGCGACGTTCTCGGCAATGATGTTGAGACGCAACCGCTCCGCTTCGAGAGCGGAAGCGGTCACCCGAAAGGATGTCAGAAAGTCCATACCAGTCTCCGGTTGAACAGCCTCTGAGCCCCGAAGGAACGTGACCCAACCTGACCCCACATCATGAATCCCATCGTCATCTCCTCCCAATCCGTCAAGAATCCATCCCCCCCTCGGCCAAGACCCCGGGGGGAGCCACTCACCAGTTACCCGTCAATCCCCCATCAACCACCGGTCCCACCCTGGATGACCGACTGCATCAACTTGATCTGGGTCCCCAACGATTGCGCCGCATAGTTGTAAAGGAGCTGGTTCGCCGTCTGCCGCCCCATCTCCTGCTCCAGCTCGACGCTGTTGCCGTCGGCCTTGGGGGTCGTCGCCTCCACCTCCTGGACCTCGCCGACCGTCGCCATGTCGAGGGCAAGCGGCATGTGCCCGGAACGCGTCCGGGCCATCGGCATCATCCCGGGCTCGGGCATCGCCTCCTTCAGGGCATCCTCGAAATTGAACCGACGGGCCTTGTAACCGGGGGTTTCGGCGTTGGCCACGTTGGAAGCGATGATCTCCTGACGGCGTTGCCGCAGGTTCAACAGGTTGGCCTTGAATGCGCCGGTCTCTCCCAACAATCCGAATCCAGGCATGACGCCCTCCCATCCTCTCATGACACGAAAATGACCTCGTGGTCGCCTGCCGCGACCACCCCCGGGGCGTCATCATTCCGACAACGCACCCCGGCTGCGGGAGAATTCCGACTCCCGGCAGCGTCAATTATGCACGAATCGTGCCTGTAATGATTTGCCTGAGGTAGAAACACCGAGCCTTGCACGCGCGAAGCCGCAACCGTCGGTTGCCAATGGATGGGGTCTCCATCCAGGAAGCTGGTCGCTCCCGGTAAAAACGATTCCACTCCCCCTGAAACCGCTGTACCATCGGCGCCATGGATCTTGCGAAGCACATCGACTACTGGCGCACCGGAGCGGAAGAGGACTGGGAGGTTGCGGAACGAAAATCCCGGGAGGTGTTCCAGTGGTTGATCCGGCAATCGGCAAGGCCGTAGGGAGCTACCTGGCAGAACTGAACCTCCGCGGGCTCCCGGTGGCCTTCGGGGTCGTCTTTGGTTCCCATGCCCGAGGCACTTCGCACGCCTGGAGCGACATCGACCTGTTCGTGATCTCTCCCCGCTTCGACTCCAAACCCCTGCGCTCCGATGTCGATCTCCTCTGGCGCACCGCCGCCACCACAGACCCCCGCATCGAGCCCATAGGGGTCGGCTCCCGCCAATGGCTGGAGGATGACGGGATCCCCCTGATCGAGATCGTGCGGCGGGAAGGTGTGATCATCCGACCAGAAGCGGGGAGTTGTCCTCCGGGGAGATCGGGACCGGAATCCTGACCGAAACCGGTCGCCGTCAATCCTCCCCGGGCGGGGGGAGGTCCCCACCGGAACGGGGGAGATATTCAGCCAGATAGGCCCGGTCCAGCGCCTCGAACAGGGACGTCAGGGTCTCCTCCAGGACAGCGACCCGTGCCGCCACCCCCTGCTGTCCGTCGGTCCCGTCCCAGGCCCCGGTCGCCAACAGGTCGAGACACCCGGCCACCTGGTCATGGAACTGTCGGTGCAACGCCTCGACCTCCGGATAACCCGCGAGCGCAACACCAGCCAGAGAACAGGCGGAAACCCCGGGAAGAACACCGACAATCTCGGGGGACTCCCCCCGGTAAAGCCGGCGGACCCTCTCGACCATTCCCAGATGACTGCTCCTGATCCCGGAAATGTCGACCAACCCGGTCTTCAACTGAACCGAATGACCGATGGCCTCCAGGGCCTCGCGGGCGAGATTGCCCTGGGCCGTGAGAAAGTTGGAATATTCGATGGAGCCCCGGACCAGATTGGAACGCGCCATGGAGACCAGCATGCTCTTCTGGACATGGACGGAGGCGTTGAAAATATCGCCGGCGAAGTCACGCACCTGATCGGCGCGGGAGGCTGCGGCACGACTCTCCTCGGCCACCTGCGACGAGACCGAGGCCGCTGTCTGCGCCGAGGTGGCGATCCGCTCCGTGGACCCGGCCACCGCAGCAGCCGACCCGGCCACCTCCAGGGAGGCCTCCAGCAGCTCCTCGGCGTTGTGCCTGACGCTGACCGTCGCCGCCTCGACCCGGTCCATGGAGGCGACGATCTTCTGTACCGATCCGGATTGCTCGTCCACGCTCAACAGGATCTCGCCATTGGCCTCGGCGATCCGACCGATCATGGCATTGGACTCATCGGTAGCCTGGGAAACCTCGCGAATGCTCTCGAGGATCGCCTCGACCTGATCGGCGATATTGAGGGAGGAGGCGGTGGTCTGACGCGCCAGCTCCTTCACCTCGTTGGCGACAACCGCAAACCCCTTGCCCGCCTCCCCGGCGCCAGCCGCCTCAATGGCGGCGTTCAGGGCCAGCATGTTGGTCTGTTCGGCGATGTTGTTGATGATCTCGATGACGTTGGAGATCTTGTTGGCCCGGTCCGTCAGGCTGGTCATCACCGCGATCGTCTGCGCCGTCCGCTCACGAGCCGCCGCCGAGCGCGAGGTCGCATCCTGGCAACGGTGGCGGACCTGGAGAATGGCGTTGGAGAGCTCCGCGATCTCCCCCCCAACGCTCTGCACCGAGCTCTCCACCAGCGTCAGGCTGCCATGGACCTCGGAGATGTTGGCATTCATCTCCTCGGCGGAGGCAGCCATGGCATTGACGCTCCGCGAGGCCGTATTGGCATCGTCGGCGATAAGACGGAGGTTGCCGGAAAGAACGTTGACCGCCTGGGACACGGAGCCGATATTGTCACTCGCCTGATCGATGCTCTCCTGAAGATGCCGCACCTGGGCATCCAGGCGGTCGTTTTCCCGCACCACCTGTTCGGACAGGGTGATGTTCTCCCGGGAATCCTTGTCCAACACCTGATTCAGGCGCACCTGCTCGAGAATCACCGCCCCCACGTTCCCGGACTTCAACAACGTCCCGATGGCGTTGTTGGTCAGATTCCCCACCATGTGGTTGAAACTTCCGGCCATGTCGCTCAGCTCATCCCGACCGGACCTCGGAATCTGGTGGCTGAGGTCGCCCTCGGCGACGATCCGCATCGCCCTGGCCATGGCCACAATGGGGGGAACCAGGGAACGGACCAGGAGCCAGCCGATCAGAAGCGACAGCACCACCGCGACGAACATCACCACCAACAACCCCCGCTTCAGCGCCGACATCCGGACGACCACATCGTCCATCGCCGCCAGAACGGCGTCATTTTCCAGGCGCAGAAGCGGCTCCAGATTGAAATCAACCACCTCGGCGGCCTCACTGAATGCCTCCATGGCCGCCAACCCCTCATCCGCCCTCCCGTCGACAAAGGCCTGGGCCATCTCTTTGCCCGTTGTATAAAACGACTCGAAATTGGAACGAAGCCTGTTCAATTTTTCGACAAATTCCGGGTCGCCGCCGCCATAGGATTTTTCGTAGGTCTCTATGCCTTCCATGAAATCTTTGTAGTAATCCGAGGAAGCACTGAATATATCACCATCGTCCTGCTCGGACCGGCTGATGGACAGCTCCGTAAGGTAATATTGTATCTGGATGACGTCCGTGCTCAACCGCTTTATCAACAGCATCTGCGGTAATTTTTCGTGCTGGACGACCTCCATCTCGGTGTGGACCACATCGCTCGCCCGCCAGCTCCACAAGCCGACGAAAACAAGCAGCAATAGTGGCACAACCACCCCGACGGTGACGCGAACCGCGATTCGGAACCGGCCAAGATTCATGGTCCACCCCAGCATTGACGATAGTTCACCCGAGCGTTCTCGCCCGCCACGGACAGACGGCAGGAGAACTCTCGCACCGGGCGTTCCCTCTCGATCCAAAGCCCCATTGCAGATTTTGTACCCCCCCGGATCATGGCCGCCGCCTGCCCAGGCACAGGAATGACGGACAAGATGACGGCGAATGGAGGAAAGAAGATAGCGCAACCTGTCGACCACAAACACGAAAAACCTTTCACGAAAAACCTTTCAGGCAGCTCCTCCCCGCGCCGAAACATATTGCTCTCCTTTTGCGGTTGCGATACCTTCCGGAGCGGTCTGCGCCCCGGTCGCTGCGGGTTGTGATCGTCCCGACAGCCGACAGGATCGTGGCCCCCGGCGGGGAGGGGGTCGGGGCAGGAAGTCCGATATCGGCTCATCGACGGAAGGCCGCCGGCCAGAGGAGGGGCATGAACCGGAAACCATCGCAGGGATCGCAACCAGGCCCGATCCACAGACCCGGCATCGTCCTCGGGTTGCTGGCCTGGGCTCTGCTGGCCTCCGGGGGCGTTCAGGCCGCCCTGGACGCCGAGACCGCCATGGAGGTCCTGAAGCGCAACGACTGCACCAAGTGCCACTCCGTCAAGAAATCCAAGAACGGCCCCTCCTACAAAAAGGTTTCCGCCAAGTATCGGGGGGATCCCCAGGCGGAGGACAAGCTCTTCAAACACCTCACCACCTCCCCCAAGGTCAAGCTGGAGGACGGTACCCAGGAAAACCACAAGAAAACGGACTTCCAGGATCCGATGCAGCTTCGTGAATTCATCCTCTGGATCCTCTCCCTGTGAACACCCCTCCCACCCTGGTCCCCAGGTCGACTCTCCCCCTCCCGGCGTCTCGATTCCGGATCGCGTCCCGTGTCGTCCACAGCACCCGGAACAGCCCGTTCCTTCCCCTTGACGGGAGAGTGAAGAGTTGAACATTCCGCATCGGTTTCTCTTCCTCCTCACCGCCATCCTGGCATTCTCGGTCGCCCCCGCCGACCCCTTCGTGTTTGCCGGGGAGGGGACTTCGGTCGCCGAAAAAGTCTCTCCCGATCCCGACACCCCGCCTGCCGCCACCCTTTCCGGAGAGGAAATTGCCGGAAAGGAAACCGCAGGCAGGATGGAGGCCGGGGGAGAAAAGACGGAAGCGGAGGGAGAGGAAGAAGCGGAAGAGGAAAAAGCCCGAAAGATCGATACCGCGTTGCGCGATGACGCGGAATGCACCTTCTGCCATGAAGAGGAAGACTCCCCCGCCCTCCTGAAGATCGGACGGACCAAACACGGCGTCGTCGCCGACAAGCGCACCCCCACTTGCACCAACTGTCATGGCAAGAGCCGGGCGCACCTGCGAACCCCGGAAGGCCAGGAGCGCCCCAAGCCCGACATCATCTATCCCCGTCGCTCCCTGAACGTCCCGCCCGACGCTGTGATCGATCGCGATTTCGGCCAGTTCGGGATCGCCAGGAGTTCCGTCGACGCCATGAATGGCGCCTGTCTCGCCTGCCATCGGGAGAGCAGGCTCACCTTCTGGAGCGGCAGCGCCCACGCCACCCAGGATGTGGCCTGCACCTCCTGCCACGAACTGCACACCGATCATGACCGGGTGACGGAACCGGGCGGGCAACCAAAGGTCTGCTTCGGCTGCCACAAGAGTCAGCGCACCCTCTTCAATCGCCCCTCGCACCACCCGGTCCCGGAGGGGCAAATGGTCTGCTCCGACTGCCACAACCCCCACGGCTCCGCCGGTCCCAAATCCCTTCGGGGCGACAGCGTCAATGAAACCTGCTACCGCTGCCACATGGAGAAGCGCGGTCCCTTCGTCCACATGCACCCGCCGGTCATGGAAGATTGTCGCATCTGCCACAACCCCCACGGGACGACGGTGGCCGATCTCCTGATCAGCCGGCCACCCTTCCTCTGCCAGGAGTGTCACAGCGACACCGCCCATCGCGGTCAGGTCGCGGGGCTTCCCGGCGGGCGCACCACCAACAGCGTCCTGATCGGCTCCGCGGCGCGCGGCTGCCTCAAGTGCCACACCAACATCCATGGCAGCAACAGCACCGAAAACAGCACCAGTTCAGGACGTTTCCGCCGTTGACGGCCTTCCGGAGAGGTGCCCGCCCATGAGTCGACCCCGAAAGACGATGATTTTGGCGGCCCTGGTCGCCCTCCTCCACGCCGGGGCCGTCCCGGATCCCGCCACCGCCGAGGAGGATGCGCCGGAAGCCCCGACGGCAACCCGGGAGATGAGCGAAACGGCGGCGCCCTTCGTCAAACCCGAGAGCCGGATCTCCCTGGGGCTCGGTATCCGCGATGGCGTCCGCGAGCAGTTCGGGGTCTTCGACAACGCCCGCGGCAGTGGTCTCGAGGCGCTGCTGGAGGCCGATCTTACCCTGCGCGACGACACGACCGGTCGATGGACAACGGCCCGGGTCCGCAATCTGGGACGGGATAACCGTAATGTCTGTCTGGGCCTGGAGACCCAGGGGGCGTGGGGGGCCGAACTCGGCTTCCGGCAGATGCCACGGATCGCCCCCTACACCCCTTATTCCAACAATTCCGGGCTCGGGACAACGTCCCAGGTCGTCGCCAAACCCGCCACCCCGGGCCTCGGGGGACCGGTCACCATCGGCACCCGCCGCGACCGGACGACCTTCGAGGCCTACAAGGTCTTCGCCAAGGATTTCAGGGTCAATCTCAGCGTCCGCAACGAGGAGAAGAGCGGCAACCGGCAGTGGGGTCGCGGCAGCGCCCCCGAATTCCTCCTGGAGCCCATCGACTGGACGATCCGCGAGTTCGGCACCCACGTCGACTATCTGGGAAAAGGGTTGCAGCTCGCCCTCGGCTACAACGGCAGCTGGTTCGAAAACAGCAACGCCCTGGTCGATGCCATCGCCAACACCGACAATCCCGCCGTCCTGGGCAATCATACCTACCTGACCCTGCCCCTGGACAATCAGGCCCACAAGTTCGAGGTGAGCGGCGGCATCGACCTCACCCCCGAAAACCACGGCACCTTCAAGGTCTCCTACAACCGTGCGACCCAGAACGAACATCTGCCGACCTCGGAAATCACCGGTCTGGCCCTGGCCTCGGCCCCCGCTTCCCTCCAGGGTGAGGTCAACTCCTTCCTGGCGCAGGGCAACCTGAGCAGCCGTCCCCTCGCCAACCTGAAGCTGGAGACCCAGCTCCGTTATTTCGCCGACGAGGATCGCACCCCAACCTGGCTGATCACGACCGCCAATCCCAACATCAACGTCCACACCACCCCCATCTCCCTCAGGAGTACCACCGGCAAGCTGGAGGGCACCTATCGGTTGGCCGACCGGACGCATCTCACGGCAGGGGTCGAGCGCAGGCTGCAGGACCGCGAAATCCCCTACGGTAACGACAACGTCAGCGACGGCATGGATGACGAGCGGTTCGTCCCCTTCCGCTCCGATCTCGACGAGACCACCTACAAGCTCCAGTTGCGCCACACCTTTTCGGAGCTCGCCAGCGGTTCCCTGACCCTGCAGCAGGCGGACCGGGAAGGGTCGGAACTGACCAAATCCGTCAAGATCATGGGCAGCGGTCCGGGGAAGATCGCCCCCTTCCACATCTCCGACCGCGAGCGGCGGCGGGCGCGCCTCGCCTTCGACCTCCGCCCGATGGATCCCCTGGGGGTACAGCTCAGCTCGGAATTCACCGAAGACCGCTTTCAGCCGGGGGTCGACCCCTACGGACGGCGCAAGGGACGCACCCAGCTCTACTCCGTGGACGCCGATTATGCCCCGACCAACCACTGGCTCGTCACCGCCTGGTACTCCCGCCAGATCGATGAGGAGTGGCTCTCCACCGGTCGCTTCGACACCAACACGACCCATGAGGCCGACAAGAACTCCGACCTCCGCGACGGCGCCGATTCCCTGGGCCTCGGGATCAGCAATCAATTTTCCCGGGCTTTGAAATTCGGCGCGGAGTTCCACTGGGATCGCGTCAAGAGCCGCTACCAGGAGGAGATCATCACCGATCCGACCAATGCCGGCGCCGACCCGGCCTACCCGACTGCGGCGGGGGTGACCTTGACGCCGCTTCCAAGTATCGTCAGCAATCCGCAGAAGTGGCACGCCTTCGCTGAATATTCCGGCCTGGGGCCCGGGAGCCTCCGTTTCGACGTGGAACACGAACGCTGGGAGAGCGACGACTGGAGCTGGGAGTTCAGCGACGGTTCCCCCTTCGTCTACGGGACCACGACGGATGGAACGGTCATGCTCGCCAACGGCTCCCAGTCGTCGACTTTCGTCGGGATCAGCTACTCGACCAGGTACTAGATCAGCTATTCGACCCGGTGCCAGCAGTAGCCCGCCGAAACTTCGGTAGTAACCGTTCAGGGAAGCATGGGCAGGGATATCATCCGATTGTTTCAGGGGCTTCGCCCCCGAACCCCCATCGAGGGGGCAGGCAGAGCCTCCCCCTCAGGCTCCCCCAGCCACTTTAGATATTATTTTTATCATTTTTTGCTTTTCCATCCCGGGATTTGTCCCGAATTCCGCAAGTTTCTCCATGGAGATCTTTCATGACCGAGGAGACGACCGACGTTCTCGTGATCGGGGCCGGCCCCGGCGGCTACGCCGCCGCCTTCCAGACCGCCAGCCGTGGTCTGGCCACCACCCTCGTCGATCTCTCCCCGGAGCCGGGCGGGGTCTGTCTGCAGCGCGGCTGCATCCCCAGCAAGGCCCTGCTCCACGCCGCCCGGGTCGTGAGCGAGGCCAAAGCCGCAGCCCACATGGGTGTCGTCTTCGCCCCCCCGGAGATCGATCTCGAGCGGTTGCGCTCATGGAAGGATGCGGTGGTCGGTCGTCTGACCGGAGGGCTCCTCGAACAGTGCCGCCGCCGTCAGGTCCGCTTCATCCAGGGGGAGGCCCGACTCCTCTCGGCCACCCGGGCGGAAGTAACCGCGCCTTCCGGAGAGAGGGTCGAAATCGGCTTCCACCACGCGGTTCTCGCCTGCGGCAGTCGCCCCTCGGGGATCCCCGGGCTCGATCTCGGCTCCCCACGGATATGGGACTCGACCGCCGCCCTGGCCCTGACGGAAATTCCCCGCACCCTCCTCATCGTCGGCGGCGGCATCATCGGTCTGGAACTGGGGACGGTCTACGCCACCCTGGGCTCCCGGGTGACCGTCGTCGAGATGACCCCGACCCTGGTCCCCGGCGCCGACGGCGATCTCGTCCGCTTCCTCCGCAAGCGCCTGGACGGCCTCTTCGCCGGGATCCAGCTCGAAACCCGGGTGACGGCCCTGACCGAGGAAGGAGAGGGCCTCCGGGTCATCAGCGTGGACAAGGAGGGAAAGGAGGAGAGTCGACTCTTCGACCGGGTCCTGGTCGCGACCGGGCGCCTCCCCAACTCGGCCAACCTGGGATTGGAAAGGACCCGGGTCGTCGTCGGCCCCCGGGGCTTCGTGGAGGTGGATGCCAGCCGGCTGACCGCCGAGCCGACCATCTTCGCCATCGGCGACCTGGTCGGACAGCCGATGCTGGCCCACAAGGCCTCCCACGAGGCGAAGGTGGTGGCGGAGGTTCTGGGGGGTGGGAAGAGTCGTTTTGAGCCGGCGGCCATCCCCGGGGTGGCCTACACCGACCCCGAAATCGCCTGGACCGGACTGACCGAAACCGAGGCCCGCAAGCAGGGGGTGGAGGTCAAAGTGGTCCGCTTCCCCTGGGGAGCCTGCGGTCGGGCCCACACCATGGAGCGTTCGGAGGGGATGACCAAATTGATCCTCGATCCGGGGAGCGGTCGCGTCCTGGGCGTCGGCATCGTCGGCGTCGGCGCGGGCGACCTCATCGCCGAGGGGACCCTGGCCATCGAGATGGCCGCCCTGGCCGGGGATCTGGCCGACACCATCCATCCGCACCCGACCCTGTCGGAGACCCTCATGGAAGCCGCCGAACTCTTCCAGGGCCACTGCGTACATTATTTTTCCCCCCCCAGGCGGGGGTGACCACCGGAGGTCCGGGCGAATCGAGGGGGTATCAGACGACCCCGATCCTTTGCCGGGTCACCCGGCGATGGTCATTCAGTTGCGCGACCGTCA
The DNA here is from genome assembly GCA_015229005.1 of Magnetococcales bacterium. Taxonomy (GTDB): domain Bacteria; phylum Pseudomonadota; class Magnetococcia; order Magnetococcales; family JADGCL01; genus JADGCL01. The sequence continues at coordinate 19,342 of JADGCL010000051.1, forward strand.
TGTTGTACATCCGGGCGATCAGGGCGGTCTTCTCGGGGGTCTTGAAGTTGATCCGATCCCACTCGAAGGCACGGAGGATCATCAGCTCCCGGGCAGTGAACTCGCCGGTGTTCAGGAACGCCTGCCCCCAACCCTGATAGGCCGTCTCCGCAAAGGAGAAATCCTCGCCAAGGGCCCCGCTCTCCCTGGCCTTCCCATACAGCTCGGTCCCCGGCAGGGGCGTGGCGATGGTGAAATGGACCAGATCGAAATCGCAGCTCTCGGCGAACCGGAACGTCTCCCGCAGCTCCTCCCAGGTCTCCCCGGGAAAACCGATGACGAACTGCGCCCGGACAAGGATACCCACCTCGCGGCACTTCCTGACGATCCCCGGGATCTTCTCCAGGTTCACGGGCTTGTGGATGATCTCCCGCAACACCCGCGGTGACCCCGACTCCACCGAAACACGGAGCTTGCGACAACCCGCCCGGGACATCCGTTCGATGAGCGCCGCGTCCATGAGCCAGAGCGCAGCCCCGCCCACCTTCCAGGGCAAATCCCCCCAACGCCCGCCGATGAACTCGTCGCACAAGCGCTCCACCCGCTCGCGTTTCAGGAACAGATTGTCGTCCTGAAACAGGATCCCTCCGACCCGATACTCCCGAACATAGTCGTCGATCTCCGCGAAAACATCTTCCAACGGGCGGAAGGCGACCGCACGACCGCTGATGGTGCGCGTCGCACAGAAACTGCAATTGTACGGACAGCCGTAGGAGGTCAAGATCGGGGCGATGGGGACCGGACTCCGGGAGCTGGTGTTCCCGACAAAAATCTCCTCCCTGAGGTAGGGTTCAAGATCCATCAGGGAATAATCCGGTCGGACCAGGCGGGAGACCTCCCCGATGAAGCTCGCGACCGGGTTGATCACCGGCTCCCCGGTCGCCTGATCCCGGAAACCGATCCCGGGCAGTCGCCGCAGGGCCTCCCAGTCCCTCGCCAACACCCGTTCGAGAAAGGGCAGGATCCGCTCCTCGGCGTGTCCCAGAAAGATGAAATCGACGTTGGGATCCCGCAGAGCCTCCCCGGGGGACACCGTCGGATAGACCCCCCCCAGAATGATCACCGCTTCCGGGCAACCCTCCCTGGCCAGTGCCAAGCCCCGATGCACCTGCGGGGTATATTCCACCGCAGTGATGGCCGACATCAACACCAGGTCCGGCCTGGTCTCCCGCAGGCGCCGGCAACAGGTCGCCTCATCCAGATCCGCGCCGTTGCCATCCACCAGACTCAGCCGGCAATGGGAATCGAGCAGGGCGACAAGAATGGCGATACCGTGAGGCACGGAGAGGCGCGGCAGTTTTCCGAACCACCGTGAATTGGGGATGAAAAACGTGACCCCGGGCTTGCCGTCTTTGGATTCGGTCATCACCGGAACCGGCGCTGAGTGGTCACAACTCGCCCGCGACATCCTCAAGGATCCGTTCGGCGATCCGGGGATAGGCAAAAAGCCGTTTGGCCTTCTCGTGACCCCGTCTGGCGATTGTCTCCCGCTCCTCCTCGTGGGTCAAATAGTGACGCACTTTGCGCACAAGATCGGCCTCATCGTCGAAGAGAGCGATCTCCTCCCCTTCCACAAAATAATCCAGAATGGGGGTGTTGTCGCCCAGGGGATGCAACCGTTTGCAGATGAAAAAACTCCCCGAACCCAGAATCTCCATGGCCCGCATGTGCAGTGTCGTCCCGGTGATATGAAGACAGATCCGGGCCCGGTTGCTCAAGAGGTTGAGGTCGGCGCCGCTCCTGACCACCCCCCGGGCCACCTTCCTGAGGGAGGAGACCCGCTCCCATTCAAAACCATAGACATGAACGTCCAACCCCTCTTCCGTCAATCTTTGCAGACAGCGGATCTTGCGCCCGATTTCCAGGTCGTAGACCCAGCGGGCATCCAGGGAAAAGAAAAGAGTGTTCAGCAACTCCTCCCCGCGCACGACCCCGGCGCCCTCCAGAACCGCATCCGTGAACGTGTTCAGGATGCGATGTTCGCCACCCAGTTGCAGTTCAAGGACCATCGCGTATATGTCATCCAGGCGCATAACATCGAGAAACGGCACCATGCGTTTCAATATATGAAGCAACTCGTTGGTGGAACAGTGTCCATTCTCGACCAGGGCTTGCTCCCCTGCGGTCAGGGACAAGGATTCATCGCCTTCACGGAGAGGGTAGAGCGAGTTCCGATAGTTCGTCAGGTGGGAAACGTAGAGGACATCGATTTCTCTCTCGACCCCCTCCAGGGGTCGGTAGATCCCGGCATTAAATCCCATAGGCAGAAACCGAACCGTCCGTCCCCGATACAGCGGCACCGAAAAATAGCCGGCGCGGATCCACTTCTTCGAAAAGCTGAAGACAAAATCCCGGGGACCGAGAACCTCCCCTTCCCCATCCCGAACGTTGGGCAGCAGATCCTGGATCCAGGTGACCACCGGCAATCCGGCAGGAATCCCCCCGTGCTGCTCATGGCGAAAATGGTCCAGAATGACCATCAGGTCCGGTCGAAACCGCTCCATGGTCCGCAACATGTGATGAATGGTCACCGTGCGATCCCGATCACTCTCGATCAGGCAACAGGTCTCACACCCCAATTCCGCAAACCCCTCCAGGAGATCCCGAACACAAAATTGCAAAAATGAGGAAAACCGCGTCGTAAGCCCCAATATCCTGGGCTTGCGGGAGCCAAGGCCGCGGAAGAACCCCAGCAGATCCGACTCCCATTCCGTATCGTAGTAGTGATTCAAGGTCGCCAATAGCCCTCTCGATCGGGCATTCAGCTCTTCGATGCGGCGGTTGACGGCTTCCTGGAAGGGTGCGATCCCCTCGGGCCGATCATGGGAGTTCACGAAGCGAACCGGCAGAGGGCGATCCGTCTCGCTGTCAACGCAGAGATCGAGAAACTCCTCGAAACGGGCGAAGGCATCACCTCCCACAAAAAATCGGATCCGCCCGGAGGTGATGATGTCCCCAAGGTCGCGCAGGTGCAGCAACTTGACGAAATCCTCGCTCTCCGTCTCGACCGCGTAAAGAGGGACGATACGATCAAAATCCTGCAACTCTCCCCCCCGGGTCCGCTCGAACAGGGTGAGCAGTTCATACCCCAACCCGAGACCGGCCAGAACGGTGACCGAATCCCGCTCGATGGACTGGAGAATTCTGGCACCCACGACGTACTGTGTATCCGGATCGTGGAGCAAAACCCAACGACCGTGACTCAGCTGTACCGACACGTTCACCAGCCGCCCGCCCTCCTCCACCACCCGCAGCTCTTCCGCAGCCGGGCGTGGATGCGACAGAAGGCGCTGATGCAGCTCGGGCTGGGTATAGCGCAACAGTTGCATGTTCTTCCGGAAATTGCGCTCCAGTACCTCGCGCAATTCCTGTTCCCTGCGGACGGTCGGAGAGATCATTACGGCAATTTCCTCTGGTTCAACAGCACGCACCCCGGGAGATCGCTCCTCCCCGGAGTGGACCCGAAAGGCAACGACAGGCCCCTCCCCCGCGCTCGAAACCTACCCGGGAGCAGCACAATGGACGCAGGGGAGCCCTTGCAAAATACGAGCCGTAAACCGAAGAGACGGCCCCAAGCCGTCCGGGAAGGTGACCCCAATGGCAGTCAGCAAACACCCGGAGACGACTCTAGCAGCCTGTTGAAAAAGTCCATCCATGGACTTTTTCAACCCGGGAAGGCAAAACACAGTTTTGCCTTCCCTCCCAAATTCAACGGGTTACACCATCCCGTTGAATTTGGCCGGCCATCCCTGGCCGGCGCAGCCCGTTTATCAACGGGCTGCTACCGAGGTTNNNNCGTTGAATTTGGCCGGCCATCCCTGGCCGGCGCAGCCCGTTTATCAACGGGCTGCCAGCGTTTCCTGACAGATTGAAATCATGAGGTTTGAGGTCCACAATCCGGCGCTTTCCGGACACAATGAGGTGCAGCAGAATGCAGTGGACGCGAGGATCGCCCCGCGAATGGCGGCCTCCTCCACCCGGAGAGACCTGACCGGACGCAACCCATGACGCCCCACGAAATCCCTTTCCCGCATCTTTCCGATCCCGCAGCCAGAGAGCACCTCACCAACCTCCTGGCCCGCTCCTGGGAACCCAGGGACGCGCCTATCGCCCTGGAAGTACTCCGACCGCTGTTATCGGGCCCCGGCAGCGGGGAGACCGGGGGTGGGAAAAAAGTACGTCTCCTGTGGCAGGGAGAAGAGCCCCTGGACAAGGCGCTGCTGCGACTCCTCGTCGACACCCTGCCCGAAATCGAGATCGTCGGCCACCTGGTCGAGCATCGCTCGGCGGCAGGAATCCTGAGGGGAAACGCGGCCACCTCCTGGTCACCGCAGGCCGATCCCCGCTGGGATCGGATTCTCCTGGCCAATCCCGCTCAGGCCGACGCCTGGGCGGTCAGGCTGGAAGCCCTGGGAGTGGCCCCGGATCGCATCCTGCGCCCCCACGCCAACCCCCTCTACCAGGCCCTCTCCGCACCCCGCCACGAGGCCCGCAAGCGGACCTTCCTCGCAAGCGCGACCGGGTCACCCTCCCCCATGAATCGCCGGCTCCTCTTCATCGTCCTCCATCGCGGCAGCATGCCCTCGGTGGAATATCTGGCCCAGGCCCTGGCCGAACGCCCCGGGGTGACGACGGCGGCGCTCTATCTCTTCACCCCACCGCCGGAGGGACTCTTCCACCTCACCTTCCACTGTCAGGGCTCCCTGCGCCTGATGCTGGAAATCGTCGCCGCCTGGCCAGCCGGTGTGGTCTATCTGCAGGCCCATTTCCGCTGGGTGTTTTTGAGCCAGGCGCTCCTTGCCGTCAACGACCGGCTGCAGGTGGTCCAAGAGGTCTACGACTGGTTCGAGGCCTTCATGAAAGACCCGGCAGCGGCGGCGGCAGAGAAGTTGTGGAGCCCCGCAGAAATGGAGGCGATTCTCCTGTCGGAGCGCTTCGTCCGTCACCATCTCCCCGCCTTTCTCTACAAAAGCGGCGGCCAGTGGATGGAGCGAAGCGCG
>JADGCL010000052.1 GCA_015229005.1 Magnetococcales bacterium
GAAGCCGCTTCTCGCTCCTCTCCCCCGACTGCTCCCCCCCCACCCGTGCGACAAGGGAGAGCGTATAGCGCCCCGGCGCCAAGGAATCGGCTTCGGCTTCCAGCGACCAGGCTAGAGCGCCATCAGGCAAAGTGACATCTCCGGGGACCACCACTCCCGCCACGAAGAGACCATCCCCACGCCGCTCGCACAACTCCCCCACGAGACGAGTGGCCTCCTGGATGACCGAATCGCGGGAAACGATCTGGGCCCGAGCCGGCACGGCAACAGCAAAAACCGACAAGACCACGAACCACAATGTCCAGCGCATGCGACTAACCCGCCTCTCCCCCATATCAACGCTTGAGGTTGGCGACCAGACCGAGCATGCTGTCGGCGGTCTGGATCGCCTTGGAGCCGATCTCATAGGCCCGCTGGGTGGTGATCATGTCGACCATCTCCGTCACCATACTGACATTGGACTGCTCCAGGTAATGCTGGTTGACGGCCCCGAAGCCGTCCGTGTTGGGATTGGCCAATTGCGGCGTCCCGGAGGCCTGACTCTCCTTGAAGAGGTTGTTGCCGATGGCGGTCAGACCCGACGGGTTGACGAAACGGGCGATCTGCAACTGGCCGACGTTCGGGGTGAACCCGGGGGTGCCGCTGTCCATGAGCCCGATGGAGCCGGAGGCCTCGACGGTGATGCCGGTCGTGGTGGTGGGATCGAAACCAATCTGGCCACCGACCAGGGGATAGCCGTCGGAGGTGACGATGTTACCGTCCTGCACCTTGAAGCTGCCATCGCGGGTATAGGCGATGTCGCCGCTGGGCAACTCGATCTGGAAGAACCCCTGCCCCTGGATCATCATGTCGACGTTCATCGGATCCTGACTGCTGGGAATGCCGCTGCCCTGGGTGAAATCCTTGGCGACGGAGACCACCTTGACCCCATGCCCCAATTGGATCCCCGTCGGCACCTGGGTCCCGGCCTGAGAGGTCTCGCTGCCCGCCGCCCGAATGTTGGCGTAGAGCAAATCCTGGAAGTCGGTCCGGGAGGTCTTGAAGCCGGTGGTATTGACGTTGGCCAGGTTGTTGGCGATCACATCGATATGCGTCTGCTGGGCCTGCATGCCGGTGGCAGCGGTCCAAAGTCCACGGATCATGGTCTTTTTCCTCCCCAAACGGTTGGTCCGAATCAGCCTTGCAGGCGTCCAATCTGTGACGCCGCCTGGCCGTCCAGGCTGTCGAGAGCCTGGATCATCTTCATGTAGGCCTCGAAGGCCCGGTTGGTTTCGATCATCTGCGTCATGTCCCGCAAGGAGTCGGCGTTGGAATTTTCCAGAAACCCCTGATGGACGCTCCGTTCCGCCTCTTCGACCGGGGTCGTCTCGGCCTCGGGGGCGGAATAAAGGCTGTTGCCGGCTTTGGTCAGGGACTCTTCCGGGGCAGTGACCAGCTGCACCCGGCCGATGGGCCCTTCGGCGTTGGAGAGGGTCCCGTCCGGCCCAACCTGGAACGGGGCGTTGCCCACCTGGATGGGGGCGTTGCCGTCGCTCATGAGCGGATTGCCGCTTTTATCGACCAGTTCGCCATTGGCGCTCACCCGGAAACTGCCGTCACGGGTGAGGCGTGGGCCTTCCGGGGTGGAGACGACGAAGAACCCCTTGCCCTCGATGGCCAGGTGATTGGGATCACCTGTGCTGGCGAGCCCCCCCTGGGTGTTGTCGACCACCGTCCGCACCGCCCGGGGATAGGTCACCGAATAGGCATTGGCAGCCGGACTGCTGAAGGGAAAGGGGACATCGCCTGGAAATTTCTTGCCCATGAAGGAGTCGGTCGGCAACGGAAACTGCTCCGGCCCCGGGTGGGTCATGAAACTGTCGAAGTGAATCCGGTCCTGCTTGAATCCCGAGGTGTTGACGTTGGCCAGGTTGTTGGCCAACACTTCCAGGCGCATCTCGGCCCGAAGGGCGCCGTTTACGGCAGCGTAGGATCCACTGTCCATTGCTCAGCCTTTCTGTCCCGGCGGCGGTCGGTCCCGGGGCGATCCCGAGAGTGCCGCAACCATCATGCCATGGAGGAATTTCCTTGCCATCATCCCCCCCGAGCCTCACACCCCTGTCGCTCACCCCACCTCTCGGGCAGGAAACGGCGGCAGCTTTTTCCCCATCCGGGAGGGACGCGCCCCCGCAAGCGCAAAACAGAGGAAACTCTGACGCCGCAGACCCCTTGTGCAACGAGGATGCCATTCCTCCGGCGGGCATCGGCGGCACCACCGGCGCCGCCATGGAAGCGCTGGAAGGACTCATGGCCCGCCTCCGGAGTCCCGGCGGCTGTCCCTGGGACCGGGAACAGGACCATGACACCCTCCTCCTCTACACCCTGGAGGAGGCCTACGAAGTGGTCGAAGCGGTGGAGGCGAAGGATCCGGGGGCGATTCGCGACGAGTTGGGGGACCTGCTCTTCCATGTCGTCTTTCACAGCCGCATCGCCGAAGAGGCAGGGCAGTTCCGCCTGGCCGAGGTCATCCGCGGGATCACCGCCAAGATGATCGCGCGCCACCCCCACGTCTTCGGGCCACAAGCGGGAAGCCTCACCGAGGCGCACGAGGTGGTCGACCGTTGGGAGAGCTTCAAGGCCGCCGAACAGGCCGGCTCCGGCAAACAACCACCACCGAGAGTTGGGGAAATCCCCTCGATCTTCGACGGCCTCAACAAGCGCCTCTCCGCCCTCCTCTACGCCCACAAGATGCAGCGGCGCATGGCCAAGGTGAAGTTCGACTGGCCCAACGCCCATTCAGTCCTCGACAAACTCCGGGAAGAGGTGACCGAGCTTGCCGAGGCCATCGAGGCAGGAGAACCGGAGGCCATGGCCGACGAGCTGGGGGATGTGCTGCTGGTCGCGGTCAACATCGCCAATCAGCTCAACATCAACCCGGAGACGGCCCTGCGAAAGGCCTGCGACAAGTCCCAACGGCGCTTTCGTTTCATCGAGGCCGAACTCCACCGCACGGGACGGGAGGTCGCCATGGCCGACCTGGCCGAAATGGAGGCCCTCTGGCAGGAGAGCAAGCGGCAGGGACTTTGAGCCTGTCGCCAGAAGCAGAATCAACACCGAGCCCCGGTGGAGGTGGCGGACTTTCAATTGACTGATGGGTCTCGATCATCGGATGATACGACCTGGGAGTGGTCAGGGGACTGCGGCGGGAGAAGTCGGCATGAGAGAACGGGTCCTTTCGGAGGATGAGAAGCTCGTGAAAGAGGTCATCCGGGAAACCAAAAGGCCCAGTGGAGTGGTGGGAGTGGATTATGCCTTTGGCGAGGATCACGACGGGGATCCGATAGTCCGCATCGATGTCCTCCTCGAAAAGGACGAAACGCAGCCGACTCCGGAACGTGTTGGCGTTCTCCGCGCTTTTTCAAGTACGCTCCGTGATAGACTCCTCGATGACGGAATTGGCCCTTGGCCTCATGTATTTCTAAGCATCCAGGGCGGTCGGCATTGAAGAATCGACCCGAGCCTTGAATCTTGAATAACGAAATCGAAAAGCATACCCCGGTGATGGCGCAGTTTCTGGCCATCAAGGCACAACATCCGGACGCCCTGCTCTTCTACCGGATGGGGGATTTCTACGAGATGTTCTACGCTGATGCCATTACGGCGGCACCGGTCCTGGAGATCGTCCTGACCCATCGGGGCAAATCCGCCGGGCAGCCGATCCCGATGGCGGGGGTACCCGTCCATGCGCGCGATGCCTATCTGCGCAAATTGATCCTGGCCGGTTTCAAGGTCGCCATCTGCGAACAGATGGAGACACCGGGACTGGCCAAGGGACCGGTCAGGCGCGAGGTGACACGGATCATCACCCCGGGAACCCTGACGGAAGAGCCGTTCCTCTCGGCACGGGCGAACAATTTTCTGGTCGCCCTGGCACTGCCGCCGCAAAAAGGGGGAGACGGGCCGGGGGTGGCAGCCCTGGACCTGTCGACCGGCGAATTCCAGGTAACCCTCGCCCACGACTGGGCGGCGGCAGCGGTGGAGTTGTCCCTCCTCGATCCGGCGGAGGTGGTGGTCCCCGAGATGTGGGAGCCGCCGGAGCCGATCTCGCCCTGGCTCAAGCGCTTCACCCGCCGCGGCGAGTGGGAGTTCCACCCTCAGACCGGAGCCGCCCTCCTCCGCGACCACTTCGGAGTCGCCAACCTGGACGGTTTCGGGATCGCCGACGCCCCCGCCTGTCAGGCCGCCGCCGGCGCCCTCCTCGCCTACTGCCGCGAAACCCAGAAGGGGGCCCTGGCGCATGTGACCGGGCTCGCCCGGACCTTCGCCACCGATTCCCTCATCCTCGACGATATCTGCCGCCGCAATCTGGAGATCAACCAGTCCCTGCGGGACGGGCGCCGCGAGAGTTCCCTCCTCGGGGTGATGGATTCCTCGGTCACCGCCATGGGGGGACGCCTCATGGGACAGTGGCTCAACCGTCCGACCCGGCAGACGGCCCTGATCCTGGCCCGTCAGGAGGGGGTGACCTGGCTCCTGGAGCGACACCGTCTGCGCGAGGAGGTCCGGGCCATCCTCGGCGGCATCCACGACCTGGAGCGCCTCCTCTCGCGGATCGCCCTGGGGCGCGCCTCGCCGCGGGACCTCGGGGCCCTGCGCGATACCTTGAACTCCCTGCCCGAAATCGGGGAAGCCTTCGCGAAGGAGACCTCCGTTCCGCCGATCCTCGGGCGACTGCGCGGCCATCTCGAAGGTCACGGGAAACTCGCCGCCCGTCTCACCACCACCCTGACCGATCAGCCCCCGATCGCCCTCAAGGATGGTCAAGTGATCCGCACCGGCTTCTCCCCGGAACTCGACGAACTCCGGGCCATGAGCGTCGATGGTCGGGCGGTACTGCTCGCCCTGGAAGAACGGGAGAAAAAAGCCACCGGTATCCCCAGCCTCAAGATCCGCTCCCACCGCAGCCTCGGCTACACCTTCGAGGTGACCCATACCCATCGCGACAAGGTTCCGGAGAGGTTCCTGGCCAAGCAAACCATGGTCAACGCCGTCCGCTATGTGACCCCGGAACTGAAGGAGAGCGAAGAGAAGATCCTCCACGCCGAGGAACATCTGGCCGAACTGGAGGAAACGCTCTTCCAGGCACTGGCCGCCGAGGTGGCCCAACACGCGGGAGCCCTGCGCGAAACCGCCCGGGCAGTGGCCGAACTCGATCTCCTCGCCGCCTTCGCCCACAACGCCGACAAGGGCGGCTACACCCGCCCCGAGGTCGATGACAGCGAGGGGATCGTCATCGAACGGGGACGCCACCCGGTGGTGGAAGGGACCCTTGGGGACAAGTTCGTCCCCAACGATGTCCGCCTCGACACCGCCAGCCATCGCCTCCATCTCGTGACCGGCCCCAATATGGGGGGAAAATCGACCTTCATGCGGCAGGTGGCCCTGATCGTCCTCATGGCCCATACCGGCTCCTTCGTGCCGGCGGCCCGGGCACGAATCGGCTGGTGCGACCGGATCTTCACCCGCATCGGCGCCGCCGACGATCTCGCCGGCGGGCGTTCGACCTTCATGGTCGAGATGACCGAGACCGCCCACATCCTCCACCACGCCACCTCACGCTCCCTGGTCATCCTCGACGAAATCGGTCGGGGAACCTCCACCTATGACGGTCTCGCCATCGCATGGGCTGTCGCCGAACGGATCCACGACCATTCGCGGGCCAGGACCCTCTTCGCGACCCATTATCACGAACTGACCCGGCTGGAAGAGCTGAAATCGGGGATCGAGAGCCACGCCGTCCAGGTCAAGGAGTGGAATGGTCGGATCGTCTTCCTCTACACCGTCGCCCGCGGCGTCGCGGATCGCTCCTACGGCATCCATGTGGCGGAGTTGGCCGGGCTGCCCGCACCGGTCCTGGAACGGGCCCGGGAGGTACTGGCCGAGTTGGAATCCTCCGACCCCCACACCGGGACCGACAGCGAGGGATCGCTCCCCCGTCGGTCGCGGAGAGGTGCCCCCGTGCGCATGAGCGCCACCACACTGGAAGCAGGACAGGGAAAACAGCTCTCGCTCTTTCCGGAGACGCCCCCGGAGCCGGCGCTGGAAGAACTCCGGGCACTGGATCCCAACGCCCTGACACCGCTCCAGGCCCTGGAAGCCCTCTTCCGGTTGAAATCCCTTCTTTGAAGAAGATAAAGAGGTTGAAGTCCCTTTTTTGAGGGCAAAGAGAGAGAAAGGGAGGAGCATCATGGTCGACGTTTCCCCCATCCGGGCGAAAAACAGATGGGCCATGGCGATCGCCACCCTCGCCGGGACCGGTCGATCACCGATCGCCCCGGGGAGCGTCGGCACCCTGGTCACACTCCCACCGGGGGTTGGACTCGCACTCCTGGGGCCCTGGTTCCTGGGGGCCGGCTTCCTGATCGTCACTGTGGTCGGTTTTTGGGCGGCAACGGTCGCCTCCCGAGAGATCGGTCACAAGGACCCGGGAGAGATCGTCATCGACGAGGCCGCCGGCCTGCTCCTCACCCTCCTCTTCGCCCCTACCGGCTGGATCGGGACCGTGGCCGCCTTTCTTCTCTTTCGTCTCTTCGACATCACCAAGCCCTGGCCGGTCGGCTGGCTGGACCGAAATCTCGGTGGCGGTGGCGGCATCATGGTGGATGACCTGGCGGCCGGGCTTTACGCCGGAGGGGTTTTGACACTACTCTCGGCGGCGTCCCCGGCCTGGGGCGAACTCCTGGCCGGGTGACACGACTCCCGGCGGCGTCCCCGGCCCGGGGCGGATCCCCGGTGACCACCGCCATCGATCCACGAACTTTTCATTCGGAGTGCGGATAACAGCTCATGAAGTGTCTGATCGTCGTCCCCCGCTGGTGTGAATCGGAAGCCCTCATCCCGCCCACCGGTCGACCTCACCTGGACCTCGCCCTGCACTGCCTGGGTTTCGAGGGCATCGGGGTGTGGGAACTGGACCCGGAGGCCCCCTTCGACCCAACCACCGTGCCGGAAGAGTTTGCGCTGGTCCTGGTCCAGGGGCGCGAAGATACCGGCAACCGGCAACGGCGTTCGATCCTGTCGAGCCTGGGACTGTCGCTCGGCCTCGACGCCGGTTCGGGTCGTCTGCGGGTGGTCGGCGCCCGCCCCCTGCTCTCCGAGGAGGGAACAGCCGCAGGCTTCGCCACCAATCGCCGGGGCAGAATGGTCATCTATTGCGAGCGCCCCATCTGGGAGTTGCTGGGAGAGGTGATCCTGGCGATCAAGGGGATGCTGGTGGATATTCCCCACAATCGGCGGGGACGCACCATGGTCTGCCGCCTTCTGGAGGGGGACGGAGGCCCGTTCAAAACGGACGGCCTGTTGAGCGAGGAGGAGCAGGAGCAGTGTCTGATCCGTAACCTCCCCGATGGCGACGCCGCGATCCTCATTCCGGACTTTCTCGGTGAAAGTCTCACCCACCGTCTGCGGAATCGCTTGGGCAAACGTCTCTACGGGGATTCTCCCCTCCCCCTTGAGGAGTGGTTGGGGAGACGACTCGTCCAGGCAGGACTCCGGGTCGCGGTCGCCGAGTCCTGCACCGGGGGGTTGATCTCGGCGCGCATCACCTCGATCGCCGGCTCCAGCCGCTATTTCATCGCCGGCTACGTCACCTACGCCAATACCGCCAAACAGCAGGCGCTGAACATCCCCGAGGTGTTGCTCAACCGCTGCGGCGCCGTCAGTCCCGAGGTGGCCCTGGCCATGGCCCGCAACGCCCTCAGGGCCGCCGACAGCGATCTCGCGGTGAGCGTCACCGGCATCGCCGGGCCCGAGGGCGGCTCCTCCCAAAAACCGGTCGGCACCGTCCGCCTGGCGGCGGTCGACCGCCAGGGGGCGATCATCGAACAGGAGGGCCACTACGCCGGCAACCGGGAGAGCATCCGCTTCCAGACCAGCCAGACGGCCTTGCACCTGTTGCGGCGGATGTTGCCCGGGGGACTTTGGGGCATCTGAACAGGGAAAGACCCTGGACACCCGAACTCGGCCACCCGACCAGGGACATCAGTTTGTCACACCCGATCGAGGCCCTGTGCGGAGAACAACGCCCCCCCGGCAGCGGGCGTTCCTCGGGCAAATGCCCGGATGAAGGCCGATCCCCGTACCGAACCCGGAATCCGGCAGCCGGGGGCAGCCACTTCCGCCCCCCGACCGCCGGTCCCCGCCCTCGACCACCGTCCCGGGCTCATCCCGCCCCAGCCACCCGCCGCAGATCCAGAGTGGTGGTGTACTCGCGGGTCACGGTCAACGGGTCATCGCGCAGCAACGGCTGACCGCTCCCCTCGGGGATGAAACGCCCACCGACCGGCGTCGCCGCCTGCGGTCGCCGCTCCCCCATCAGGTGGCCGTGGTCCCAGAAGCGACTGATCCGGCGCGACTCCGCCTCGAGGCCGTTGACCGGAAAACTCTCATAGCTCCGTCCTCCCGGGTGGACCACATGGTAGGAGCAGCCGCCAACGGCGCACTCGTTCCACTGGTCGATGACATCGAAGGTCAACGGCGAATGCACCGGTATCAGCGGGTGCAGCCCCGAGGGCGGCTGCCAGGCCTTGAAGCGGACGCCTGCCACGAACTCCCCCGCCACCCCGGTCGAGCGCAGCGGCAGTCGATGGCCGTTACAGGCCACCCCGTACCGCTCCGGGATCAGCCCCTCCACCCGCACCTGCAACCGCTCGACCGAGGAATCGACGAATCTCGCGGTCCCCTGCCGGGTCGTCTCCTCCCCCAGGACATGCCAGGGCTCCAGCGCCTGCCGCAACTCCAGGGTCACCGGCCCGCAGCGGACCGAACCATGGACCGGAAAACGAAAGGTGAAGAAGGGCTCCAGCCACGCCATCTCGAAGGGATAGCCCGCACGGCGCAGCTCCTCCACCACCTGGCGCAGGTCGGCCTCGACGAAGAACGGCAACAGAAACTGATCGTGCAGCGCCGTCCCCCAGCGAATCAGAGGGCGACGCCAGGGACTCTTCCAGAACCAGGCAATCAAAGTCCGAAGCAGCAGTGCCTGCACCAGGCTCATGCGCGGGTGGGGAGGCATCTCGAAGGCCCGAAGTTCCACGAGCCCCAGGCGCCCGGTGGGTGAGTCGGGGGAGTAGAGCTTGTCGATGCAGAACTCCGCCCGATGGGTGTTCCCCGTGAGATCCACGAGGATGTGCCGCAGCAGGCGATCGGCAAGCCATGGGGCCTCGACCTCACCCTCCGGTATCTGGCTCAGGGCAATCTCCAACTCGTGCAAACTGTCGTCCCGGGCCTCGTCGACCCTGGGCGCCTGACTGGTGGGACCGATGAAGAGCCCGGAGAAGAGATAGGAAAGCCCCGGATGGTGCTGCCAGTAGGTCAAGAGACTCGCCAGCAACTCCGGTCGCCGAAGCAGGGGGCTCTCCGCCGGAGTGGCCCCGCCGATGGTGATATGATTGCCGCCGCCGGTCCCCGTGTGACGGCCATCGACGAGAAATTTCTCCGTCCCCAGGCGCGCCAGACGAGCCTCCTCGTAGAGCCCGAAGCTCTTTTCCTTCAGGCTCGCCCAGGAAAGGGAGGGATGGATGTTGACCTCGATCACACCCGGGTCGGGGGTGATAAAAAACCGCCGCAGTCGTGCGTCCTCCGGCGGCGGATACCCCTCCAGAATCGGGTCGATCCCCTCCGCCTCGACCGTAGCCTCGACCACCTCGATCAGCGCCAGAAAATTTTCCAGGCGAGTGAAGGGCGGCAGAAAGAGGTAAAGCCCCCCCTCCCGAGGTTCGATCGTGAGGGCCGTGCGGACAAAACCCTCGCGCCAACGCCCCGGCCCCGCTCGTCCCTCCCCTTCCCCGTCCAAGGCCTCGACCGGGGCGAAGGGACAACGTTCCGGCTCCTGCCGGAACACCGCTTCCGGGGTGAATTCCAGGCTCCCCAGGGGAAGCCGAAGCCCCATCGGCGAATCCCCGGGCTGGAGAAAGAGGTGCCCCTGCCGCAACCGCCAGGCGCCGCTGATCCAGGTGCCGCTTTCGCTCTCCCGATCAAGCGGCAGGACAAAGCCCGTCGGTCGCCCAAGCCCCCGCTCCAGGAGTCGCGCCAGGCGTCGCCGTTCCAGGGGGTCGTCGAGGTCCGCCTCCAGGGGATCGACGTCCACCGGCAGGGTCGCCTCTTTCCACAAGTGGTAGAAAGGATCCTCGTAGGCCGGACGGATGAACCGGTCGACCCCCCCCAGTCGCCGCCCCAGGGCAACCAGGAAACGTCGCGCCAGGTCGACCCCGTCCCCATGCGGCAACGCCCCCCCGCCGGCAGGCCTCTCCGTACCGGCTGCGGCTGTGGCCCCGCTTCCCAAACCGTCGTCGCCTCCGATCCTCGCCTCCGCCCCGGCCTCAGGCCATGGACGGCTGCGGAGAGGCCTGCCGTCGGCGCGCCAGAAACAGCCGTAGCGCCATCGCGGCAGTTCCTCGCCGGGGTACCACTTGCCCTGACCGAAATGGAGCAGCCCCCCAGGGGCGAAACGCCGCTGGAGTCGGCGCAGGAGATCCGTGGCCAGTCGCCGCTTGTGGGGGCCATCGGCGGCCACCGTCCATTCGGCCCCGTCCATGTCGTCGATCGAGACGAAGGTGGGCTCTCCCCCCATGGAGAGACGAACCCCCTGCTCCTCGAGTTCGCCATCGACCGACTCCCCCAACCGGTCGATGGCCTGCCAGTGCTCCTCGGAATAGGGTTTGGTCGTCCGCGGCGCCTCGGCGATCCGGGTGACGGCATTGCGAAAGGAGAAGAGCGTCTCGCACGGATCGGTCATGCCGGTAACTGCGGCGGCGCTCTCATAATGGGGAGCACAGGCCAGGGGAATGTGCCCCTCACCAGCAAAGAGACCCGAGGTCGGATCCAGCCCCAGCCAGCCCGCGCCAGGGACGAAGACCTCGCACCAGGCATGCAGGTCGGTGAAATCCTTCTCCGGGCCGGAAGGTCCATCCAAAGATTTCTCGTCGGCGGTCAGTTGCACGAGATAACCCGAGACGAAACGCGCCGCCAGCCCCAGGCGGCGCATCACCTGCACCAGGAGCCAGGCGCTGTCGCGACAGGAACCGGTCCGGCGTGTCAACGTCTCCTCGGCGGTTTGCACCCCCGCCTCCAGGCGGATCGTGTAGCCGATTTCCTGCCAAACCCGGCGATTGACCGCGACCAGGAAATCGATGGTCCCCGGTTCCCCGCCCCGGTCGATGTCGGCCATCCAGCTTTCCAGACGCGGACCGGCTTCTTCGATCACCAGATAGGGTGCCAACTCCTGTCCCAAGGAAGGCGCATAGGCAAAAGGAAAATGACGTGCCGACTCCTCCAGAAAGAAATCGAACGGGTTGATGGTGATCATCCGGGCAATGATCTCCACCTCCACCACCAACTCCCGACACCTCTCCGGGAAGACCACCCGGGCGATGAAGTTGCCGAAGGGGTCCTGATGCCAGTTGAGAAACTGTTCCCGGGGCTCGATCCTGAGAGAAAAGGCCTCGATGGGAGTGCGACAATGGGGCGCTGGACGCAGCCGGAAGAGGTGCGGCGACAGCGCCACCAGACGGTCATAGCGGTAGTGGGTATGATGGCGCACCGCCACACGAATGGTCATCGGGGTTCTCCCGAGGCGGTCGCGTCACGGTTTCCGGAAATCCCGCCGGGGTCGTTCCCCGGATTTTCCCAGGCAAATTCCGGGAGCCTCTGGAACAATCGCTTGAGGCCGCTGTTCCAGCTCTTCCGCAGAGCGCTCAGGTAGGGGGTGTTCAGCTCGAAACGGCTCTGACTGCCGCCATCGATCCGGTCCCGGCGAAAGATCAGGAGATCGAGGGGGGGGCCGACCGAGAGATTGGAGCGCATCGCCGAATCCATCGAGACCAGGGCGCAGCGGGCGGCGTTCTCCAGGGAGAGCCCCGGGGCAACGATGCGATCGAGGATCGGTTTGCCGTATTTGGTCTCGCCGATCTGGAGAAAGGGACTGTAAGGGGAGGGCATGATGGGGTTACCCTCCGGATAGACGAGGAAGAGCTGCGGCGGCTGCCCGGCGATCTGCCCCCCGAGGATGAAGGTGGCATCGAAGCGCGCTTCGGAATGGGCCTTGCTAGCGTATTGCTCCTGGACCGCGATGCTGGTTCGACCAACATAATGGGCGGCCTCCTCCAGGGTGGAGACGGTGGCAAGCGATGGCGATCCGCCATCATCGTGGAGCGCCTCCCGTTGCAACCGGCTCACCACCGCCTGGGTGGTCGCGAGATTGCCCGAGGAGAGGAGGGCCATCTGCCGTTTACCCGCCCAGGTGAAGGCATGGGCCTTGGTATAACAGGCGATATGGTCGACACCGGCATTGGTGCGGGAGTCCGAGGCCAGGACCACCCCCTCCTCCACCAGAATTCCGACACAGTAGGTCATGGAGTCTCTCCTTTGTCACCGATACCGATCATTGTCGAAGCCAACAGGACGGAAGAGTTCCGATCGGGTCCGCCACCCCGGCCCGCCCGATTCCCGGAAGGATGCAGCCCATGACGCCCCTTCCCGGGGCGACCGCAGCGGGTTACGACGAGGCCTTCGCCTCACCGGCGGAGCCGCGGGGCCACTGGCGCCCCCTGTTCGATCACCTCTACGCCGGCGGGCCGGAGCTTCCGGGCCGCCTCTGGAACGAGACCCGCCTCCTCCTTCAGGAGTCCGGGGCGGTCTACTCGGTCGCGACCCCCGGTTCGTCCCAGCGCCGCTCCTGGCCCTTCGACCCGGTGCCGCTCATCCTCGACCATGCCGACTGGCGCCCCCTGGAGGCCGGGCTGACCCAGCGTCATCATCTCCTGACCCTGCTCCTGCGCGACCTCTATGGTCCGCAACGCCTCGTCAGCGAGGGAATGCTGCCGCCGGAACTCCTCTTCGGCGACGGCGGCTTCCTCTTCCCCCTCTGGGGAAGCCAGCCCCGCAAACCGACCTTGCCCGTCTACGCCGCCGATCTGGTTCGCGCCGTCGACGGTCGCTTCCAGGTGGTCTCCGACCGCACCCAGGCTCCTTCGGGCCACGGGTATGCCCTGCAAAACCGCCGCCTGACCAGCCGCCTCTTCCCGACCCGCGCCGCCTTTGGCCCGATCCTGCCCCTGCAACCCTTCTTCCGTGCCATGCGCAGCGGTCTCCAGCGTCTGGCCCCCCACGGCGCCCAGAATGCCCACATCGTCCTCCTGACCCCGGGACCGGCCAGCGAGACCTATTACGAACACTCTCTCCTCGCCCACGCCATGGGTTTCACCCTGGCCCAAGGCAACGACCTCACGGTGCGCAACGGTCGACTCTGTCTCAAGACCCTCAACGGCCTCCTGCCGGTCGAGGTACTCCTGCGCCGGGTCGACGAGGCCTGGTGCGACCCCCTGGAACTGCGCGAAGAATCGTTGCTCGGGGTCGTCGGTCTGGTCCAGGCTCTGCGCGAGGGACACACCGTCATGGCCAATCCTCTCGGCAGTGGCCTCCTCGAAAGCCTCGCCCTTCATCCCTTTCTGCCAGCCATCAGCCGCTTCTTCCTCGGGGAGGAACTCGCCCTCGACAACCCCGAGACCCTATGGCTGGGCGACGCAACATCCCTGGCACGGGTCCTGGAAGGATGGGAACAGGACTCCTGCCCCTGGGCAATCCTCCCCCTCAGACCGGCGCCATCGCTGCCGCTCAACGGGCTGGTGCGCAACCCCTCCCTGCTCGAGGAGATCCGCCGGACGCCGGGTCGGTTCGTCGCCCGGGTCCCGGTCCAGCCCTCCATCGCCCCGGGGATAGACGCCCAAGGGCTCTGCCGCCGCCTCCTCCTCCTGCGAGCCTTCCTCCACCACGACGGTCACACCCCCTTGGTGATGCCGGGCGGTCTGGCCCGGGTCTCACCCTCCCCGGAGGGAGACCTCGCCCCGATGACGGAGGGAGAACCGGAGTCCGGACTGCACGCCAGGAACATCTTCTTCTCCCCGGTCCAGGGGGGATTGACAAAGGATGTCTGGGTCATCGGCGACCACGGGTCTTCGCCCCCCGAGATCACCACCGCCGGTCAGACCCCGGATTCCACCCCGCCGATGGGCCTGCCGAGCCGGGTGGCGGAGAATCTCTTCTGGATCGGACGGTACGCCGAGCGAGCCGAAAGCGTCATCCGCCTCTTCCGCGAGGCGATCACCCTCAAGGAAGAGGGGGAAAGCGGCCTCGGTCGCGAACAACGCGAATTCTGCCGCCGGCGTCTGCTCGCCACCCTGACTCACATCACCGGGACCTATCCCGGCTTCGTCGGTGACGGCGCCCAGGTGCGTCTCGCCCACCCCGACCCGGAACTGAGTTCGGTCCTGCTCGATCCCCGGCGCGTCGGCTCGCTCACCTTTTCCCTTCAATCCCTGATCCAGGCGAGCTTCTCCCTGCGCGACCGGCTCTCCTCCGACACCTGGTGGATCCTCGACAACATCGGCACCCGCATCGGCCGCTGGCAGCGCCCGCATACCGGCGACCTCGGTCGCCTCCTCTGGGACCTTGAACCGCTGTTGCAGGGACTCATGGCACTGGCCGGGCTCACCTGGGAAAACATGGGCCGCGACCTGGGGTGGCTCTTTCTCGACCTTGGACGGCGCCTGGAACGGGCGATGTTTCTCGCCCAACTCCTGGAGACCTGCCTCGGTCGGGTCGCCCCCCGGGGCGCCGACGAGATCGCGATGCTCGAACGCCTCCTCGCCCTGAACGACGGCCTGGAGAGCTTCCGCCTCCACTTCCGGACCCGCCTGGAGCTCCAACCGGTGCTGGCCAAACTCCTCCAGGACGATACCGATCCCCGCTCCCTCGTCTTCCAATTGACGCTGATGGAGGAACACGCCCGCCGCGTCCCCCGTCCGCCCGGGGAGACCCTCTACCGCACCTCCCTCGGGCGGACCATCTTCGAGTGCCTGGCGGCCATCCGCTTGGCCGACACCCCCGCCCTCGCCCGGGTCGACCCCGGGAGCGGGCGGCGCGAGGAGCTGGAACGGTTGACCGGACGCATCCGCGATCTCCTGCCGCTCTTCTCGGAGACCGCCGCCGACAGCTATTTCCGCCACGCCGACCCCACCCACCACCTCTTCACCGCCCGGGCAGAGGGGTGATCCGATGCACTACCGGATTCGTCACACCACCCGTTACCACTATCCCGAGAGGGTCGTCCTCTGCCACAACCGGGTGCAGTTGCAGCCGGCGGAAAGGGACGATCAACGTACACTCTCCTTTGATCTCAAGGTGGCGCCGGAGCCAACCCTGGTGCGCCCCTTCGAGGACTTCTTCGGCAACCGGACCCACTATTTCGAGATCCACCGCCCCCACACCGACCTGGAGATCACCGCCACCAGCGAGGTGATCCGGCTCACCGGTCCGGTCTCTTCCCTCCCCCCTTCCCCCCCCTGGGAGGCAGTCCGGGCGGCGATCCTCGGGGCCGACCCCAGCCCGCGCACCCGGGTGAATCGCCTCTATACCCTGGCCTCGCCGCTGGTGGTCCCGAATCCGGCCCTCGTCGCCATCGCCGACCAGCACCTGACCCCGGGCCGCCCCCTGCTCGAAGCGGTCATGGCCCTGACCCTGTGGATCCACGAGAGCTTCGCCTACGCCCCCGGGACGACCTCCGTCTCCACCCCCCTGGACCAGGTCCTCGACCAGCGCGCCGGGGTCTGCCAGGACTTCGCCCAGGTGGCCATCGGCGCCCTGCGCGCCCTGGCCCTCCCCGCCCGTTATGTCAGCGGCTATCTGGAGACCCAACCCCCCCCGGGACAGCCACGCCTCCAGGGAGCGGACGCCTCCCATGCGTGGTTCGAGATCTTTCTGCCCGGGAGCGGCTGGTTCGGTTTCGATCCCACCAACGCCAGTCGTCCCGCCGACCGCCACCTCGTCCTCGCGGTCGGACGGGACTATGCCGACGTGCCGCCGGTCAAGGGGGTCGTCGCCGGCGGTCGCGAACACCGGCTGACGGTGGCGGTGGATGTCCTGCCACTGACGACCCCGCCCACCGACACCCCGGCCACCACCTCCTGATCGAAGTAGGTCCGGCTGATCGTGAGGTGCAACTGCCCGAGGAGGAGTTGCAACCCGTCCAGAAAATCGTGCAGGCCGGCATTGTCGGCTAGCCGGGTGATGTCGGCCAAATAGAGACTCTCCTCAATGCGACCGATAATCCCCTGAGCCAGATCGGCGCCACCGATGGCCGCCAAACAGCGCGACACCCCGGATACCCCGTAACGAAATGCCCGAGGAAAGGACCGATCCTTCAGGAGAAAGGCGAGGACCTCCACCCCCCGGATCCGAGGCCGGACCTGCCGGCGATACATCTGATCCCCGGAGAGGGATTTCAACACCGTAAGCCACAGGGCATTGCGCAACGGGCGATCGACCACCTCCTGGCGGGTCAGCATCAGCGCCCCGCGCACATCCAATATCCGTGTCACCATGTCGGCCCGCTCCAGATAGCGCCCAAGGCGAAACATGCTGAAGGTCTCGTCACGGACCATGGTCGCATCCAGAAGTCCAGCGATCTTGAGGCACTCCTGGGTGATCCCTTCGAGAAACTCCACCCGCTTGGCCGCAGGAAAATCCCGACCGCAGGCGGCCCGCGTTTCCAGAAAAAGACGATTGAGAAACTCCCATGCCTCCCTGGGAAAGAGCTCCCGGGTGGTGCGCAGATTCTCCCGCGCCAGACGCAACGAGCGCAGGATCGACCCGGGATTCTCCTCGTCACGGACAAGGAAATCGACAATCCCCGCCTCGTCGGCGCGGCGAGCGCCGGCGAGAAAGGTCTCGCGACTGCCGGTAATGGTCAGGAGCTGCTCCCAATTCATCGGTTGGACCTGACTGACCGGAGCGATATCCAGCATCGCCTGGTGGGTCGCGACCACCAGGCGGGCACTATCCTCGGCTCGTTCCAGATAACGGGCCGTCCAGTAGACATTTTCCGCAACTCGCGAAAGCATCACTTCCCCCTGTCGCCGTCGGCGATCACCCAGGTATCCTTGCTGCCCCCCCCCTGCGACGAGTTGACCACGAAAGAACCCCGCCGCAACGCCACCCGCGTCAGCCCCCCCGCCGTGACCCAGGTACGCTCGCCACTCAGAATGAAGGGGCGCAGGTCCACATGCCGCGGCTCGACCCGACCATCGACCAGAGTCGGCACCGTCGACGGGGTCAGGGTCTGCTGACCGATGTAGTTGCGCGGGTTGGCCTGGATCAAACCGGCGAATCTCTCCCGCTCGGCAGCGCTCGCATGCGGCCCCATGAGCATGCCGTACCCCCCGGATTCATTGGCCGGCTTGATCACCAGCTTGTCGAGGTTGGCCAACACATGCTGCCGCTCCTCCGGGATGTGGCAACGCCAGGTGGGCACGTTGGGGATGATCGGATCCTGATCCAGATAGTAGCGGATGATCCGTGGCATATAGCTGTAGACCACCTTGTCGTCCGCCACACCCGTCCCCGGGGCATTGGCGAGCGCCACCTTCCCCCGCCTCCAGGCGCGGACAAGACCGGGAACACCCAACATCGAATCGGGCCGGAAGGCCTCCGGATCGAGAAAATCGTCATCGATGCGCCGATAGATCACATCGACCCGTTTCAGCCCGTGGATCGTCTTCATCTGCACCGTATCGTCCGCATCGACGACCAGATCCCGGGACTCCACCAGTTCCACCCCCATCTGCTGAGCAAGGTAGGTGTGCTCGAAGTAGGCCGAATTGAAGACCCCAGGGGTCAACACCACCACCCGCGCCCGATCCCCCGTCCGCGGCGACAACGACGCCAGCACGTCATACAGATGGCTCGGATAGTCGTCCACCGGCAGAATCCTCTGATGGTGGAACAGCTCCGGCAGGATGCGTTTGGTCAACATGCGGTTTTCCAGCATGTAGGAGACCCCGGAAGGCACCCTCAGGTTGTCCTCGAGGACATACATCACCCCGTCCCGGTCACGCAGGAGGTCACTGCCGCAGATGTGAGCCCAAACACCGAACTTCGGGGCCATGCCCATCAACTCCGGGCGCCAGTTGCGCGACTCCAGCACCACCTCCCCCGGAAAATGACCATCCTTGATGATCTTCTGCCCGTTGTAGAGGTCATTTATGAAGGCATTGAGCGCAAGCGTCCGTTGCACCAGGCCAGCCTCCAGACGCCGCCACTCCGACTCCGCCATGCAACGGGGGATGACATCGAACGGCCACGCCCGGTCGATGTTCTCCCCCTCCGAATAAACGGTGAAGGTGATGCCGAAGTTGACGATGGCCATCTCCGCCGCCCCCTGCCGCCGACCAAGCTCCTCCTGCCCCAACCGATCCATGTCGGGCAGAATCTGCGGCCCTCCGCTCAAACGACTGCCAGAGCCCATCAACAGCTCGTCGAACACTCCGTGGGCACGATAGGACAGGGGTGCATAGGCAAGGGCCAGCATCGTGCGTCTCCTTCGGGTTTGACTGCCAGTTTATTGGTCTGTTTCCTGAAAATGCGTGCCCTGGATACACAAGTTGCACAATAAATAATCACACCAGGACCCATTTTTCGACCGATCCAGACATTTACGGTTACCAAGGCAGCTTTTATACCAACGATGGGCCGACCGTGCTTAATCCAAAGGCAACCACGGGCGAAAGGGGAAATCAGTGATCAGTGGGAGGTAGCGACCAGTGGGGGGGAGTGATTAGCGAGGGGTAGCGATGGATGGAGGACGGCAGTGTACGGGGGGCCGGATGCACAGGGGGGATGCGCGAGGGACGGAGATGCAAAGGGGGGGGATGCCCGTGGGGCAAGGATACATAGGGGGGGAATGCGCAGAGGGCAGGGATGCGCGGAAGAAGGCAATGAGATCATCCACCCGTATGCCGCGCGGGCCGGGAAGAGGCAGACCCCGCCCCCGCACACACGATCACACCACCCCATCCCCCCCCCGGTAGAGTCGATCCAGGACAAGGAAGAGGCGCTGCCGGTCCACATGGAAGAACTCCAACAGCTCATGGGCCTTCACAAGAAGCGCTTCCGCCCGGTCCGACGCCCCCTGGTCACCGCTCGCCTCGGCCTCAACCCGCAGCTTCTGGGCCTGACCGGCATACTCCAGCAGGAGCCGCGCCCGCTCCCGGATCACCTCAAAGACTTCACCCAACTCGACAAAGTCCGCCCGCCCTGCAAAGAGTCGCGCCCCCTCCCCATCCAGCCACCCCTGGAACTGGGCGATCTTCGCTGAAATCACCGACTCCGGATCGTCATCGCGACCACTGCCCCCCTCCCGGACCATCACCCGCTCCAGGAGCTTGATCCAAACCAGGAGCAGCTCCTTGAGTTCCCTCACGTCGAACATCCCCTCCGTGGGGATGGTGAAGGCGGAGCGAACCTTGTTCAGCGCCGTGGCCGAGTGCAAGGTGACATCGGTCACATGCCCAAAAGCGGTAGCCGCCCCGACCATTTCACGCGCCAAGTGGTGCATCCCCTTGGCCAGGATCACCACATCCCGAGCCGAGGACTCACTCTCCGCTGCCGCCCCAAGAGTCCGATCGGCCATCTCCTTGGCCTCCCCGGCCGTCCCCGCCACCGCCCCGACCGCCTCGGCGCTCTCACGGGCCGACTCCGCGATCAGGGCCGACTCCTGCTGCGTCGACTCCGCCGATCGCGCCACTTCACCGGCCGCGAAGGAGAGTTCCTCGGTATTTCTGACGACCGTGTCCGTGGCTCGCGAAACATCATCGACCGCCCGCGAAATCGACAGGATCGAGCGGTTCTGCTCGTCCACCGCGAGCGAAATCTCCTCATTGACCTGCTGAATCCGCTCGACGACCTGGTATACCTGCTCCGCCGAAGCCGCAACTTCGCGAGTCTGGCCACGGATGTCGGCGATACGCCGCGAAACCGCCTCGGTGGCCGAGGAGGTCTGCCGCGCCAGCTCCTTGACCTCGTTGGCCACCACCGCAAACCCCTTGCCCGCCTCCCCCGCCCCCGCCGCCTCGATCGAAGCATTCAGGGCCAGCATGTTGGTCTGCTCGGCAATGCTGTTGATCAGCTCCACCACCTCCCCGATCTCCTGGGCAGAGGACTCCAGCCGCTCCATGATCTCCTGACTGGCCCGGGTATGGGAAAAGGCGACGTTGGTCCGGTTGGTAGCCTCCCGACAGAGTTGCTGGATCTCCTCCAGGGAGGTCACCATCTCCCGGGTGGCACCGGTCACCTCGCCGATCGCCGCATGGACCCCCTTCAGATTGACGTTGACATCACCGATGTTGGCCGTCATTTCCTCGGCCGCTGCCGCCACGGTCGAGGCGTTCTCCTGTCCCCGCTCGGTCCCGGCGACGATGGCGTTCATGTTGTCGGCGAGCCTGTTGGCGGCCGCCGACATCCTCTCCATGCCCGTTTGAACATCCCCCATCAACGCCTTGATGTTCGCCACGTTATCGGCCAGGCGCTGGTTGGCCTGACCGACATCTCCGGCCTTTTCGGTGATCACCCCCGCTCCCTGTTGCACCTCGCTGCGGATGCCGTTGAGACCGTTGGCACACGCCTCCACCGTCTCCGACTGCAAGGCCAAATCACGGGCAATGCCGGTGAGACTCGCCGCCATCGTATTGATCGACCGGCCCAGCTCCGCCATCTCGCCGGAGGGAAGCCGCCCCTCATCGACCCGGAAAGTCAAGTCCCCCGAGGCCAACCGCCGAACATCCCCCGCCAAGGTCACGATCGGACGCGACACCCGCCCCGCCACAAAGGCGATAACGACGATGGCCACCGCCAAACAGATCGAGGCGATCAGAAGCGACATCCCCCGCATCCGCGCCAGTGACTCGCGGCTGGTCGACATCAGGGATTCGTGCGACTGAATCTCGGCGATCCCCCAGCCAAACACCGGCAGAGGCCGATAGACCACGGTATACTGGACCCCACCCTCTTCGTAATGTTCGACCCCCGTACCGCCGGCCTTCATCAACTCCACGACCCGGGCGAACCCGGGACTGGAGGAGATCGTCGAAGCAGCGGGAAAATAATCCTCCGGTTTCTGCTCCTCCTCCGGATCCGCCCCCGTTTTCAGCTTGATATCGATGCCGCTATTGCCACTGTCGGCAA
Organism: Magnetococcales bacterium; assembly: GCA_015229005.1. Classification (GTDB taxonomy): domain Bacteria; phylum Pseudomonadota; class Magnetococcia; order Magnetococcales; family JADGCL01; genus JADGCL01. The sequence continues at coordinate 21,052 of JADGCL010000052.1, forward strand.
TCAGGAACCCCTTGGGATCCAGGATGAAGGTACGCTTGGCCAGCAGGGGTTCTTCCTCGGTTTCCTCCACCTTTCCATGCTTCTCGTGGGGATAATTATCGACCGTCTCCTGAAAGTAAGAGACCGGAATCTCATAATGGTAGAAGGCCGGTTTGGAGCCGTCCTCAAGCACCACCGGCGAGGTATAGGCAAAAACCCACTGTTGAGCATCGGGCGACATGTAGGGGTAGGCGATATGGACCTCACCCTTCTCCAGCTTGAAACTCGGCTCGAAAAAAGCGGCGCCGTTCTCCTCGCTCGAAAAATCGTCGTCGGGGGCGATCACCCCCAGGGTCAGGCGCGTATGTTCCTGCCCGGTCCTATCGATCAGACAGGTCTCGACGATGGGAAACCGGTGCTGCATCCTCTGGATCCATTCATCCAGCTGGGCCTTCAACGCACGCTGCGCCGGGGTGAACTGAATCACCTTGTCGGCATCGTAGGTATTCCCCCGACGGGTATCCTCCAGGGTGAAGTATTCCACGAACTGAGGATAATCCAGGGCCAGGAGGATCATATCCTTGGTCCGGCCATGGAGGGCCATGGCCCGGTGACTCGACTCGGCAAGGCTGTTCTTCATCCCCTCCACGGCCGACTGCTCCACCGCCTGCCGCGTCAACTGGTAGGAGAGAAAACTCGAAACCGCCAGTATCGCCAGGATGACCGAGGAAAAGATCAGGATCAACCGATACTTGATGTTCATGTACCGCCCACTCCCTCGCGGTGCTTGCAGCCCTCGGTGGCGCAGACCAACTCCTCCCCTCGCGATTTGGTGACCTTCAAAGTGAGAAACGGCGCCCGACACAGCGGACAGGGCCTGACCACCGGCTTGTTCCACAGGGCCTTCTTGCAACCGGGATAGGCGGAACAGGAGTAGAACAGCTTGCCGCGCCGCGATTTCTTCTCGAGGAAGGTCCCCTTGCCGCACTCGGGGCAGGGGACCCCGGTGTCCACCGGCTTGACCAGCGGCTGATTGTTGCGGCACTCCGGGTAGCCGGAACACGCCAGGTAGGGACCGAAGCGACCTTTCTTGACCAACATCGGCTTGCCGCACTTGTCACAAAGCTGGTCGGAGACCACCACCTCCGCCGGCTCCGCCGCCACCTCCCCCGACCGGGGAAGGTTTTCGGTGAACCGGCACTCGGGGTAATTGCCGCAGGCCTTGAAACGACCGAAGCGTCCCAGCTTGATGAAGAGATCCCCCTGACACTCGGGGCACTTCTCGCCGGTCGCCTCGGTGGTCAATTCCGCCTTGGAGGTGGTCTCGTCCTTCTCCTGGATCTGCCGCACGAAGGGCGTCCAGAAGGACTTGAGCAGGGGCTGCCAGGCCTTCTCTCCCCGGGAGACCGCATCCAGGTCATCCTCCAGGTGGGCGGTGAAGTGATAGTCGACATATTTCTCGAAATGGCCCACGAGGAAACGGTTGACCACAAGCCCCACATCTTCCGGATAGAATTTGCGCTTGTCCAGACGCACATACCCCCGCTCCTGGAGGGTGGACATCGTCGGAGCGTAAGTCGATGGGCGACCGATGCCGTAATGTTCGAGGGTCTTGACGAGACTGGCCTCCGTATAGCGGGGGGGCGGTTCGGTAAAGTGCTGCCTCGGATCGATCCCGAGTTGGCGCAGGGACTCCCCCTCCGTCAGGGGAGGCAACATCGCCGCATCCTCCTCGCCGCGATCCTGGGCCGAGACCTCGTCCCGCCCCTCGCTGTAGACCTCCATGAAGCCGGGAAAGACCATCGACGAACCGGTGGCACGCAAACGGTAGGGGGCTTCTGCGGAGGGCTCCCCCACGGCCAACACCGCCGCCACCTGGTCGATCTGGGCCGAGGCCATCTGACAAGCCACGGTCCGCTTCCAGATCAGCTCGTAGAGGCGGAAGAGGTCCGGCTTGAGATGACGCCGCAATTTCTCGGGGGTATTGGTAACATCCGTGGGCCGGATCGCCTCGTGCGCCTCCTGGGCATTCTTGGCCGAAGACTTGTAGCGGCGGGGAGAATCGGGCAGATACTCCTCCCCGTACCGCTCCTTCACCAGGGCCCGCAGCGCCTCCACCGCCTCCTGGGCCAGATTCACCGAATCGGTACGCATGTAGGTGATGAGGCCCGCGACCTCACTCCCCCCGTCGGCAGCAGGAAGCTCCTGCCCCTCGTAAAGCATCTGCGCCAGAGCCATGGTCTGCTTGGCGCTGTAACCCAGCTTGCGCGAGGCCTCCTGTTGCAGGGTCGAGGTAATGAAAGGGGGTGAGGGATTGCGCTTGACGCGCTTCTTCTCCCGGGAAACCACAAAGATGGGCTTTCCCTCGATGGCGGCGACAAACCGGGAAGCTGCCGCCTCATCGGGAATGGAAAACTTGTCCAGTTTCTCCCCTTCGGCCACCGCCAGGTGAGCCAGAAAGGGTCTTACGCCGCCCTCGCCCCCCCCCTCCGGCGCCTCCTCCCTCTTCCTGCCCCCCCTTTTGCCGGCCCCTTTCGCCGCCTCCGCCTCCTTGGCGACCTCAACCGTCACCGACCAGTATTCCTGCGGCTTGAAGCCCTGGATGGCCTCCTCCCGTTCGCAGATCAGGCGCAACGCCACCGACTGCACCCGGCCCGCCGAGAGCCCATACCGCACCTTCTTCCACAGCAGGGGACTCAGATTGAAACCGACCAGATAGTCCAACGCCCTCCTGGCCTGCTGGGCATTCACCAGGTCCATATCCAGGTCACGGGCATTTTCCACCGCCTCCTGGATGGCCCGCTTGGTGATTTCATGAAAGACGACCCGCTTGACCGGTATCCCGTCCAGCCCCTTTTCCCCCTTCAGGGCCTCCAACACATGCCAGGAAATCGCCTCCCCTTCGCGATCCGGGTCCGTAGCCAGGAGCAGGCTCTTCGCCCCGCGAACGGCCTTGGCCAGGGCCGCTACATGTTTCGCGGAGTCCTTGGTGACCTCGTACTCCATGCGGAAACCGTCATCCGGATCCACCGAACCGCTCTTGCTTGGCAGATCCCGGATATGGCCATAGGTGGCCACCACTTCATAACCCGGCCCGAGGAACTTGTTGATGGTCTTGGCCTTGGCGGGTGACTCGACGACAACGATGGCGGTCATGGGAAACGACCTGCTGGCAGTGTAAGAAGTTGATCCCGCCGCGATCGACGCAGCGTCGACCGGGAACAAAGCCCCCAAGGAAACCTCGACCAAATCAAAGCCCCCAAAGGGAACCTCGGACTACCCCCCCCATCCCTTGGACC
>JADGCL010000053.1 GCA_015229005.1 Magnetococcales bacterium
GTGCGGCGGCGGGGGGGGGGGGGGGGGGGGGGGGGGTGGGGGGCCGGGGGGGGGGGGGGGGGGGGGGGGGGCGACTGTTCGGCATGGACATGACAGCCACCTAAGCAGGTAGCGCATGCGGGGCCGGTAACGCTCCAGCCCACCGGGAACCGGGGTGATCACCTCCACCACATCCATCGCTGTGGTCCACGTCGGTTTGCCGTTGTACAGGACCACCGGCATCGTGGCACCACGTCCCCGGGGATGATCGTCCCCGCCGATTTGCTTCGTCAACTCGGCAGCTTCTGTGCTATCCTCCCCGCCAGGGGGTTTCCGTCATGACCACGATGATTTCCGAAGTTTACACCGCCCTGAAGGAGGCCGGGGCCCCGGAGGAGTCGGCGCGGCGAGCCGCCGAGGCCCCGGCCCAGGAGCAACTGGCGACCAAGGCCGATGTGGCGCGCATCGAGAAGGAACTGGCAGTTATCAAATGGATGTTGGCCCTGGTGGTGGCTGCCGAGGTCCTGCCGATCCTCAAGGCGGTTTTCGCTCCGGGATGATGTGGTCGGCTATCGACTCCTGATTCTCGGACTCCGGTCGCGGCATTTCCTCCCTGTTCCCCGCCGTTCCTGTAATCTCCGCAACCTCCCCCCGTCATCCCACGATCTCCTCGGCCTCCCCGCTCTTTCCCACTCACGCCTCGGTTGAGCGGCAGGGAAGCTCCTCTCCAGGGGGATCGCCCAGCGATTTGCTGTCAGGGCTGGGGGAGGAGAAGAGTGCCCAGGTCGGTGAAGTGGTGGATCACCTGGCGGGGGGCGTGGGTACTCACGGGGATTCCCCGGTTGTAGCCATAGGAAACCAGGATCAGGGGCGAGCCGGCGGCGTGCGCCGCTTCGGCATCGGTCTCCGAATCCCCGACCATCACCCCCAGTGAGGGGGGAATCCCCCATCCCCCGAGGATCTCCAGGAGCGGCAGGGGGTCGGGTTTGAGGCGCGGGAAGGTGTCCCCGCTCACGATCGGGTCGAAATGTCGGCTGAGGTCGAGGAGGTCCAGGAGCCGGGTGGTCAGATAGGCCGGCTTGTTGGTCGCGACCGCGAGCCTCAACCCCCGGGTCCCCAGGAGTTCCAGAGTTTTGCGCACCCCGGGATAGGGGCGGGAATGATCGGCGATATGGGCGTGGTAGTGGACCAGAAAATCGTCCACCGCCGCCTCGAAACGGGGGTCGTCCTTCGGAGCGACGGCTTCTGCCCCCCAGAAGCCCCGGGCGATCAGGGAGCGCGCACCGCGCCCCACCAGATCCTTGACCTGATCGTGGGCCAGGGTCGAAAACCCATATTTATCGAGGACGTGATTCAGCGCTCGCCAGAGATCCTGGGAGGAGTCCACCAGGGTGCCGTCGAGGTCGAACATGACCCCGCGACAGGGAATGGGCTCGGTCACGGGGTGATCTCCTCGTGATGGAGGGACATAAGGTCGGGCAGTTCCCGGTGGCGACTGGCGAAGTCCAGCCCATAGCCGACCACGAAGAGATCGGGAATCCGAAAACCTACCGCATCCGGGGTGAAAGAAACTTGGCGCCGCTCGGGTTTGTCGAGGAGGAGGCAGGTGATCACCTCCGCCGCTCCCTGGTCCCGCAAATGTTTGGCTACCATGTCCAGGGTGTGACCGGTGTCGATGATATCATCGATGAGGAGAACCTGGCGACCGGCGACCGGTGTGCGACAATCACAGAGCAGTTCCACCTGCCCACTGCTTACCCCACCCTGGCCATAGGAGGAGACCACCAGGAAATCGACCTCCACTCCCTTCGGGCCGGGGAGGCGGGAGAGGGCTCGGATGAGATCGGCGGTGAAGAGGATCGCCCCCTTGAAAATGCCGACGACCAGGAGCCCGTCTCGCAGGCGGGGGCGGAGTTCGGTCGCCATCTCGGCCAGCCGTCGGCGGATCGTGGCCTCGGGAAAGAGAAGCTCCAGACGATAGGTCGCGGTCTTCACGGATTGCCGCGCTCCAGGAGGAAGACGGCCATGGGGGCGAGGAGATTGGCCCCGGTGATGGGCATCAGCAGGTTGGCCAGGCGCGAGCGGAGGTCCCCGGTCGGCAGGGCGCCCCCGGCGGCGAGGGGGATCTCCTCGATGATGCGGACCTCCATTTCCCGGCAGAGGTCGCGGAGGTCGAGAATGGTACACATATGGATGTTGGGGGTTTCATACCAGCGATAGGGGAGAAGGCGGGTGCGGGGCATTCGTCCCTCCACGAGGAGACTGAGACGCACCCGCCAGAAGCCGAAGTTGGGGAAAGAGACGATCACCTTTTTCCCCACTCGCAGCATCTCCTGGATCACGAAGCGGGGACGATGGACCGCCTGGAGGGTGTGGGAGAGGATGACATAATCGAAACTGCCGTCATGGTGGTCGGAGAGTCCCTGGTCGATGTCCCCGTGATAGACGGGCAGGCCTGCGGCGATGCAGGCATGAACCCCGTCATGGGAGATTTCGACGCCGACCCCGCGGGCCCCCTTTTCGCGGATGAGGTACCCCAGGAGGAGGCCGTCGCCGCAGCCGAGATCGAGGACCCGTGAGCTCCGATCGACGAGTCCGGCGATGACCTTCTGGTCAATGCGCAAATTAGGCGACATCGGCGCTCCCTGCAGCGGTGGGGCTGTTCCCCCGGGTCGTCTCGATGTAATGGCGCTTCAGGAAGGAGGCGAGAGACTGGTGAAAAAGCGGCGCATCCAGGAGAAAGGCGTCGTGCCCATGAGTCGAGCTGAAGTTCTCGAACGAGACCTGCTGGCGGTGCCAGTTGAGGATCTTGACGAGCTCCTTGGAGCGGGACGTGTCGAACCGCCAGTCCGAATCGAAGCTCATGACCATGATCTTGCCGGTGACCCGTTTCAACCTTTGGGCCGTGGTTTCGGGGTCGGGGAAGGGGTCGAAATAGTCCATCGCCTTGGTGATGTAGAGGTATGTATTGGCGTCGAATTTCTTGACGAAGGCCGATCCCTGGTGGGAAAGATAGCTCTCCACCGCGAAGTCGTTTTCGAAGCCGAAGGAGAAGGTTTCGCGATTTTGCAGACGGCGACCGAATTTCTCGTGCAGCCCCTGCTCCGAAAGATAGGTGATATGGGCCATCATCCGGGCGACGGCGAGGCCGTTTTCGGGGCGGGGGCCATCGTAGTAATTGCCGTTGTTGAAATGGGGATCGGCCATGATCGCCTGGCGGGCGACGGCGTTGAAGGCGATGTTCTGTGCCGTGAGCCTCGGGGTGGAGGCGATGACGATGCTGGCGGCGGTGGCGTCGGGATAATCGAGGATCCATTGGAGGGCCATCATGCCCCCCATGGAGCCGCCGGCGACGGCCATGAGGCGGCGGATGCCGAGATGATCGACGAGGGCCTTCTGCAGTCGAACCATGTCGCCGAGGGTGATCATCGGGAAGGTGAGGCCGAAGGGGCGACCGGTCTTGGGGTCGATGGAGGAGGGGCCGGTGGTGCCGTCGCAGCCGCCGAGATTGTTGCAGCAGATGACGAAATAGTGGTCGGTATCGAAGGGCTTGCCGGGACCGATGGTGTTGTCCCACCACCCGGTCTTGGGGTCGTCTTCCGCGTGGCGTCCGGCGGCGTGGGCGTTGCCGGAGAGGGCATGGCAGATGAGGACGGCGTTGGAAGCGTCGGCATTGAGCCTGCCATAGGTTTCGAAGGCGACCCGGACCGGGGCCAGGGTGGCGCCGCAGTCGAGGGAAAGCGGGGGACCGTCCCGGAAGAGTTCGACGTGTTGTGTTTGGACGACGCCCACCGAACCGGTGCGCGGGGGGGTTTCGGTTTCCATTCGGCCTCGGGGTGCAGGTTTCCGGGAGCGGATCTTTTCCCGGGGAGAGCGCCTCTGTCAAGGTTCCCCGATGGCTTGCCGCCGTCTCCGCCCGCCAAAAAGGGGCAACGCTACCCTGATGCAAAAACGGTCTGTCGCCCGCCCTTGAGCTTCGCCGAGTTCAGGGCCGCTTCGGCCGCCCGCAGCATGTTCCGTGATTTGGTGAAGGCCGGGAAGGAGGCCCCAGCCGACTTCAGGGAGGCCACGTCCCCCGACTCCCCGGCCTCCCGGCACGCCTCGTCCCAGTTGGCCTGGAGTTTCTCCAGCACCCGGCGCGCCCCTACCTGGTCGGCGTCGAGGAGCAAAGCCGAATAGAGGGATTCCTCCAATCGGCAGATCACATCGGTCGTCCTCAGGGTCTTCTTGATGACATCTCCGAACCGCTTCAGAACGGCCAGGGCGCTGGTGCGTTCCGCCTGGCTGCCGCCATAGGCGATGAACTCGATCACGACCACGGTGAAGGGGGCCTCCGTTCGCCGGGAACGGGAAAGTTCCTGGTCGATCCGTTCCAGAAAGGCGTCCCGGCTCAGGTGCCCTGTCAACGGGTCGGAACTTCCCTTCTTTCGTGCGATCAAGGTCTCCTGATGGAGAAAACGGACCGAACGCACCAATCGCAGCGGCGCCGGAGGTTTGGGCAGGAGCAGATTCGGTCCCAGGCTCGCGGCATAATCGCGGTTGAAGGCCAGGGCATCCCCGGACAGGAAGAGGATGGGAGTCTGGGAAAAGCCCGGCTCATCCCGGATGATTCGGCTCAGCTCCAGACCCGAGCAGCAGGCCATGTCCCAGTCCATGATGACCAGATCCGGGTTAAACCGGTAGAGCGATTGACGGATCTCCAGGGGCTTTGCCACCAACCCTACCCGCATACCGCTGCCGTAGAGGAGAACGGTGGCGTATTCGGCCAGGTCCCGGGACTCCTCGACCACCAGCACCTTCAGCGGCTGCGCCTCGGTGGTGTCGAGGTACCGGGTCAGCGAATCGAGAAGGGCCGTGGCCCCCTCGCGCTTCGCATGGAACCGGGCGCTCCCGTGGCGATTGGCCTGCAGACGGACCTGGAAATTATCCTCCTGGGAGATCGCGAAGAGGGGTGGGGGAAAGGCGTTCCGCCCGGTGAAGAGGGTGTGAATGGGGGCGATTCCCGGCTCCAGGTCATCCAGGTTGACCAGCAGCGCCGCCGGTTTCTTCTCCACGAGCTTCGATTCGAAGCCGGCAAGGGTGCCGACCCGCTCCACCCGGTGTCCCCGCTCCTCCACCCCTTTCTTCACCGCCCGGGAGTAGTCGTCGTCCTCCGCCTGAAGGAGGAGGAGTTCCGATTTTACCTCCAGACTGGCCTCACCCCCCCAGAGGGCCTTGAGGTGATCGCGAAACCCCTCCACTCCCGGAGGCGCGGCGCTCTCCTCGCGGATCTCTCCCAGGGCCGACTGGAGTTTTCTTTGCCACCCTGCCTCCGCCCGTTCCGGGCCGGAACCGATCACCCGCTCCAGGAGGGCCTGCCCCTCGCTCGCCCGGGTCTGAATGGCGGGAAGACCAAAGACCCCGGAGGCGGAGTTGAGGCTTGCCAACTGCCGGCGCAGACCATTCAGGGAACCCGGGGGGAATCCTGCGTCCCGGCTCGACTCGAACTGCGAAACCAATCCCTCCGTCCGTCCCGGCAGCCCCATCAGAAAGGCCTCCCGCGCTGCCTGGAGCTTACCGAAGGCCCCTTGAATGATCTCTTCATCCATGGTGTCCAGTTCCTCCGATCTTCCGCGCCAGGCGGGTCGCGGCCTCTCCTCCCGGGCCCCCGTTCGCAACCCGATCCCTCACGCCACCACCTCTTCCAGGTAGCTCTGTATCCAGTCAGGGCGGCGCTTCGTCGCCGGCGACTGTTGTTCGGCCTTCGGCCTGGAGTCGCCCTTGCCGGCGTCACGGGGGGAGGGTTGCAGGCTGATGTCGTTCGCCTGGAAGTGAGTCCAGACCGCCTTCCAGAAGGCCTGCACCACCGAATCGTCGACGAAGTCGTTCAGCCAGAGCCATGCCTCGTATTGCGCCAGAGACTTGTCGACCCCGAGAAACACGAAGCTCGCTTTCTTGACTGACGAAATCTCGGGATCGCTGTTTGCCGCCGCCTCCAGGATGCCCAGGATCATCTGGGGAGGGTAGGTCGGCGAGACGGTGACCACCGTCCTGATCCGCACATGGCCGGCGGCCGTATAGTTGACGACCGACGACTCCGATGCCTTGCCGTTGGGAATGCTGATGACGTGACCGTTGACCGTTTGCAGGCGCATGGTGCGCCAGGTGATGTCGATCACCTGGGCGTCGTCGAGCGAGCCGATCTTGACCCAGTCTCCCACCGAGAAGGGACGCTCGATGTTGACGACGATTCCCGAAAAGACGTTGGCGATGTTCGCTTGAACCGCCAGTCCGATGATCATGGCCAGGAGACCGCTCGTGGCCAGGAGGCTCGTCAGGGCCTCGTCGAGAACGAAGGCCACCACCCCGCAGATCGCGAGGACGTAAAGGACCATTGCTGCAAACATCCGGATGATATTGGGGACCATCCGCTCGGTGCGATGTTCCAGGGGCTGCCAGACGAATCTTTCTAGCGCCACGGAGCCCAGGCGGGCAGGCAGGAGCCAGAGCAGGGCGTTATAAACGAGATCGATCCGGTCGGTGATACTCGCCACCAGATTGTTGACCGAGAAATCCAGGACGATCTGCCCCAGGGAAATCAGGAGCAGCGGCCAGAAAAAGAGGTGCAACCCGTAGGAGGAGATGCTCCAGAACATTCCCTTGGTGTTGAGGTCGATCCCGATCGCGAAGATGATCCCGATGAAGGCGAAAATGGTGATGTAAACGAAATATTCGTCTGCCACCACATCGCGCAATGAAAAACGTTCCGGTGAGACCTGGATGCCGAAGTCGATGCGGGAAAAGACCGGTTCCTCGGTTCCGTAGCCGACATATTGGGGGCGACCGAGGGAGAAAGTCAGGGAATTTTCCGACGCCAGCCAGGCCTTGTTCACCTCCCACTCCAGCGACGGGTGCAGCGCCTGCGATTCTTCGATCCGCTCGGCCAGATTCTGGCCGCTCTTTCCCTTCATGCCCAGCTCGTCGACCACCAGCACCAGGTTGTTCCGGTTCAGGAACCGGTGCCGGAAGGAGACCCCGACGACCTGGGATCCATAGGGTCGGTCCGCTTCCAGGGAGTTGAGGAAGAAACGCCCCTTGACCTCGTAGAGCTTGAATACCAAACCCTTGCGGACACTCTCCTCGACGGGCTTGCCCAACTCGATCGGGGTGACCGCGTTCAGGAATTCGAGCTGTTGCGGATCGAAGTTGACCGCATTCTCCGCATGTCGGAACCAGAGCTGAAATGCGACCTCGGCGCTGTGGTCCTCGTTCTCGACCTTGGAGACCTCCTTGAGGGTGAGACCGGTGTAGACCACATTGGTCTTGAACATGAACCGGTCATTGACGTAGAGCATCCGCCCGGACTTGATTTCCTGCAGGTAGTCCACCCGTCCCTTTTTGCGGATTGGTTCCAGCTGGGTCATGGCCGAGATCAGGTTGAGGCCGTCGTAGCGGCCGACCTGCACCGGTCGGCTCGCCTCCCTCTCCTTCTCGAAGTAGACCATGCCGGAGACGCCGGGATAGGCCTTCTCGGGGCTGTTCCTGGCCACCAGAAAATCCCGGATCCACTGCCGTCCGCGAAGGACCAGGTCGGCCTCGTCGGGATTCTCGTTGCCAGCGGCGTGCATGACCTCCAACATCCCCCGGGCCGCCATGTGTACGGCATCGAATGCTTGTGAGGCCACCCAGTCCGGGGGGCCGTCGAAACGGCTCCGATACCGGTTCTTGAACCCCTGGGCGGCCTCGCCGGCGGTGTCCCAGATCAGGGAGGAGGTTACATAGGTGTCGTGCAGATAGTCTGCGGCGTTCTCTTCCCCGACCAGGTCGACGAGCCCGCGAACGAAGAGATTGCTTGCAAGGGTGTCGGGACCGACGATGTCGTTGCGCAGCCGACCCTCGCGGGCAAGCTTGACGAAATGCGCTGCCTCGGCGCTGCCCATCGCCAAAAATATGGCGCTCAGGTCCCGGCTGGCCTTGATCTGATCGATCACTGCCTGGAAAGTTGCCGCCTCATCGTTGCCGGGGGCGAAGCTCCAGACGATGGGGATGCTCGTTCCGAATTTTTCGTAGGTTTCCTGGAATCCCCTGGCCAGGGCGTCCCCGAAGGGGGTCTCTTCCTGGACGATGGTGACCAGCTTGCGGTTCAGGACGTTACGGTTGTAATTGGCCATGAAACGGGCCTGCTGCCCGTCGTTGAGGGCGGTCTTGAAGCTCCAGTCGCCCCCCTGAGAGATTGCCGTCCCGCCGGCGGCCGTTGTGAGGAAAGGGAGCTTCTTCTCCCCCGAAAGGGCCGCGCTCAGGGCCTCGGCAACAGGCGCCGAGTTTCCGCCGATGACCACCACATGCCGCCCTTCCCGTGCGATTTTCCCGGCGATTTCACGGGCCTTTTCAGGGCTGCCGGCGTCGTCGAACACCTCTGCCTGCAGTCGGAAACGATCGAGTCCTCCAGCCTCGTTGATCTCGTCGATGGCCAACTCCGCTCCCCGGCTCAGGGCGAGACCGGCCTCGGCTTCCGGGCCGCTCATCGACCCGATCAGCGCCACCGGCAGCGATCCCTGACTGGCGAGAAAGGCTTTCCTGGCCAGAAACGAGCCGACCATTCCCAGCACCAGGATGACCAGGAGGATCAACAACAGTTTGTTTTGGCGGCTCATCCGACACCCAATCCCTTAGGGAAGCGAGGGAACTTCCGAATCGTGCGATCAAGGGCCGGGTGTATCCGGCGACCGACTCTCCGAGGAGGCCAAACAGGGATGGCATCCTCCCTGCTGTTTTGCTAGCATGTCCATTGGATGGGAGCAAGGGGCGGCGCCAAGCTCCGTCGCTTCGGGGCGGGTGTTGCCTTCCTCGAAAGCAGACACTGCATCGGCGCGGTCTTTCTATCCGCCAGCGAGGTCACCGCCTCTCAATCAGGGATCGGAGCGTGAGACGCCGTGCCTGACTCGCCCAGCCAGACTCTTGTCCCCGATGCCGACGGCAAGGTCACTCTTCCCGACTGGGTCCTCGACGGCGGTGCCAGCTTTGATCGTACCGGGGCCGATCTCGTCGTCCGCGACGGCTCTGGCCTGAGCCTGACCCTCCCGGGCTACTATTCCGCGGGGGAGGGGGCCAGGCCCGAACTTGTCAGTGCCTCCGGCCTCGATATCCCCCGTGCCTTTCTCGATACCGCCGGCCCCACCGGCGAGGCCCCTGCTGCCGACGCCCCCTCTGCTGCCGAGGAGATCGCCCTCCAGGCCGGGGTGACCGATATCCTCGAAGAGGCCGCCGACGGCGAGAGTGCGAGCGGCGGCAATGATGTTCAGGGGGACCTGGAGGCTCTTCTCGACAACCTGGTCAAGAGCGCCGAGGCCAAGGGGGCCACCCCGGAGGAGATCCAGGCCGCCCGGGAACATTTCCTGGAGACCTTCAACACCACCCTCGGTTTTGACGGCAATCTCGAACTGGCCGTCCGCGAGGCGATGCAGACCTTTCGCTTTGCCCTGGACCAACCCGTCCCGACCCTGCCACTCACCGAGGAGCAGGAGGCTCAGGTCCAGCTTCTTCAGGCACTCTCCGGTTCTGGTGATCTCGAACAGGAGTTGACCGAGGCCGGCGTTCCTGTGGGGGAGGGGGCGGAATTCTTCCAGGAGTCGCTGCAGCAGGCCCTGGAGGAGGGGGGAGGCCTCGGAGATTCTCTTGGTGAGGCCAGGGCCGCCCTGGCCGATCATGTTGCCCAGCTTGATGCCATCCGCATGGCCCCGACGGCGAGCGGCGTCGATCTCCTTCTATTGGCCCTCTCCCAGGGCGGGGAGGCGATGGCAACCGCCATGAACGACCTCCGGGGCGGTGGAGCCTTCGGGTCGGGGGACGACGCCTTCGAAGAGGGGTTGGTCGCGGCCATCCTGGAGGGGGAATCCCTCGACGCTGCTTTGGAGAGCGCTGCCGCCTTTTCCGAGGCCAGGGCTACTGCCCTGGCTGAGGTCCAGGGTCCGGCCCCGGGCGGCGGTCCCATGGATCTGCTGCTCGCTCTGGCCGAGGGACGCGATCCCACCGCCACGCTCCTCGCGCTCGCGGGCGGTGGTGAGGAGGGCTCCGGTGCCGTCGATGCCGAACTTTTCGGCGAGCAACTCGCGGCTGCCATGGAGGCGGGGGAGTCCCTGGAAGCGGCCGTGCAGACGGCCTCGGCCGTCGTCGAACGCACGTCGGAACTCCTCGCCGCGGTGACCGGACCGCTCTCCCCCCAGGCCGCCTTCCTGGCGGCCCTGGCCTCGGGTGGAGGAGGGGGCGAAGAGTTGACCGCGCTTCTGGGCGGGGGGGCCTCACCCGGTGGTGGCGATGGCGGTACCGACGGTGAACTCTTCGCCGAGGCCTTGATGGCCTCCTTGAGCGAGGGGGGTGATCTCGGTGAAGCCGTCCAGGAGGCGGCCCAGTTCTCCCTGGCAGCCTCCGAGGCCATGGCGGCGACCCAACTCCCGGCGAATGCCAATCTCCAGATGCTGCAAGCCCTCGCCGGTGGTGCGCCGCCCGGCGATTTGACCACCCTCGCCAGTTTGACAGCTCCCCCGGGGGGGGACCCCGAGGCCGCGCAGCAGGTCTTTGAGGACGCGCTCCTCAACGATCTCAGCCAGGGTGTCGAGGTCGGTCAGGCCCTCGCCGAGGCCAGCCAGATGGCCAATCAAGTCACCGAAATGCTCGCTGCGGTGACCACCACCCCGAGCGCCGAGAACAGCGTTCTCGTCGCCCTGGCCAGCGGCAACGATATCGAGAGCCTCACCGACCTCCCCAGTGCCTTCCTGGACGAGAGGGCGGAGCTGCCTGCCCAGACCGGGAATGCAGCGGCGGAGGAGGTCCCCGAAACGGAGGCCCCGCAGCCGCAGGATCAACCCGACCCGACCCCGCAAGCGGCTCCGGCCCCCCCGGCTCCGGCCCCGGCACCGCCGGCGCCCGATCCCGAGCCCGATCCGGTGGTGGCGTCTCTCTCCGTTCCCGAGCCCGAACCGCCCCCTGCCCCGGAGCCCGCCCCGGAGCCGACTCCCGAACCGGCGCTGGTGGTCGACGAACCCCCGGTCGTGGAAGAGGCGCCGACGGAGGCCGAAGAGGCCGAGGTGGTGATCCCCAACCTCCCCCCCATGGACCTCCGCTTGAGCGGCTCCACCCTCGACGAGAACACCCCGGGGGCCGTTGTCGGCGAACTGGTCGCCATCGATTCCGACTCGGCGGGGGTCTCTCTGAGTTTGACCCAGGACGGATCGGGTCTCTTCGAGGTGGTCGGCAATTTCCTCAAGCTGCGTGACGGGGCGGTGGCCGATCACGAGTCGGTACCGGTCCACTCCCTGACGATCACTGCGACCGACGGCGCCGGGGGGGCGCTTTCCCACACTTTTGCGATCGGCGTCAATGACCTCAACGAGCAGCCCGCGCTCCTCCTGGCGGCCCCGACCCTGACGCTGGCCGAAGACGCCGGTCCGTCGCCCCTGCCTGCCCTAACGCTCGCCGACCCGGACGACGGCGACGCCCTGACCCTCTCCCTCACCCTGTCGGATCCGGGTGCCGGGGCCATCTCCACCAGTGGATCGGCCACCTTCGACCCCGCGTCGGGCGTCTGGACGATGACCGACACCGTGGCCCAGGTCAACGCCGCCCTGGCTGCCGCGACCTTCACCCCTTCGGCCAATTACGACCGGGGCGTCACCATTGCTGTTGCCGCTGCCGACGGGGGGGAGGCGGGGACCCAACCCCTTGCTGCCACCATAGCCATTGTTCTGGCACCGGCTGCCGACCCGCCGACCCTCACCGGCGGGAGCTTCACCCTGGCGACGCAGGAGGGAGGCGGCACCCTCGCCCTCGGCGGCATGGTGGTCGCCGACCCCGACACCGGGGCAAGCCTCACCGCCACCCTGACCCTTGCCGATCCCCTCGCCGGGACCCTGGCCTCTGCCGCCGGCGGGAGTTTTCAGGCGGATTCGGGAGTCTGGAGCGTGACCGGATCGGTCGCCGTCGTCAATCAGTCCCTGGGGGCCCTGACCCTGACGCTCGATCCCGAGTATGACCGACCACTCACCGCTGCCGTTGTCGTGAGCGATGGCACTGCCTCGGCCTCGGGACTCATTACCATCCCGGTGACGGCGGTGAACGATGCTCCGTCCCTGCAGATCGCCCAGACCACCCTTGTTTTTACCGAGGGGACGGCTCTGGTCGAGCTTCCGGACGTGGTCGCTGCCGAGGTCGATACCGGTGAGATTCTCACCGCCACCTTGACCCTCTCCGACCCTGCGGTCGGTTCGCTGACCTCCGCTGCCGGCGGCAGTTTTCATGCCGCGAGCGGTGTCTGGAGCGTTTCCGGGTCGGTGGTTGCGGTCAATGCCGCCCTGGCGGGGGTCACTCTGGCGCCGGTAGCGTCGTGGGACACCGGTTTTACCATTGCCGTGAATCTCCAGGACGGGCTGGAGAGCGGCTCCGTTGCCCAGACCGGGGGGATCTCCCTGGGGGTGACTGCGGTGAACGATGCCCCGACCGCGACCGGTCTCGGCGGCACTGTGGCCTTTGTCGAGGATGCGGCGACGGTGGGTCTACCCGACATTGTCGTCGCTGATGCCGACAGCGGTGAGAGTGTGACCGCCACCCTCACCCTCTCCGACCCGACCGCCGGGGTACTGACGGTCAGTGGTGCCGCTTCCTTCGCTCCCACCTTCGGTCTCTGGATGGTTTCCGGCTCGGTGGCCGAGGTCAATGCCGCCCTTGCGGCTGTGAGTTTTCTCCCGGCGCCCGATCGCGATACCGGCCTCACCATCGCGGCCCGTATCGCCGATGGCGGTGAAGAGGGGGCGGCGCCGGTCGAGGGCAGCTTTACCCTGGGTGTTACCGCCGTCAACGATGCCCCCACCGGAAACAATCTGACCACGACTGCCGTCTTCACCGAAGGGGCCGCCGGCGTTGCCTTGGCCGACATCACCCTTGCCGACGTCGATACCGGCGAGATCCTCACCGCCACCCTGACCCTTGCCGATACCGCTTCCGGGAGCCTGACCACCCTTGCCGGGGGCACTTACGATGCCGCGACGGGCAGTTGGAGTTTTTCCGGGTCGGTGGCCGGGATCAATGCCGCCCTGGCGGCGGTCACCTTTGTGCCGGCGCCGGAGTGGGATCTCGATACCACTCTCGCCATCCATATCGGCGATGGTGGCGAGAACGGGGCCGGGGCGTTGACCGGCAGTGTCACCCTGGATGTCACCCCGGTCAACGACGCCCCGACCGCAACCAATACCAGCCAGACGGTCATTTTTACCGAAGATGCCGCCGGTGTCGCCCTGGCCGACATCGTCGTGAGCGATCTGGATACCGGTGAAATTGTCACCGCCACCCTGACCCTCGCCGATGCTGGCGCCGGCACTCTGACCACTACGGGAGGAGGTACCTTTGTCGCCGGCACCGGCGTCTGGTCAGTGACCGGCCTGATCTCCTCGGTCAACACGGCGTTGGCCGGTGTTGCCTTTGTCCCGACCGGCAACCGCGACACCGACACCTCCGTCACCGTGGTGATCGCCGACGGTGGCGAAAACGGTGCTGCCGCCCTGACCGGGACCCTGATCCTGGACGTCACCCCGACGAACGACGTTCCGACCGCGACCAACCTGACGAACGTCGTGACCTACACCGAGGGTGAGGCCACCGTCGCCCTGACCGACATTGTTGTCGGCGACGCCGACAGCGGCGAGAGCCTGACCGCCTCTCTTACGCTCTCCGACCCCCATGCCGGGAGTCTCTCCACGGCCGACGGGGTCTCGGTCTATTCGCCGGCAACCGGGGTTTGGACGGTGACCGGCTCGCCGACGACGGTCAATACCGCCCTGGCGGCGGTCGCCTTCCAGCCCTGGGTCGATCAGGACAGCGAGGTCACCCTGGCCGTCGCCGTCGCCGATGGCGGCGAGAACGGCGCCGCCTCTCTGTCGGGGAGTATCATCCTTGACGTGACCCCGGTTCACGACGCCCCTGCCGTCACCGGTCTCGGGGGAACCGTTGCCTATGTCGAGGGGGCCGCCACCGTGGCTTTGCCGGATGTCGTCGTCAGCCACCCGGACAGCGGCGAGGTGCTGTCCGCCAGTGTCACCCTGGGCGACACCACGACCGGTCTCCTTGTTGCCGGTACAGGCGGCGTCTACGATGCCCAGACGGGGGTCTGGAGCGTTACCGGCAACCTCCCCCAGGTCAACGCTGCCCTGGCGGCGCTGACCTTCGTTCCGGGGGTGGACAACGATCGGGACACCAGCCTCTCTGTTATCATTGCCGATGCCGATGCCGATGCGGGAACTCCGGATGCCACCGGCAGCATTGGCCTTAACGTCTCTCTCCACGCGATCAACGACGCCCCGACCGCGACCAATCTGACCTCGACCCTCGCCTTTGTCGAAGGCGACGCCAGTGTTGCCCTGACCGATATCGTTGTGAGTGAGGTCGACACCGGTGAGAGCATCACCGCCCGACTCACCCTTGCCGAGGCCGCCGCCGGGTCGCTGACGACCTCTGCCGGCGGCAGCTATCAGGCCGGCACCGGCGTCTGGACGGTTACAGGATCGGTGGCGGAGGTCAATCTGGCCCTGGCGGGAGTGGCCTTCGTGCCGGCGACGAATCGCGATACCGGACTCACCATTGCCGTCGCCATCGAGGATGGCGGCGAGAATGGGGTGACCTGGCCCGGCGGCAGCATGACCCTCGGTGTCACCGCCGTGAACGACGCCCCCACCGCGACCAACACGACGACGCTCCTCACCTTTACCGAGGATGCCGCGAGCGTCGCCCTGACCGATATCGTCGTGAGCGAGGTCGATACCGGCGAGATCATCACCGCGACCTTGACCCTCTCCAATGCGGGGGCGGGGAGTCTCACCACCTCCGGCAGCGCCACCTTCAACGGTGTCACCGGGGTATGGCAGTTGACCGACACTCTGGCCCTGGTCAACCAGGCGCTGGCGGCGGTGACCCTGCTGCCGACCGTCAATGCCGATCAGAATTTTTCGATTGCCGTCTCCGTGAGTGACGGCGAGGCCGCTCCGGTCACCGGGAGCATCGGTGTCACGGTCATCGCCGTGAACGATGCCCCCACGGCGACGAACGTCACTACCACCGCGACCTATGTCGAGGGGGCCACGACCGTGGCCCTGAGCGATATCGTCGTCACCGAGGTCGACACCGCCGAGGTGGTGAGCGCCACCCTCACCCTGGCGAATCCCCTGGCGGGGAGCTTGACCGTGGCCGGCGGCGGCAGCTATGACGCCCCGACCGGCGTCTGGACGATCTCCGGCAGCGTCACCACCGTCAACACGGCCCTGGGGGCTGTCACCTTCGTCCCGGGGGCTGATTGGGATCAGGATACCACCCTGGCGGTCGTTCTCGTCGACGGTGGCGAGAACGGTGTCCCGGCCCTGAGCGGGAACGTCACTCTGGATGTCACCCCGGTCAACGACGCGCCGACCGCGACCAATACCTCCCAGAGCATCGCCTTCGGCGAGGACGCCGCGAGTGTCGCCCTGGGGGATATCGTCGTCACCGACGCCGATACCGGCGAGGTGATCACCGCCTCCCTGACCCTGGCCGATGCCACCGCCGGCGCTTTGACCACCACCGGGGGCGGCAGCTATGTCGCCGGCACCGGCGTCTGGTCGGTGACCGGCTCGGTGAGTGCGGTCAATGCTGCTTTGGCTGGGGTCGCTTTTGTGCCTGCCGGTGACCGGGATGTCGATACCACCCTCGCGATCACCATCGCCGATGGTGGCGAGAATGGCGCCACGGCACTCTCCGGGAGCATCCTCCTGGATGTCACCCCGTCCAACGATGTCCCCACCGCAACCGGCCTCGGCGGGAGTCAGAATTGGACCGAGGATGCCGCGAGCGTCGCCCTGACCGATATCGTCGTTACCGACCCCGATACCGGCGGCCTGGTCACCGCCAGTCTCACCCTGAACAACCTCGCCGCCGGTTCTCTCACCACCTCTGGAAGCGCTGTTTTTTCGGCGGCCTCCGGAGTCTGGAGCGTGACCGACAGCGTTGCCAACGTCAACGCCGCCCTGGCTGCGGTCGCCTTTGTCCCGGGGGGTAACTTCGATCAGAATGTGACTCTCGGCGTCTCCCTGACCGACGGCGTCGCCGCTGCTGTCACCGGGAATCTGACCCTGAATGTCACCCCGGTGAACGACAACCCTTCTGCCACCAACACGACCGCCACCACTTCCTATCAGGAGGGGACCCCGGAAGTTGCGCTGACCGATATCGTCGTCACCGACCCTGACACGGGAGAGATTCTGACCGCCACCGTCACTCTGGCCAATACCGCCACCGGCGCCCTCTCGACCAGCGGCGGCGGCTCCTACGACGCCCCTTCCGGGGTCTGGACGGTGACCGGGAATCTTGCTCAGGTCAATGCGGCGTTGGCGGCGCTCTCCTTTCTGCCGGACGTGAATAACGATCTGGACACCACCCTCGGGGTGGTGATCGCCGACGATACCCCGGGCAGCACCGCCGTTACCGGCACCATCACCCTCAACGCGAGTCTCGCCGCTGTCAACGACGCGCCCTCGGCGACCAATCTCCAGAGCGTCGCCACCTTCACCGAGGGTGCCGCCAGCGTCGCCCTGACCGATATCGTCGTCGCTGATCCCGACAGTGGCGAGGTGATCACCGCGAAATTGACCCTTTCGGCCCCCGCCGCCGGCTCTTTGAGCGTCACCGGTGGCGAATCCTTCGATGTCAATAGCGGTCTCTGGAGTGTGACGGGGACGGTGGCGGCGGTCAATTCGGCCCTGGCCGGGGTGGCCTTTCTTCCCGCTGCCGACCGGGATACGGGCCTGACCATCGCCGTGTCCATCGAGGATGGCGGCGAGGATGGGGCGGTCTGGCCGACCGGGACGATTACCCTCGGGGTCACGGCGGTGAACGATGCCGCGACTGCGACCAATACGACCTATGCGACCGCCATGGTGGAGGGGGATGCCAGCCTGGCACTGACGGATATCGTCGTCACCGATCCCGATACCGGTGAGATCGTCACCGCCACCCTGACCCTCTCCTCGCCGGGGGTTGGCGCCCTGACCACCTCCGGAACCGCCACCTTCAGCGCTACCACCGGGGTATGGACGGTGACCGACAGTGTCACCCTTGTCAACCAGGCCCTGGCCGCGGTCGCCTTCACTCCACTGGTCAACCTCGACCAGAATTTCACCGTCGCCGTCTCCATCGGTGACGGCGAGGCCGCCCCGGTCACCGGAACCGTCAGTGTTGCCGTGACCGCCGTCAACGACGCTCCCTCGGCAACCAACCTGACCACAACCGCCACCTTCGTCGAGGGCGCCGCTGTCGTGGCGTTGACCGACATCGTTGTCAGCGAGGTCGATACCTCGGAGGTCGTTACCGCCAGCCTTACTCTCTCGAATCCCCTGACGGGGCTGCTCACGATTGCGGGAGGTGGCAGCTATGACACCGGAACGGGTGTCTGGAGCGTTTCCGGTTCGGTCACGACGGTCAATACGGCTTTGGCGGCGGTCACCTTCGTCCCGACTGCCGATCTCGATCAGGATGCCATCCTGACGGTTGCCATTGCCGATGGCGGCGAGAACGGGGCGCAACCCCTCTCCGGGAGTGTTACCCTGGATGTCACCCCGGTCAACGACGCCCCGACCGCGACCAATACCGCCCAGAGCCTCACCTTCGCCGAGGACGTCGCCAGCCTTGCCCTCGGGGATATCGTCGTCACCGATGGCGATACCGGCGAGGTCATCACTGCCTCCCTGACCCTGACCGATGCCACCGCCGGTACCCTGACCACCACCGGTGGCGGGGCCTATGTCGCTGGCACTGGCGTCTGGTCGGTAACCGGCTCCGTGGCGGTGGTCAATTCCGCGCTCGCTGCGGTTGCCTTCGTTCCCGCGACCAACCGGGATACCGGTACTTCCCTCATGGTCTCGATCGCCGATGGTGGCGAGAACGGTGCCGCCACCCTGACCGGGAATATTCTCCTGGGCGCTGTTGCCGCGAACGACGCCCCGACTGCCGCCAATCTCGGGGGGAGCCTGGCCTGGAACGAGGATGCCGCGAGCGTCGCCCTGACCGATATCGTCGTCGCCGACCCCGACAGCGGCGCCACTCTCACCGCCACCCTGACCCTCTCCGCGAGAGGCGCCGGGACTCTCTCCACCTCCGGGAGCGCCACTTTCTCGAGCGATTCCGGGGTGTGGCGGATAACCGACAGCGTCGCCAACGTCAACTCGGCCCTGGGGGCGGTCGCCTTTCTCCCGACCGGCAACCACGATCAGGATGTCACCCTCGACTTTGCCGTCACCGACGGCCTCGCCGCCGCTGTTACCGGGAGTCTCCTCCTCGATGTGACCCCGACGAACGATGCACCCACCGCCACTCCGGCGAGCGCCACAGTCACCTTCGCCGAGGGGGCGGCCAGCGTCGCCTTGCCCGATATCGTTGCTGCCGATCCCGACAGCGGCGAAAGCCTCACTGCTACCCTGACTCTCTCCGCTGTCGGTGCCGGAACCCTCTCCACCGCCGGCGGCGGCAGTTTTGTCCCGGCCACCGGGGTCTGGAGCGTCACCGGCAATGTCGCCGCCGTCAATTCGGCCATCGCTGCCGTGACGTTCACTCCCACCACCAACCTCGATCAGGACCTGACCCTGGCGGTTACCATCGCCGACGGCGGTGAAAACGGCGCCCAGGCGGCCAATGCTGGTATCACCCTGGATGTTATCCCGGTCAACGATGCCCCGACCGCGACCAACCTCATCACCACCCTCACCTTTACCGAGGGGGCGGCCAGCGTCGCCCTGACCGACATTGTCGTCGCCGATGCCGACACCGGCGAAGTGGTCAGCGCCAAACTGACCCTCTCCGACCCCGCCGCCGGAACGCTCACCACCGCCGCCGGCGGTAGTTTCAATGCCACCAGCGGCCTTTGGTCGGTCAGCGGTTCCGTGGCCGCGGTCAACGCTGCCCTTGCGGGGGTGGCCTTCGTTCCGGGGAGTGATCGGGACACCGGGCTCTCCATCGCCGTCGCCATCGAGGACGGCGGCGAAGACGGGGTGGTCTGGCCGAGCGGCAGTGTTACCATTGGGGCGACGGCGGTCAACGATTCTCCCACCGCGACCAACACCACCTATGCG
Organism: Magnetococcales bacterium; assembly: GCA_015229005.1. Classification (GTDB taxonomy): domain Bacteria; phylum Pseudomonadota; class Magnetococcia; order Magnetococcales; family JADGCL01; genus JADGCL01. The sequence continues at coordinate 19,095 of JADGCL010000053.1, forward strand.
ACCACCATGACCGAGGGGGTCGCCTCCCTTGCCCTGACTGATATCGTCGTCACCGACCCTGATACCGGTGAGTTGATCACTGCCACCCTGAGCCTCTCCGACCCTGCCGCCGGCACTCTCTCCGTCTCCGGTGGTGCGACCTTCAATGCCCTCTCCGGGGTCTGGGCGGTGACCGACACCGTGGCCCTGGTCAATCAGTCCCTGGCCGCTGTTGCCTTTGCGCCTGCGGTCGACTACGACAAGAACTTCACCATGGCCGTTTCGATCAGTGACGGCGAGGCCGCCCCCGTGACCGGAACGGTGAGTGTCGGCCTCACCGCCGTCAACGATGCTCCCACGGCCACCAATACCGCCACCACCGCCACCTTCACCGAAGGGGCTGCCGGCGTCTCCTTGGCCGATATCGTCATTACCGATCTTGACACGGGCGAAATCGTCAGTGCCACCCTCACCCTGTCGGCTCCCCAGGCCGGGCAGTTGAGCGTCAGCGATGGCGGCAGCTATAACGCCGTGACCGGTGTCTGGAGCATCTCCGGCTCGGTCGCGACGGTCAACTCGGCCCTGGCTGCCGTGAGTTTCCTTCCGGTTGCCGATCTCGACCAGGATACCACCCTGGCGGTGGTCATCGCCGATGGTGGCGAGAGCGGCGCCCAACCGGTCACCGGCAGTATTCTCCTCGATGTCCAACCGGTGAATGATGCGCCGACCGCGACCGACACCCTCCAGAGCCTCACCTTCAATGAAGATGTGGCGAGCGTTGCCCTGGGAGACATTGTCGTAAGCGACCCCGACACCGGGGAGGTCATGACCGCTCGTCTCACCCTGGCGGCCCCGGGCGCGGGTTCTCTCACCACCAGCGGTGGCGCCACCTACGCCAGCGGCACCGGGGTCTGGTCGGTGAGCGGCGGCGTCGCGACGGTCAATGCCGCTTTGGCGGCGGTTGCCTTCGTTCCTGCCGGCAATCGCGATACCGATTCGACCATCGCCGTCGAGATTGCCGATGGCGGCGAGGACGGGGCGACCACCCAGAACGGAACTATTACCCTCGACTTCACCCCCGTCAACGATGCCCCGACCGCGACCGGCGTGGGGGGGAGTGTGACCTGGGTGGAAGGAGCGGCGAGCGTTGCCCTGAATGATATCGTTCTCACGGATCCCGATACCGGGGCGATCCTCACCGCCACCCTGACCCTCTCGACTCCCGGCGCCGGCAGCCTCACCACCTCGGGAACGGCGACCTTCACCGCTGCCACCGGGGTGTGGCGGATCAGTGACAGCGTTGCCAACGTCAATGCCGCGCTGGCCGCGGTTGCCTTCGTGCCCGGTACCGATACCGATCAGGATCTGACCTTGAGTGTCAATCTCACCGATGGGGTGGCGAGCGCCATCAGCGGGAGCGTCACCCTCGATGTGACCCCGGTCAACGACGCCCCCACCGCCACCCCGCTCGCCGCCACCGTCACTTTCACCGAGGGTGCCTCCGGTGTCGCCCTGACCGATATCGTCGCGGTTGACCCCGACAGCGGCGAGAGCCTCACCGGTACCCTGACCCTCTCGGTCCCGACCGCCGGATCGCTCTCCACCGGCGGTGGCGGCGCCTACTCCGCCGCGACTGGTGTCTGGACCATGACCGGGAGCGTCGCCAGTCTCAATTCAGCTCTGGCCGCCGTCACCTTCACTCCGATCACCAACCAGGATGTGGACCTGACCCTGGCCTGGCGTATCGCTGACGGCGGCGAAAACGGCGCCGCCGCCGCGACCGGGAGCGTGATCCTGGATGTCGTCCCGGTCAACGACTCCCCCACCCTGACCGGCGCCACCTTCACAGCCTCCTACACCGAGGGGGTTGCCTCCGTCTCCCTCGCCGGTATGAGCGTCGCCGATGTCGATACCGGTGAGAGCCTCACCGCCACCCTGACCCTCGCCAATCCTGCTGCCGGTTCCCTGACCACGACCGGGGGCGGCAGCTATAATGGCGGCACTGGCGTCTGGACGGTCAGCGGCTCCCCGACTGCCGTCAATACCGCCTTGGGGGCGCTGGCCTTCGTTCCCCTCGTCAATTGGGATCAGGACACCACTGTGAGCCTCCTCCTGGCCGATGGTGGTGAGGATGGGGCCGTCTCCCGGAGCGGGACGATCACTCTCGACGTGACCCCGGTGAACGATGCCCCCACTGTCGCCTCTCCCCAGTGGAGCGTGACCTTCGCCGAGGATGCCGCCGGCGTCACCCTGCCCGACATTGTCGTCACCGACCCGGATACCGGCAACACCCTTACTGCCACCTTGACTCTCTCGGACAAGCTCGCCGGGAGCCTCACCACCTCGGGGACGGCGACCTTCTCCGCAGCAAGCGGGGTCTGGAGTATCACCAACACCCTGGCCAACATCAATGCCGCCCTGGCGGCGGTCGGTTTCACTCCGGCGTTGAACTACGACAAGGATTTCACCATCGCCCTTTCGGTTTCCGACGGCGTTGCCACCCCGGTGACCGGGACGTTGACCATGGATCTCACCCCCGTCAACGACGACCCGACCTCGACCAGCCGGAGCTTTACTGTCGCCTACACCGAGGATGCGACAAGCGTTGCCCTGACCGACATCGTCGTCTTCGACCCCGATACGGGAGAGACCTTCACCGCTTCCCTGCTCCTCTCCGATCCCAAGGCGGGGACGCTTTCCACCGCCGGTGGCGGCAGTTTCGATGCCACCACCGGCAGGTGGAATGCCAGCGGTACCCTCTCCCAGCTCAATGCTTCCCTGGCGGCGGTCACCTTCATCCCGGCCAAGGACTACGCCAGGGATGCCGCTCTCCAGGTCAGCATCGCCGACAGTGTCGGCAGTGGAAGCCACCTCTTGGGCGGCAGCGTCACCCTTGATGTCGCGGCGGTGAACGACACCCCGATCACCAATCGTAATGATTACGTGGTGTTCGACGGGATCAACGATTTCGTTTCCCTGGGCGGTTCCCTGCTCTCGGTCGCCGCTCCCCTGACCCTTGAGGCCTGGGTCCGTCCCGACCGGGTCGATGGCACCACCCAGTCGATTATTGCCAATGACGAGGGTGGAGGTTATGGCCTTGCCCTGATTGGCAACAAGCTCGCGGCCAACTTCTGCATCAACGGTGTCTGGAGGACGGTCACCGCCGACACCACGGCCACCTCCGGCCAGTGGTACCATGTTGCCGCCGCCTACAATGGCTCCCAGCTTTCGCTGACCGTGAACGGCACTTCCCAGAGTACTCCCTTGAATGTGACCGGTACCCTTACGGCCTCCTCTCTGCCTCTGTACGTCGGCGCCGAACCCTCGGTCGGTGGTGGCGCCACGGGGTTCTTTACCGGGGCGGTGGATGAGGTCCGCCTCTGGAGTTCGGCGCGAACCGGGGCCGAACTCCGTGCCGGCATGGGCGAGTTGATCGATGCGACCAGGCCGGAGAACGCCGCCCTGGCCGGCTACTGGCGGATGGATGGCACTGATGCTGCCGGTCGTCTCCCCGATCTTGCCGTCGGCGACCGGGACGGGATTCTGACCAATGGCGCCGTTCTCGCCTCGGCCTTCGCTCTTCCGAGTGGCGCCACCAAGGCGCTTCAGTTCAGTTCGGGCAATTACGTCGATGTCGGGGACCTCGCCGGGATGGCCGGTGACTTCACCGTCGAGGCCTGGATCAAGCCCTACGCCTACACCACCAATGGCAACGCCTGGGCCCGTGTTGTCGACTTTGGCAACGGAACGCCTGCTTACAACGTCCTGGTCGGTTTTGCCAACACGACGGGTTCCCTGGCTCTTCACAATTATACTGGGACCACTTCCGGAACCCAGACCGGTGTCGTCATGTCGGGTTCGGTACCTTTGAACCAGTGGACCCACGTCGCTGCGGTCGATACCGGGAC
>JADGCL010000054.1 GCA_015229005.1 Magnetococcales bacterium
AGCCCGATATTGACCGGGGTGATGGTATTCTCCCGATCCTTGGCCGACTGGGTTTCGGCCTCCATCAATTCCGACTCCAGACGCGAGATCAGGGTGTCGCGTTCCTTCGCCTCCCGCTCCTGGAGATCCTTGCGCAGAAAGACCGCCCCCTCGGGAAAGGCCTGATCGGTCAGCCCGCCTACCCGCCGCAACAGCTGATGCAACGTCTCACCCGCCTGGAGAGGATAGACCCCGGGAAACTGCACCATACCCTCGACCGAGACCCGGTTGACCTCGGTCCATTGGGGAATCCGCATGATATGCAGGACATCGTGGGATTCCAGGCTGAGATCCGCCACCGGATCCCCCTCGATCACCCGGGCCAGATCGACCGGGATGTGCGCCACCTCCCGAAACTGGTTGTCGACCACGGAAAACCGGGTCAACTCCGCCTTGAGAAGATAGGCCGGTTCCGCCAGCTTCCCGGAGGCCCGGAGGAGATCCCGGATCGTCATCTTCTTCTCGAGGGGATATTCACCCTCGAACCGGACCGCGCCGGAGACTCCGACCACCATGGCCGGGGAGTGGCTGGAGGCCTGATCCTTGAGAGCGGCGATGACGGGCTTGAGCAGTGCCGACCGCTGGCTGGAGGACGAAGGTCCGGAAACGACGGATACGGGATCGAGCCGGCGAGCCAACACCAGTTTGCGATCCGGATCAATACCGGCATCTGCGGAAACGCCCGCCCCCGCAACGGATCCCCCCCCTGGAAGCGCACTCGCCGAAGGCGCATTTGCCGAAGGCGCATTTGCCGGGGGCACGTTCCCCGTGGGGATATTGCCCGCCAGACTCTGGCTGACCGCCAACTCCACGATGCCCGGGGTCCGCTGCCTTTCCAGGGAGGCCTTGTCCTTTTCGGCCACCACGGAATCGTCGGGAGTGGCAATCTCCGGCAGCGAAAGCTGCGCCTCCCGGAGTACCGGATTGGCGGCCGGGTTGTACAAGGGGTCCCGATTGAACACCAGGACCCGGTCCCTGGGGCGCAACGGGATGTCGACGGAAGATCCCGGTCTCCCCATGACCTCCCGCAGATGCACCGAAAAAGGGGCAATCTGTCCCTCGGCGGTTTCCCGGACAATCAGGGCGTAGTCCATGTCGGCATTGGGCAGGAGGTCCGCGGCGGCACGGACGAGATCCGAAAGAGTCATGCCGGGATTGAAGGGAAAATTGCCGGGGAAACGGACATGTCCATCGGCGGTCACCATCGCCTCGGGAAAACCGGTACGGACCTGATCGTTCAGTTTGGCCAGGATGGGAAGGACGGTCCGGGCCCGATTCTCGCCGAGACTGAACAGGGTGACCTCGTCCCCGGGCTGCAACAGGAGATTGTCGGGCGAAGAGGGATCCGCCAGCGCCTGATCCAGGTTGCTGGTCAGGGTGATCAGGCGACCGTCGGTCGGATCGACGCGAGCAACAAGAACGTAGCCGAGATCGGTCTGGGGGGGGAGTTGTGCCGGCGTGACCAGATCGGTCAGGTGCAGACCCTCCCGCCACTCCCGAGGACCGGGACGGGAAACGCTGCCCGCCAGGGTGACGATCCTCTCCTTCTCCCGCTTGATCGTCGGGACCCGCAGGATGTCGCCGTCGACGACCCCCCGGGCCCCCGAGGCGTTCGAGGTCAGATCCAGGTCGATGACGAAGCGATGGTCGCGCTTGCCCACCCGCTCGAGTTGCACCAGGGCGGGATTGGCCGTGGCCAGGAGTCCCCCGGCCAACCGGATCAGGGCGGCGACCGACTTTTCCCCGCGGAGTTCGTAGACGGCCGGGCGCTTCACCGCCCCGAAGACCCCGACCGTGTCACCGATGGGCGGAACAAAGATGACATCCCCGTCCTGAAGGCGGCTATCCTTCCCGGTATCACCATGGAGCAGAAGGTCGTAGAGGTCCAGTTCGGTCACCAGCTCTCCCTGACGCTTCAACTGGAGGTGGCGCAGGGAGCCCACCCGGGTGGCCCCCCCCCCGAGGAGAAGGGCGTTGGTCATGGTCGAGAGACCATTCACCGTGTAGGAGCCCGGGGTATTGACATCACCCAGGAGAAAGACCCGGATGGAACGAAGCGACCCGAGGGTGACCTGGACCAACTCCATCCCGAGCATCCGTTCCTGGACCTGGGCCTTGAGGGTATCGCGAAATTCGCGAAACTCCATCCCCGCCACCGGGATCGGCCCCAGACCCGGGAAGTGGACCATCCCTTCCCGATCCACATGCAGAGAAAAATCCTGGAAGGTCTTGCCCGACATCCGGACCTCGATCTCATCCCCGGGCCCGAGGATATAGTCGCCAGGGATGGGAATATCGGTGACCGGCTGGAAGGTGTCCTTCGAATTGAGAAAGAGGTCATAGCCGAACTGGAGGTGCTCGTCGCCGAAGACCTCGCTGAGGAGAGCCCCCCCCTTCTCCGCCTGTGCGCGGGAACCTGCACCCCGTGCCAACGCGGTCTCGTCATCACTCCCGGCGTCATCACCCCCGGAGGGGTCCCGATCCGCCTGCCCTTTTCGTCGGACAAGTCCCTCCTGCCCATCCTGACCCATTCGTTGCAGGGCCTCCTGACGTTCGGTCGGAGACAACCGGCGCAAGATCTCCCTGGCCCCGGAAGGCGCCTGCAAGGCCCCGCCCCCCTCCATCAGACCCCCACCACCGAACTGGGAAGCACCTGCCACCTTCGCCCAGAGGAGACCCTCATCGGGGTCGGTAGAGAGAGAGACGCCCCAGCACCCCAGGGTGAGAGCCCCGGCCATCACCAGGGACAACGGGAGACGCCGCTGGAGCCACCCCCGCTCCGTTCGAAAAAAACGCATGATCCTCGTCCCCAAAGAGAGACAGATCCGACCAGAGATGGTCGTAAACCCCACCGGATTCGGCCCGGACCCAGCAGGAATGCAATGAAAGGGCCAAAAAATCATCCTGTTAATATTCGGCCAGAGCCTTCCAGGGACGACCGCCCGACCTCAACGTAACGGGGTAACCATTTGAATTTGGAAGGGAAGGCAAAACTGCGCTTTACCATCACGGGCTGAAAGATCCATGGATGGACTTTTTCGGCAGGGTGATTGGGGATGAGCCGATCCGAGCCAACCTGCCAATCAACAGCTCTCCATTCTAAAAAGGGACGTGAATCCCCCACCAAAACTGGGGCAGGCTACCCGACAACCATGGAAAATGGGAGAGGGGATGGGTAGGATCAGGGAAGCAATGGCGCCGGCAATGAGGACCGGATGGGATCCTTGCAGGGCCCCGGAAAGCAAATGCCCCGGGGCGAGAAGCGGGTACTCTGCAAAAGGGGGTGCCCGCGCAGGTCACGGTCGGAGCAGCTCAAACCATTTCCGGAAGGAGAATCACCCATGGCGTCGGACTCCGAGCGAATCACGGTATCCATCGACAAGGACCTGGAGGATATCGCCCCGGGGTACCTGGAGAACCGCCGCAAAGACCTCGAACTCCTGCCGCAAGCCCTGGAGAAGGCCGATTACGCCACTCTTCGAGTCCTTGGCCACCGGATGAAGGGGTCCGGGGCCGGGTATGGCTTCAACCTGATCACCGAGATCGGTCGGGCCATCGAGGAAGGGGCCAAGAGCGAGGATGCCGCCGCCATCCGCAACGCCATAGACAATCTCGGGAACTATCTGGAACGGGTAGAGCTGGTCTATGAATGACCCTCGGAGAGAGTGTAACCGGGAAGGGCGGGGGCGAGCCGAGGGGGGACGGACCGGTCATGGGCTCTCCTGACCACATCCTGATCGTGGATGACGACCCGGATATCTGCAAGCTGATCTCCAATTATCTGGCCAAGCAGGGATTTCGGGTCAGCATCGCCAACGACGGTCGCGGCCTTCGGGGGGTCCTCGACCGCAGTCACATCGATCTCATCGTCCTCGACCTGATGCTCCCGGGCGAGGATGGCCTGGTCCTCTGCCGCAATCTGCGTTCCCGCTCCAACATACCCGTCATCATCCTGAGCGCACGCGGGGAGGAGATGGATCGGATCATCGGCCTGGAAATGGGGGCTGACGACTATCTCGGCAAACCCTTCCATCCGCGCGAACTCCTGGCACGGGTCAAAAGCGTGCTGCGTCGTGCCAGGACCCTCCCGGGAGGTGCCGTTGATCCCGAAGATCTTGGTGTCTATCACTTTTCCGGCTGGTCCCTGGACGGGCCTTCGCGGCAGCTCTTCTCCCCCGAGGGAGAATTGGTGACCCTGAGCGGCAGCGAATTCCAGCTCCTCATGATATTCGTCAGCCACCCCAACCGGGTCCTGAGCCGGGATCAGCTGCTCGACCTCTCCCATGGTCGGGAAATCGAGCCCTTTGACAGGACCATCGACATGCAGGTCAGCCGTCTCCGGCGCCGACTTCGGGACGACCCCAGAAACCCGGCGCTCATCAAAACGGTTCGCTCGGCAGGCTACGTCTTCTCCGCCCGCGTGGAACATAAAGCCGCCCCACCGCAGGAGTAGCCCCGCCCCACCCCCGTTCGGCGGATCAACGCCACTCCCGACAGGTTCCCCGACCAAAACGACCGACTCCATCAGCGGAACCCTCCGTCACCGTTCCGTTTCCCCAGAGCCTGTGCGTACACAAAGGCGGCACACTTGTTGCTGAGACTCCGCAGAGAAGAAACGACCACTGCCCGGAGCGGAGTCTCTGCGGTCACTCCCCGCCTCCAGAATGAGGCCAACAGGGCCGGCCACGGCTCCCGGTCCGGGGAACCGCCCCGGAGACACCGGAGACATCGAGGTTTCCCTTGGAATCGATCAAAAATTTGACCCCCGCCGAAGCCCGCGATCTCATCCACCACCTGGGTATGCACCTGGCTGGGCACGAACTCTGGTTCACCGAACTCGTCCGCTCCTTCCTCTTCGGCGAACCCCTGTCCGAGGCCCACACCGACAAGAAATCCCACAAATGTTGTCAATTCGGCATCTGGCTGCGCAAGGGCCTCCCCAAAAACATCCGGGAGGCCTTGATCGTCCAGGACATCGATTTCATCCACCGGAGGATGCATCACGCCTTTCGCAAGTGCATCCGCTCGTGGAAATCCTCCCGGGAAACCGCCGAGGCCCTGTTCGACGAGGCCATGGTCAAACGCACGGCGTTCCAATATACCGTCGACACCATGCAGTCGATGCTCTTCGACCTCCTCTTGCAGACCGATCCCCTGACCAGGACCCTGAACCGCTCCAAACTCGTCTCCACCCTGGAGCGGGAGCGGCAGCGGGTGCAAAAGTCCGGCGAGCATTGCACCCTCTCCATGGTCGACATCGATTTTTTCAAGGGATTGAACGACAAGTACGGTCACCCCTTCGGCGACCTCGTCCTGGTCAAGCTTTCGCTCCTCCTGCAGGCGAGCGTGCGACCGACCGACCTGGTCTTCCGCTACGGCGGCGAGGAGTTTCTTCTCTACCTCCCCAACACCAGCAAGGAAGAGGCCGTCACCATTCTCGAACGTATCCGCGAAGGAATCTGCCAGTTGCGGGTCATCTCCCCCAAAGGCAAGAAGGTCCGGTTCACCGCCTCGTTCGGGGCCACCCGGCTGGCCGTCACCGGCGATGTCGCCACGACCATCGCCAAGGCCGACGAGGCGTTGTACGTCGCCAAGGAGTCCGGGCGCAATTGCCTGATCTGGAAGGATTGAGTCAACCACCGCCTTCCCCCCGGTAATAGCCACCCGAAACTGGACACAAGGTCCACAACAGACCCTGACTCTAGATCCCTGGCCGCCCCCCCGACGGAACAGGGGGTTCCGCTTGACTGATCGGCGGATACCCCTATAATGCAGGCTTATGAGGGCGTGGGAGCCGCTTACGGGTTCGCCGACCCCGCCCTCCGCCGTCCTTTGCCACCCCGTGCCGAATCCGCCTCGGGTCGCATCATGAGATCCTCCTCCGCTCCGATGTTCGATGGTTCGCCGCTTCTGCGGTCTGGCCACAGCCCTCTTCCCCACAATCTCGGACGGGGTAGCGCCTCCCGATCTCCCCTGCCTGGTCGAAGCAAAATCGCCTTGCCGGCCTCCAGCTCGCCGAGGTCGAGGGTCGGCATCCTGGCCTCCCTGTTTGCGGCAGCCTCCCTGCTTGCCGCACTTCCGCCCCAGGCGGTCGCCGGGGTCGCCTCTGCCCGCCCGACGGTCACTGCCGCCGGACAGGATCTCTCCACCTCCAACGGTGGAGATCTCTCGACCTCTGCCCCACGCGTCTTCTTTGGTTTGGGTCTCCTCCCCGGTCGAAGTGTCCGGGATGCCCCCTCGAGTCGGGGCCCTTTTCCGCTCTTGGGGACAGATGCCCCCCTCGGCGGCAGGGCCGCAGACTCCGGTGAAGGGTGGGGACTCCTTCCCCAGTCTCCGGTCGGGTTTCCTTCGCCCGGCGGATCGCTTCTCTCCGGTTTCCCCGGTTCCGTATCCCTGACCTCCGGCCCGGGATACGGTCTCGTCCTTGCCCTCGAGGCCGATCCCGAGACCCTGGTCGGCTTCGGTATCGGGGGAAGAGTGGTCCGGAATGCCGGTCCCGACCAGGGGTTCCTGCACGGAATCCCCGGCCTTGCCGACGCTTCCCTCCGGAGTGGACCCTCCCCGGAATCGGCCACCGGTTTCTCTGGAACGGGCGTGTACTCGGCAGCACTTCGGGTCAGCCACCAGGTTCGCGACCCCTGGTCCCTGGAGGCCGGGATCTCCTGGACCCAGACCAGAAGCGCGGGGCAAGATCCCTTTGACGGCCCTCTGGCCGCATCGGTGTCCGGATTCCCGGACGCCGCGACCGACTCCCTGCGCCTGGACCTGAGTACCGTCTACGGAGTCGGCAACCCCTGGCAGGTCCGGGTAGGGGTCTCCCTCGATCAGACCGGGGGGCTCGGTTCCTTCCCGCTCGCGGAGACCTCAGCCCTGGCCCCCGACCGCGCCTGGGTCGCCATGGGGGCCGACTTTCAGCCGCTGGCAAGACTCCACTTCGATTTCGGCTACCGACGCCTTTTCCTGGATGAGACCGGTCCCACCCTGGGTTCGACCCCGGACGGACTCGCCCCCTCCCTCTTTCCGAACCAGGGAGAGGAGTCGATCGGCATGCGTCTGAACTGGCTCTTCTGACAGGGTCAGCGGGTGGGAGGGTTGGCCTGGGAGGCGGAACCGGTCGGCGCACGCCCGAGCCGGCTCTTCTGGCCGCTCGTCGATAAACAGGCAGAGCCTTCCGCCTGCTCCCTGCCCCTGATCGGGGGGCTTGTCCCCTGCCCCGACCAAGAGTGGGATTTCCCGATCCGCCGCGGATGGCCTGGCGGAAGAATCTGGGTTAAGATTCCCTCGATGGGGTGGCGTTGTCAAAGGAAGGGCGACAGTCGCTGCGAATGGACGGAGGTCACCACGGCAGGGGAAGGGGCACCCCCAACCCCTCGGTGGCGCCCCCGAAGAGCCTTCTCCTCACTGGGATGATCTCGACGACATGCGTTGCCTGATTGTTGACGATGACCGGGAGTTGCGAGCGCTCCTGCGGATCTATGTGGAAGATGCCGGCTGCGAGGTGGTGGCCGAGGCGGGAGACGGCGCCGAGGGTATCCGCCTCTATCGGTACCACCTCCCCGACCTCACCCTCATGGATCTCATGATGCCGGAAAAGAATGGCATCGAGGCCATCGAAGCCATCAAGGCCACCCATCCGGACGCCTACGTCGTGATGTTGACCTCCGTCAACGATCTCTTCGACATCACCGCCGGTTTTGCCGTGGGAGCGGATGGCTATCTACGCAAAGGAATGGTGGATCTTCACGACCAGTTGCTCAAAGCCATCGCCGAAAGGCGCAAGCTCCTCGCCCTCGCCGCAGCCAAGCCCCCCGCCGGTCACTGACCCCGAGCAGAGGCCGGGGAGTACGGCACCAGCCTCTGCCAGGATTCGCTGCCGCAGCTTCAGGAAACCACCCCAGAAGATGCTTCGGTCAGGGCCTCAAGGAGCCTCTGCCCGTAGCGGAACTGCCTCTCGACCGACTGCCGCTCCGCACCTTCCGGGGTCGTCTCCACCGCCTCCCGCAACCGCTCCACAACGGGGCCGAGCTTCTCCCACGCGCCACGCCGCAACCGCTCCGGAGAGTGCCGCAGCCCGGCAAGGATCCGTGGCAGGCGTTCGTCCACAGGGAACAGCTCTCCCGCCTCCACCTCTCGCCGAAAGTGGTCGACCACTGCCGCTCCGAACTCAGTCAGGGCAAAACGCCAACAGGGACCACACCAGGTCAGTTCGAAGGAGCTTTGGACCAACCCCGCCCGCATCAGCCCGTTCAGCGCCTTGAGGGATCCTTTGAGTTCGGCAGGCGACGCCACGCCTCCCCGAAGCCGTCGCCCCCTGGAAACATCCGGTGGAGGCGCCTCAAGCAACAGACGCCGCTCCTCATCCTCCAAAACCACTTCCGGCAATCGCCTCCCCAAAGTTTGCCCCGCCCGGCAATGCTCACAAGACAATACCGAGCGGATCAGCCCCTCCAGAGCAGTAACTTCGGCTTCGGCTTCGACACCGCTCCCCACCTCCACAGCGGCCATTCCGAAGAGGGAAGAGAGCAGTTCACAATCCATCCCGTCGGTCGGGCAAAGCCATGACCGGGGGAAACCGGACGCCTCCCCGAGAGAAACGGTAGCAGAATTCTCCTGATCCATCACCATCCACTCCCTGAATCCGTGGTCGCCCCAAGCCCTCCGGGTCCCGAAATCACTCGCCCTGCCCCTTGAAACTGACGGGCTGGCGCCGCCCCCCCCAATTTCCGGGAGGCCCCTCGAAAACACCGGCACAACGGCTCCCGCAATGGAGACACTCCCCCGCTGCCGACAACTGCCAATGGGTGAGTACATACCCCTCCCGGCGGATGAGGAGCCCGCCACAACCGTGGCAACAGGTACTCTGACCGGGAACGTCCGGGACATTGCCCGTATAAACGTAGAAGAGACCGCAGCGCCTGGCGATCTCTCTGGCCCGACTCAGGGTGGCAGGCGGGGTCCGGGCAAGGTGGGTCATCCGATAGTCGGGATGAAAGGCGGAGAAATGGAGGGGAACCTCCGGCCCCAGATGCTCCCCCACCCAACGGCTCAACGCCTCGATCTCGGCGTCACCGTCGTTCTCCCCGGGGATCAGGAGAGTGGTGATCTCCAACCAGGCCCCGGTATGGTGCTTGATGTACTCCAGAGTCTCCAGCACCGGCTGCAGGGCGCCGCCGCAGAGTCGCCGGTAAAAGGTATCGGAGAAAGATTTGAGATCGCAATTGACCGCGTCCATCCACTGAAAGAATTCCGCCGCCGGCTCGCTATGGATATAACCCGCCGTCACCGCCACCGAGCGCACCCCCAGCGCCCGCGCCGCCCGGGCAGTGGCGATGGCATACTCCAGAAAAACGACAGGATCGTTGTAGGTATAGGCCAGGCTGCGACACCCCAACCGCTTGGCCGCCGCCGCCAGAAGTTCGGGCTCAGCCCGTTCGTGAAGGCGCTCGCTCCGGCGTGCGCGGGAGATGTCCCAGTTCTGACAGAAATGGCAGGAGAGATTGCACCCCGCCGTGCCAAAGGAAAGCACCGGCGTCCCGGGCAAAAAGTGGTTGAGCGGCTTCTTCTCGATCGGATCGATGCAGAAGCCGCTCGAACGCCCGAAAGTGGTCAGAACGACCTGCCCCCCCAGGCAGGCCCGGACAAAACAAAGCCCCCTCTGGCCCTCGCGCAGCCGGCACTCCCGGGGACAGAGCAGGCATTGGACCCGTCCATCGGGCAGTGACCGCCAATAGAGGGTCGCCACCACCCCGGGATCCCCCAGGGTCAGCCACTCTTCGGTCATATCGACCCTCCCTCCCCCGGGCCGGCCATGTCGACCCTCCCTCCCCCGGGATCGGTCATGCCGCCCCTCCTTCCTCCAGACATCGACTCCCGGAACTCATCCTGGTCCGCCTCCTCCAACCCAGGGACCCAAACCGTATTCCCTCCTCCCGGAGTTCTGCGGGAAGGAGCCTCCGAGTTTGGCGGAAAGGACTCTCGCAGGCAAACACAAAGAGACCTTCGGAACCGAACCGTCACTGTAACTTGAAAGTGTCGGCCCGAACATGTTAGCCTGCGCAGGGAGGGAGGTCACGAAAAATGTCCCTGGCTATCACGTTCGACACGCATGAGCTGGTCAAGTCCCTGCGCGACGCCGGTTTCGAGGAGAAACAGGCGGAGGCGCTGACGCTCGCCTTTCGCAAGGCCCAGGAGGCCCGCCCGGAGAACTTGGTAACACAACAGGATCTGGCCGTGCGTCTGGCGGAACTCAAGGTCGACCTGGTCAAGTGGATGGCCGGGATGTTCATCGCCCAGTCGGCCCTGCTCATCGGTGCGATGTTCGCCTTCCTGCGAGGCCACTGACCCTCAGGCCGCCGTCGCCGCGCTCCCAGGGGCACCCAGCTTCAGTTCCGAGACGATCGCCGACCAGGGTACCACCCAACGCCCCCGTTCGTCCCTGGCGACCAGCCCGAGCCGCTCCAGTGTACCGATGTCCGTATGAACGTTCTTGTAGTCCCGATGCAGCCGCTTCGACAAACCACGGATGGTCGATGGTCCCACCTGGTGGAGGAGCTCCAGAAGGTGCCACCGGGTCGAGGTCAGGGTCTTGAGAAGGGTCGCCATGTCGGCAAAGTGGAGATGCCCGACCGGCCCCATGGGAATCTCGCCCTGTTCCGCCCGCTTCCACGCCGCCACAAACTCCCCGGCTGCCGCACGATGATCGGCAATCCCGATCGTGACCTCACTGGCCATCACTCACCTCCCCTTGCCCGATCGACATCCGCGAGAAAATCGGCCACGAGCTTCTCGACCGTGGAAAAATGATAGGGCTCTTCCAGAGTTCCCCGGTGCCGGTGGTCGCCCTTGCCGGCCTCGTTATCATACCGGACGAGACCAGTACCATCCGCCGATCTGTAATGAAGGCTGTATTTCAGCCCATGCAACCGCTCCGATGTCGCCTCCGGCAACTGCCAAAGCCGCATTTCCTGGATGGCGCCATCCGCAAACACGAACTTTTGGTGATACAGAAGCCTTGCCTTCACCATATGGTCATCCTAACATATGGCAACTCGTTCATGCAATCTCCCGTTTCTCCATTCATCCCCGGTCCCCCTAAGCCAGCGGTGAGAACCAAAAGACCGACGGTCCCGACCCTCTCATCAAGAGGGGCCTTTCGCCGTCAGGAAGGCGGAGATCGCCTCCACCAGGCGAGGGACGTCCGCCAGGGTGAGGTGGTGGAACATCGGCCCGCCGGGGGCGATACGCATGTTGGGACCCTCCTTGCAGCTCCCCAGGCATTGGATCCGTCTGACCGCCACACCCATCCCCTTTTCCCGCAGGGCCGCCTCCAGGGCTTCGGCTATGGCCTCACTCCCCGAGCCGGCACAGGAGGGCCCGGAACCAATCCGGTTTTTGATGCAGGCAATCACGGTCGTTTCCATCGGCGTTCCTCTCCCATTCCCGGTCCACCCGCTCTCCGACCGCTGGCAACCCCTCCCCGGGAACAGCCCCTCAAGGGGAGAGCTCCTGCGAAATTTCCTCGAATCGACGCGCCATCTCCCCGTTGTCGAAGGGAACGATCTCCGGCA
The DNA here is from genome assembly GCA_015229005.1 of Magnetococcales bacterium. Classification (GTDB taxonomy): domain Bacteria; phylum Pseudomonadota; class Magnetococcia; order Magnetococcales; family JADGCL01; genus JADGCL01. The sequence continues at coordinate 11,607 of JADGCL010000054.1, forward strand.
CCTGCAGGGCGATCAGGGCGTCATAGACCTTGCCACTCTCCTGGATCAACTGCAGGAGTTCGGCGCTGATCCGAACCGTGGCGTAGGTGTTGGCCGCAAGTCTGAGATCCTTTTCGGCATTGCCCTTCGCCAGGACCACCTTGTCCCGCTGTCGACCCAGCATCCGGGTATAAAGTTCCACCGTCTTCAGCGTAAGATCCTGAGCCTTGAGATTGGTTTCATAGACTGCCCGGCGACGGGACTCCACCTCCCCGGCCAGGGCCCTTCGGGTTTCGCCCTGCAACCGGGTCGTCGCCTGGGCCAGGTCACCCAGCTTGACCAGATGCCGCCCTTCGACCTCCCGGATATAACGCTCCTGAATGAAGACCACCGCCTCCAACAAAACAACGTGCATCCCGTAGTAGCGTCGGGAACTTTCGCCGTCGCTGCCGGCCTCGACCATCAGCGTCGTCAACTGCGCGTGAATGTCCTTGAGAAGGTCGAAGACCACCACCATGCGCAGGATGTCCGCCGAATCAATCCGGGAAAGGAGAATAGTCAGTTGCTCCGGGGTCAACTCCAGTCCCGAACGCCGAAGCGCCTCGGCAAACCGGGCGATGATCGCCGCAACCTCCCGCTCCCGCGTCGCAATCCGACTCCGCGCATCCCGAATCTCGGCCTCGAAGGCCGATCGGGTCTTCTTGACCGGATGCTCCCGAGGGGCTGCGACCATCGCCTCGCGAGCCTGGCGGATCTCTTCCTGGCTCTCCCGAATCTCCTTGCGCAACGCCTGGATATCCCGCCGATACTCCCCGACCCTCCCATCGTCGGCAAGAATGACGATCTCATCGAGGATATCGTTGAAATCCTCGCGCAGGGAACTCCGGTCCCCCCCAAGCCAGGAGGAGTCCGGCGCCTTCTCCAATTCGTCGTAGACTCCCCTGGCGGCATCCAAACGACCGACCATCCTCCCCCAGAGCTCGGAAAATTCCTCCCGCCGGCCAGCTCCGGTTCCCTCTTTCCCAACACCCTGCCCGGGAGAGATATCACTCCCGTCACCCCGGGCAGGGGCGATCTCTCGGGAGCCATCGGCGACGCCTCCATCCGGCGACTCCCGGCCCGAGGGGGACTCCCCCTGCCCGATCAGATCCCGAGTCCGTTCCACCGCCTTCTCCCCGAGCGAGCGGGTCGCCTCCACGGCCCCGTCCAGGGACTCTTTCCAGTCGGCATGGAGCGGCAATACCTGGCCCAACACCACCCCCGATACCAGGAGCAGCCTCACTGCGGCAATCACCAGCTTCCCGAACCCCATCCCTCCCGAACGACTCATTCCACCCCTCCGGAGCCTCTCCCCGCACCGCAGCTCCCGTCGCAGAACGCGACAGGAGCTGCAAACCCTCCCAAGCCGACCTCAGCCGCCACCCGGCCCGGCCCATCGCAACCACCGCCCCCCGACGCCCCTGATCCCGGTCGATCCCGGCCCCGACCCCGTCAACCGTCCGACCATTCGCACCGATAGTAGGGATAATCCGGGTAGAGTTCGTGCCGATACGGCTTCAATTCCACAAAGCGCGTCCCCCGATAGGTTCGTCCCAGAGAGGCACTGTCCCAGACCCGAAACTGGCAGAGACGCGAACCATCCTCCCCCGCCACATCCAGCAGCACCACCATCCCTCCCGTTTCGTCGTGGCGGCTGCATACCTGATTGACCTCGTGGATACGTTCCACCCGCTCCCCCCTCTCCCGACACCCGCACAGAAGAACAAGCGCCACCACCATGGCAACTCCCGACCCGCCCTTGAAACACCGCATTGCCGGAAACCTCCCCGCCACCCTGAAATCGCCCCCCCATCAGCCTGTCGAACAGGTCCATCTCTCCCCCCTTGAAAAAGCGCCCGCCGTAACCTCCAATGCAGATGGTGAGGTTGCAGAGAGCCATGCGACCACCAACCCCAGCGCGGAGACCCACTCCCCATGTCCCGACGGAAGCTCGTACTCTTACCGATTGCTCTGTCCTTGCTTTTCCTTGCCATTCACCTTCGGGAATGGTGGTGGCCGGCGGCGATACCTCCCCCCCCCACGGAAACCGCCGCCGACGGGGCCCTCATCCCCACCCGGAACCTGGTCGACTTCCACCTGACGGACCAGGAGGGGAAGGATTTCACCCTGGCCGATTTCCGCGACCGCTGGACCCTCATCTTCTGCGGCTACACCAACTGCCCCGATGTCTGTCCGACCACCCTCGGCCTGATGGGTGAGGCCCTCGCCCTGCTGGAGAGGATGCCCGGCCCTCCCGGGAATATCCAGGGACTCTTCCTCTCCGTCGACCCCAAACGCGACACCCTGGAACGGATTCGCGAATACACCGGCTATTTTCACCCCCGGCTGCGGGGAGCAACCGGGACGCCGGAGGAGATCGCCGGTTTTACCCGGCAGCTCGGCGCCACCTTCCTCATCAAGCCCCCGGAGACCCCCGACAATCCCGACGATTACGCCGTAACTCACGGATCTTCTGTCTATTTTGTCGACCCCCAAGGACGCCTCAGAGACCTCCTCCCGGCCCCAAGGGAACCCTCCGAAATCGTCGAAAGATTGCGCCAACTCAAGGCCTTCGCCGGGAAGGAATGAGGGGTCCGGAAAAAAAAGAGGAAAAAAGGGGACAGTTACGTTAGAGTGGCCCGGGTGCGGTCGGGCAGCCAATCGGGTTCAAGAGAGCCATGTCCAAACTGGTCGTCAAACTCGACAATTCCGTCCAGGAAGAGATTCCCCTGGGGGCGCAAGCAATCGACATCGGGCGAACGGCGGAAAACCGTCTCTGTCTCGCCGACGGTCAGACCTCGCGTCGCCACGCCCGCATCTTCCCCCAAGGAACCCGCTATTTCGTCGAGGATCTGGCCAGCGCCAACGGCACCTTCGTCAACGGCCATCGGATCAAGAAATTCGGCCTGCGCGACGGCGACAATGTCCGTATCGGCAAGTTCACCCTGCTCTTCATCGGCGAGAATGCCGCCACAGATGAGACCAGCTCGCAAGGTGAGACCGTGCCGGTCGCGGCCACCGTCGCAACCCCGGCTCCAGCCGTCGCCGACACCCCCGATGACAATTCCAACACCCTGCTCGCTACGAGCATCGATCACGAAACGATCCTCGCCGCCCACCCGGAAACCGAGATCGTCCGGGCCCACCTCAACGTCATCAAGGGCGACCTCAACCGTTCCCGGATCGCTCTGGTGCAGGATGTGACCAACATCGGCAAGGACGACCACGCCGAGATCCGCCTCAAGGGAATGTTCGCCCCAAAGCGGGTCGGAGTCATCCGCCGGGAGGGCGCCGATTATTTCTTCATCCCCGCCGTCCGTGGCACCAAGCTCAACAGCGTCCACATCTCCGGGCGACAGAAGCTGATGGATGGTAACATCCTCGAACTTCAAGACACCATCCTCGAATTCCGCCAGGAGAAGTGAAAGACCCCTTCCTCACGCTCCGCCCCCTTCAGGAATCGTCCAGGAGGGCGCTGTATTTCATCTCGTAGAGATCGAAGACCGTGATCGCCATGGCAGCGATCATGGGACCGATGAAGAGTCCGAGGATGCCGAAGCTCATGAGTCCTCCCAGGGTGGAGAGGACCGTCAGCAGGGTGTGATCGGGAAAGGCCGAATCCTCCCCCGGGAGGTTGCCCGCCTGGCGACCGGCAAGCCAACGGATCAGAATCGGGCGAACGATGTTGTCGATCAACATGCCCGTCACCAGCCCGCCCCAGACGAATAAACAGGGCCGCTCCCTCGCGACCGGCGAGAAAGAGATAATAGGCCGTCGGTCCCCACACCAGCGCCCCCCCCACCAGGGGAATGAACGAGGTCACCGCCACCGCCACCCCCAGGTAGAACCAGGGAAGCCCGAGAAGGACCGCCGCCAGACCGATCGAGATCCCTTGCAAAAAGGCGATCCCCACGGCGCTCCAGGTCAGAACCGAGGCCAGAGCCGCAAATCGGTAGACGATGACACGATCGTAGCGATTGGCCAACGGGGTCAGGCGGACAAGCCTCTGGACCATCTCCGGGCCATCCCGATAGAGAAAAAAGAGGGCGAAAACCACAAGAAGGAGGGAGGTCAGAAAAGAGAAAGCGTTGTCCGTCAACCCCATAAAGAGAAAGAGAAGTCCCTGGCCGATCTTCTCACCAAGGACGGCCTTGTAGCTCCCGGCCTGGCTCAGAAACAACTCCTTCAATTCGATCGGGACCGGCAGGACCTCCAGCCGCAGCCGCAGAAAATCTACAAAATCTGCAGATGAATCAAATCCGTCCAACCAGGATCGGAAGTCCCGGACCAGGATCCCAACCCGCACGGCAGTGGCCATGAGCAGGTAGGAAACCGGTCCCACCACCGCCAGCAGCACAAAAAGGGTCATGCCGGCGGCAGCTTTGGCCGATGAGATGTCGAGGCGCTTTCTCAGTCGATCCTGCCAGCCATAGGTCGAGGCCGCCAGGAGGATGGCAAGAAAGAGCCCGGGTAGAAAGGGAAGAAAGAGCAGGAAGAGTCCGGCAATCGCCAGAAGCAACAGGAAGACAAGAAACCCTTCCTCCAGAGGGTGTGGGGGGGGCATGATCGGTGTTGGCTCGGACATGGTCGAAATCCTGTCACCGGGTCGACGTTTCGTCAGCAGTGATCCCTCCGCGAGTCCCCCACCCAACCCATGACCCGGGCAGGGGCGGCGACTCGCCGACGGGTCGTATCGGGTAACCGAGGGAGACCTCCATGGATCGTGACCACAAGAGAGTTTCGCCGCATCGCCGGATTTCCGCCCTGGCGGCTGCGGCAATCGTCAGCCTGACCACCGCCGGGGCCGAAGCCGGAGGAGGCGTCCCGGAATGGACTTACCCGAATCCTTCCGTCGCCTGGGGTTACCCCAACACCTCCCAGGAACAGGAAGAGGAGGTCGCCTCCCTGAAAGCCAGCCTCGCGGTCAAGAACGAGGAATACCAGGCACGACAGGCCGAAGCGGTCCGCCTCGGACAGGAACTCGTCGAACAGCAGGCCCTCGTCGAGAGCGAGGACCAGGCCCTGCGGCGTCTGCATCAGCCCATCGCCGACGCCCAAAGCCGCTACGCCAAGGCCCAACAGGTATCACTCTACAACCCGAGCATCTCCACCGAGAAGGAGCGCCTCGAATTCCTCGGCGTCATCGAAAAACTGCGCCCGGCGATCCAAGAGCAGGAAAACAAGCTGGCCATGGCCAAAGACCGGGTCAAACAGTTGCAGACCCAGACCGCTTTCACCCAGGGCCGGATTCCGGTCCTGATGCGGGAGACCGAGACCCTCATGAAGCAGATGGATCTGGTCACCGAGATGGCCTTCGTCAAGATCACCGCCGACTGACCATCACCCTATCAGCCCGTTGATAAACGGGCAGAGCCTTCCAGGGATGGCCGGCCAAATTCAACGGGATGGTGTAACCCGTTGAATTTTGAAGGAAAGGCAAAACCGCGTTTTGCCTTTCCGGGTTGAAAAAGTCCATGGATGGACTTTTTCAACCGTCTCCTGCAGGAGCAGTCCAGGGCTACGCAACGATCACAATCCCGGCTGCCCGGTCATGAGAAGCCCCCTTGCGACGGGGGGCTCTGGACCCAGAGCAAATTTCAGACCATGCTTGTTGTGTTGACAACTGCCACACATCACGGTACGATATGCACCTCCAATCGTGGCCTGCCCACTGGAGCGACCCATGCGTGACGCCGCCATCAACCTGCGAGCCCTGCCCAGGCAGCGTGACCTGATCGATCGCGCCGCCAGTCTGTTGGGCAAGAACCGTTCTGATTTCATGCTCGAGGCCGCCTGCGAACGTGCGCGAGCCGTAGTCCTCGATCAGCTCTTTTTCGAACTGGACCCCGACAAGTTCCAGCAATTCACCGCCATGCTGGATGCGCCACCCGGCCCCAACCCCGGGCTTGGACGTCTGATGGCCGCAAAGGTCCCCTGGAACCCCGGCGGGGCCTGAGCTTGCAACTTGGCGCACCACAACCGCTCACTTCCACCCATCTCCTGGACGGGTTCGACTGCGGGGAAGCCAGTCTTGACGAATGGCTCAAGCGCCAGGCACTGGCCAATCAGTCGAGTGGGGCAAGCCGCACGTTCGTCGTCGCGGATCCAGAGAAGCGGGTTTTTGGCTATTACGCGATGGCAGCCGGAGCGGTTACGCACCAGACGGCCACCGGCAACATCCGGCGGAACATGCCCGACCCAGTCCCCGTGCTGTTGCTGGCGCGTCTGGCGGTCGATCGTCGCGCCCAGGGCATCAAGCTCGGAGTCGCTTTGCTGCAAGACGCCGTCAATCGGGCCATCGTCGTGTCTCGAAACGCAGGCGTCCGCGCCCTGCTCGTCCATGCCCTCCACGATCAAGCCAAACGATTCTACGAGCATCACGGCTTCCAGGAATCGCCGTTGCACTCCATGACACTGATGTTGCGCCTGGGTCCCATCCACGCCTGACGGGTCGGAACTTCAGGGGTTCCTTGTCTGCCTTGGTGTTCCAGGTCGAGCAATGCCGCTCGCCCGAGGATTTGCCTGTTTTGGCGAAGGTCATCATCGACTGGGTCGGAAAGCATCCTGACTTTGCCGCACTGAGGCAGGTCCTTGCCACGATGCTCCTGAACGCCATGAACGTTCTGAGTGGAGACCGGTCTCAATGGACGGACATGCCCGCCAATTTGCTGGAGGTTCCAACCACCGACTTTGACGAGTTCCTGAACCCGGAGAGACCAGGCCAGGTTCTATTCCCGCCGGCGACCGACCCACTCCAGGGCGGCTTCGACCCCATCCCAGGCCCGGTGCAGCGCCTCCGCCTCCAGGCAATAGGGCGGCATGAGATAGACGACATTCCCAAGTGGCCGGATCAGGAGCCCCCGCTCCAGAAAAAAGCGCTTCAGCTCCGGGCCGACCTTGGCCGAGTAGCCGCCGTCGGCCACCGCCAGGTCGAGGGCCGCCACCGCCCCCATCACCCGCGGTCGGCGGAGAAGGGGATGCCCCTGGAGACCCCGGAGCCGTTCCCTGTGGATCGCCTCGATTGCCGCCACCCGCGCAAGGGTCCCCTCTTCGGCAAAAAGCTCCAACGAGGCGACCGCCGCCGCGCACCCCAATAGATTGGCAGTAAAAGAGTGGCCGTGGGCCAGGGCCAGGGCAAACTCCTCCCCCAGAAAGGCCTCGTAGATCCGCTCCTGGCAGACGGTCACCGCCATCGGCAGAAAACCGGCGGTAAGCCCCTTGGAGAGGGCAATGAGGTCGGGCACCACCCCGGCCTTGTCGCAGGCGAACATCGCCCCGGTCCGCCCGAAACCGGTCATCACCTCGTCGAAGATCAAAAGGATGTCCCGGGAACGGAGCCGCTCCGCCAGGGCCGCAAGAAACTCCGGACGACAGAACCGCATCCCCCCGGCCCCCTGGATCAACGGTTCGACCAGAAGGGCCGCATAGTGCTCGCCGTGGCGCTCCAGGTGGGCATCCAGGATCACCAGTGACTCCGCCTCCCGCCGCCCGACTGCCTCATCCCCCTCCCAGGTGGCGGGAAAGGGGAGGGTATCCACCGCGAACATGAGGGATTCAAAGGCCCGGAAAAAGCCGCTGGAACGCCCCGCCGCCATCGCCCCGAAGGTGTCGCCATGGTACCCCCCCTCGAAGGCAAGGAAACGGGTGCGCGGCGCCCCCCGATTGAGGGCATACTGGCAAGCGATCTTGAGCGCCACCTCGACGGCGGTGGAACCGTTGTCGGAAAAGAAGAGCCGCCCGAGCCCCGGCGGCAGGAGCGCGGTCAACTCCCGCGCCAGGGTCACCGCCGGCTCGTGGGTGAAACCGGCGAAGATCACCTGCTCCAGGGTTTCGGCCTGGCGGGCGATGGCCCGGGCCACCCGCGGGTGGGCATGGCCATGGGTGATGACCCACCATGAGGCGATGAGGTCAAGATATTGCCGCCCATCGGCGCCGGTGAGCCAGGCCCCCCGGCCACTGACGACCGGCACCGGCAGAGGGGCGGTCGCCTCCTGGGTGTAGGGGTGCCAAACATGGCGCCGGTCGAGCGCGATCAGAAGTTCCGGGTCCAGAAAAGACTCCTCAGTACCCGCTATACGACCCGGCAGAGGCGCTGAGAGAGGGTCTCAACCCCTGGTTGTCGAGCTGACTGTTGATCGCCCAGGTCGAGACTCCGAAATAGTCCCCGGCCTCCTCGATCCGTTCAGGGTCATTCAGCTCCTTCCCCAGAAACGAAGCCAGAGGCTCGATGGGGGCCAGAAGCTCGGCGGCAAAGGCCCGCTGCCCTTTCTGCCGCGCCGTCTTGGTATCCGTGGCCGGCAACCAGCGATCCCCCGGGGGGGCCATCAAGACATCGCCCAGCCAGCGCGCCGCCTCAAAACGCCGCCCCGTGCGCGAAGAGCGACGAAAAAGAAAGCGGACCTCACCAAGATCCCCCGACTTGACGGCCAAACTCAGGCCGACCTTACCCAGGGAAGCGGCACCCCTCGCCAAATGCTCGGTCGTCAATCCCAGGATCTCCCCCAAACGATCATCCGGGAGCGGTCCCGAACCAAACCCCAGGAACTTCCGCACACCTCGGGCCAAGTCCCGACCACGGTCCCATGGCGTCGCCACCGACCGGCAGATCCAGCGGGCATCTTCCCTCAGGCCAAGAACGCTGGCCAAACTGCCTTGAAGGCCGGCAGGAAGCGGTCTCTCCAGGAAAAGAACGCGGTCCCGAAGAAGACCCGACCCGGGACGCGCAAAAGCCGCCGCGACTTCCGCCACGGCCTCTTCCCCCACCTCCAGGGACAACCTTTGGAAAAAGTCGGCAACACCATCCGGAGCCTCGTCGGGTTCAAACCCGAGCAGTGCCTCCAGGCGCCGAAAGGCCGCCGCCTCGGCCTCACCTCGCTCGACGGAGAGTTCGCGCCAAAGGAGGTGCAGCTCGCTCTCCCGAATGCCCACGGAATCCAGCCGCGCAAGAACCAACTGGACAAATGCCTCGATCCCCCGCGCAAAGTCCGCGACCGGCACCAACTCCCTGAAATGGCCCAAATAACGAACCGGCTCGGACGCATCTTCCGCAGAGGGCTGGCAGCGAACCGTCACCACCTCACCATCCGTGTCGAAACAAAGAGGCGGCCAGAGAAACCCTCCCCCGGCTCCGGCCATTTCATGGGCCATGCGCCACTCCACACTTGGCTCATCCCTGGTCTCTCCCGGGGTCGGCTCCCAGATCAGACGCCACCAGGAGGAGGCCAGCCAGATGGCCAGGGGATAACAGGAGAGGGGCACCGCCTCACCCACCGAGCGAGTCCAATCATTGTCGGCCCTGGTCGCCAAACGACCATTGACGGTGATCCTGAGAAGCGCGGTGGTCTGCCGAACCTCCTCGGTACCATGATCCGAGGGTTGCCACTGGGGCTCCAGGGAAAAGGGGCGATTCATGACGCTCCCCAACACTTCAAGACCTCTTGTCGAAACGGATCCCGCACCGGCATGGGATAACCGTGGTAGACACCTCGCTCCGCATTCTCCAACTGCGCCTCCAACGGAACACCATCGCTACTGACCGCCCAAACATTCCTGGGCCACTCCCCCCTCTGGCCGGCACTCACCAAACCGCGCCGCAAACCCTCCCGGAGAAGCGACAGCGCCTCCCAGCGGGTTCGAATCCCGACAACATCGCACAACGTTTTGCCCGGCCTGGGGTCACTCGGGGGCTTCAGCCCGAAATCGCCGGGGTCACGCTTATGCTCGGGATTGCCACCGTAGCCAACCCGAGAGGCAAGGTGGTCGAGAAACTCCTGCTCGCTTTCCGTACCCGCCAGAGAACGGAGCCTCCTCTTGGGATTGAAGACACCGCGCCTCGGCCTCATGATCCACTCCATTCCTCTCGGGATTGAAAAAAAACGGCACCCCAACCTCATGACACACCCCACTCGACGAACACAGCCCGAAAACCGTCAACAAAAACCCGGCCCCTGCCATTTCCACCCCACCCGCCCTCACCCATTCCATCCGCAGCAGGCGGTCCAGGCCATCACCCGCCAAGCTAAAATCCCGGTATCAGGCGATACCAGCTAGTATCAGGCGATACCAACCGGCCTCCCGCAGGTTGCCACTTCCACGAAGACGAATCAAGGATCATCCCCGCCCCGAGAGGAGGGACGAAACCACCTGGTTCATGTCAGAAGGGGGTCGATCTCGCGAATGACGGCGATACTCCGCTCGACATTCTCCAAAGGTTGTTCCGGACCCGAGGGAAGCATGACCAAGGTATCGCTGTAGCGGGCAGCATTGGGGAAGGTCCGGTCGTTGGGGATGTAGGGGTAATCGTGCAGACAAGGAGAACGGGCCGAAACCTGGACGCCGTGCGCGGCCATGAGTTCGATGAAGCGCGGGCGG
>JADGCL010000055.1 GCA_015229005.1 Magnetococcales bacterium
CAGCGGAGAGGCCCCACAACGCCGCATCAAGGTCTCCGGGGCCAATTGTGAACAGACCCTGGTGCAGGGGGGGCTCTGCCCCCTCTTCTGATTGAAGCGGCGGCGATTCTGGTCTATCTTTACCCGAAAGGGGCTCAAACCCAAAAGGATTTCGCATGGCCCCGGTCGGCCGTGGCGGTTCTGGTGCTGCCGGCTGGTTGCTGCGGTAGCCTCCGCTGCGGGTCGTGAGCGTCACCCGCCGGGGGGGGGGAGGTGTGACGTGACCTCGCGGCGTCGGTTGGCGGGTTACGCCTAGCCAAGAGGCCGGGGGACGCCAGGGTTTCCAACCTGGAAGGGGGGGGGGCGAACTGATGGCAGGATATTCCTCCATGTGGGCATTGGCCTACGAGGGGCACCTGGGATTGAGCCGACGTCCGCTGCCGCGTCCAACGGCAGGGGAGGTGCTGATCCGGGTAACCCTCGCGGGTATCTGTCGCACCGATATCGAAATCACCCGCGGCTATGGGGAATTCTCCGGAATTCTGGGCCACGAGTTCGTCGGTGTCGTGGAGTCTGCGCCGGTGCCCGAATGGGTCGGTCGGCGGGTGGTTGGGGAGATCAACGTTCCCTGTGGCCGGTGCGCCACCTGTCGGGCGGGAGATGGCATCCACTGCCGGGCACGAACGGTATTGGGTATCGTGGGGCGGGATGGGGCGCTGGCCCAGTACTGTGCCCTTCCGCTGGCCAATCTGCACCCGCTTCCCGACGAGATCTCGGATCGGCAGGCGGTTTTCGTCGAGCCCTTGGCAGCGGCCCTGGCCATCGCCCAGCGTCATCACCTGCGTCCCCAGGATCGGGTGGCGGTGGTGGGGGCGGGAAAGCTCGGGCTTCTGGTCGCCCGGGTGCTGGTACTCTCCGGGTGCGACCTGACGGTGGTGGGGAGACATCAGCGGGGATTGGCAGAGCTGGCCGGGTTGGGTATCCAGGTCACCCAGGACGGGGGGTCGTTGCCGTTTGCAGCCTTCGACGTGGTGGTGGATTGTTCGGGTTCGACGTCCGGCTTTGCCCTGGCCCGGGAATTGGTTCGGCCCCGGGGGCTCCTGGTCCTCAAGAGTACCGTTGCCGCTGGTGAAGCGCTGAACGCCACGGCGCTGGCGGTGGACGAGGTGACGGTCAGCGGCTCCCGTTGCGGTCCCTTTGCCCCGGCGCTCAGGCTGTTGGCGCGGCGGTTGGTGGAGGTGGAACCCCTGGTGGAGGCGGTCTTTCCCATTGCCGATGGGCTTGCCGCCTTTCGCCGGGCAGCCGATCCGGGGGCCCTCAAGGTGTTGGTGGAGCCTTTGGGGGCTTCGCCGGTCGATGGGGAGGGCAAATGGTCCGACGGCCCTTCGGGATAAACGGCTTGACCCGGACCAAGACACTTTTCGGAGGTGTGTTCAATGGAAACGATCATCTATCTCAATCCGCTTTGCTCCAAATGCCGTCAGGCGCTCTCCCTTCTCCAGGGGAAGGGGATTTCGCCCCGGGTAGTGGAATATCTCCGGACGCCGCCGACCCGGGAGGAGATCGTCGAACTCCTGGCCATGCTGGGGGTGGAGCCCCGGGAGTTGATGCGTCGAAAGGAAGCGGAGTACGAGGAAAACCATCTGGACGATCCGGCACGCACACGCGAAGAACTGATCGAGGCCCTGGTTCGTTTTCCCGGGTTGCTGGAACGACCGGTGGTGGTCCACAAGGGACGGGCGATCATCGGTCGGCCGCCTGAGCGGGTGTTGGATCTCGTCGGTTGAGTCGGAGTCTCTCGCGAGGGAAGGGGATGTTCGGTTTGTCCGTTGGACAACGCAGTCGGGCTTTCCGTCCCCGGGGGGACGGAGGCCTTCTTTCCGGTTGGTTCTGGGTTCTTCTCCTCTTTCTGCCAGCCTGTTCGTTTTTTTTTCAGCGCCACCCCTGGCAACCTCCCGAGGTATCCCTCGACGATGTCGCGGTGGCAGGCGTCCGTTGGAGCCGCCAGGATCTGGACGTCATCCTGGCGCTGGCCAACCCCAATCCGCAACCGATGCCTGTCGAGCGTCTGCGTTTGGACCTGACGATCGAAGGAACGGCCCTGACCGAGATCGATTTTCGCACTGCGGTCGTTATTCCCGCCGGAGAACGGCTGCCGGTGGAGAGCCGGGTGCGCGTCGACCTTCTACGCTGTGCCGAGAAGCTGTTGCCGCTCCTCAAACAGAGGCGACAGGGGCTGACATGGCGCCTCAAGGGCACGGCTGAGTTGAGCGACGGAAGCGAGCTGGAGGTCGATCAGGGGGGATCGCTGCCGGTTCGGTGATTTCCCCTTTTCCCCCACCCCCCTTCCCCGCCCCCAACGGCGGCAGAGATAGGGCTTGACGCTTGGGGATTGCAGCGCTAACGTGAGAGAAGCCTGGGAAGGCACTGATCGGAACGGCACAGGGGGCGGACTGGTGAGGATTTCCGTGAGAGATTTCGGGAAGCATCCGGTACAAGGTTCGGAGCGGGGTTCCGTCGGGAACCCTGTCCGCGGCCTCGTGCGTTTTTGCCTCAAGGCGCCCATTGATGGTCTTCCCTTCGGGGCTCCGAAGGCTTCCCGGGACTCCTTCCGGGAGCTTTCATGGTCAAAGGGAGCTTTCCGGAAGCGGACCCTGATTGGGGTTCAAGGTTGGAATCAAGGTTGGAATCAAGGTTGGATCCAAAGAGAGCGCAATCCCCATCACGAAGGAGCCGGGCGGGACGATGTATCGAGGACCGACCCAAAAGAGCGCCTCGTCGGGGAGCAATGCGCCGGTAACAAACCTGGCACACGTTGGCACACGTTTCGGGAGAACGGCTCATGGCACTCACCATCAATGGCGGCGGCGCCACCTATTCGGTTCAGAACAGTCTGAACAAAACCACAAACCGGCTTCAGGTCAATTTCAAGCGGCTGTCGACAGGCCTTCGGGTCAACTCGGCCAAGGACGATTCCGCTGGTCTTGCCTACGCCCTGCGCCTGGACAATTCGATCCGCGGCATGGCGCAGGCGGTTCGCAACAGCAACGATGCCCTTTCCCTCTCCCAGGTGGCGGAGGCCGCCCTGGACGAGACCACAAGTGCCCTGCAACGGGCGCGCGATCTCATGGTGCAGGCCAACAACAGCACCGTCACGAGCACCACCCGGCAGACGCTTCAGGATGAGGTGTTGTCGATGCTGGCCGAGGTTCAACGTCTGGCCACCCAGACCGATTACAACGATATCAATCTCCTGACAGGCAGTTTCTCGGGCAATACTTTTCAGATCGGGGCCGATCCCGGGGAGGCGGTGATGTTCTCCATTCTGGCTGCCAGTCAGGCGGCCCTGGGGGTGAGCTTCAACGGTTCGCCGGTCGCCGGGGTGGCCCTGGGAAGTTTCGGTCAGGGTGTCGGTACCGCCAGCGCCCTGTCGACCTTGAACTCCAATCTCACCAAGCTGGACAACGCCATGGACTCGGTGGCGTCCATTCGCGCCAATCTTGGGGCAATCCAGAACCGGTTCGAATCGATCGTCAGCGGTTTGCAGAGCGTCTCGGAGAATCTCTCCATCGCCCGATCGCGGATCATGGACGCCGATATCGCTCAGGAGACCACGGGTCTGGCCCGCAATGCCATCATCCAGCAGGCGGGGATCGCCATCCTTACCCAGGCCAATCTCCAGCCACAGGTCGCCCTGCGGCTGTTGGGATGATCCGACCGGCACGGCTCTCTCTCCTCCCCTCTCTCGACCCCGCGCTGGTCCGCCCACCCGACCGATCGCCCCCCTCCCTGGGGCGATCGGTCGCCGCCCTCCCGGGAAGAGGAGTCGCGGTCGGGGGTGAAGGGGGGACTCCGGTGTTTTCTCCGCCCGTCGTGGTCGTCCAGTGAGTCAGGCGGTCAGCTTGGCATCGTGGGAAAGCAGGAGGTCGATCGTCTCCCGATTCCCTGACTGAATGGCCAAGGTCAGGGCCGTCTGCCCCCACCAATCCTTGTGGTTGACCTTGGCCCCGGCCTTCAGAAGTTCCTCGACCTTCCCGGTCTCCCCGTTCCTTGCGGCCCGCATCAGGGCAGTTTGTCCCTGCAGGTCGGGGGTGTTGATCTCCTCGCCGAAGAGCGGCAGAGGATCATCGAGGAGAGGCCCGCGGACAGTCGCCCCGGTCGTCTCGGGAGAGTGATCCGGAAGGGGGACGGGATCCACCGGATTCGTCCTTGGAGGGCCGACAAAGCTTGAGAGAAGGATCCCCGGGACAAGCCAAGCCAAACCGGTCATTTTTCGCATCGTTTCCTCCCCGTGTCGAGGCCATCGGCGGGACATGCCCCGCAGGACCTTGGCACGCATATTTTCTCCCGGGACACCCGGGAAGCTGGTTGGCGGCGGCGTGCGACCATCGGGATGGTCGATCTCTGCAACAGCAACAACTCTGCCAGGGATCCGCCCCTGCCGCGATCGTTGTGTATCTTTTTGTTTTTCAACGTCTTGTTTGGAGTCTTCAGAGCCCACGGAGGAGATACGTCTCCCCCATTGGGCAATTTCTGCCGCTCCGGTCAGGCAGGGTTTTCCTCAAGGGCAGCCACCAAAACGGACGGCGGCTGCCCCCGGGTACGAAAAGGGATATTGCAGCGGTCCGGGAAATGCCCCCGCAGGCAAAGGCAGGCAGGGGGATTTTTTTCGACGAGCGGCCTTCCCTGGTGTGGCGAATGTGTGGTATTTGATTCCTGAATCATGCTGAGGGTGGCGCGGTAATCCTTTGTTACTGCGATCGATTTTTGTTGGGTGTACGGCTTCCCCAGGCGGGGGAAAATGGTGGAGCTGGCATCTGTTTTCGTGTTCGGAGCTGATGTCTGTATACGTGTTCGGGAAAACTCGGAATCCTCCCCACTGGGGCGAGGAAAGACCGTGGATTCCCGATTGTACCGGGGGGGGCGAGTGGCTATAATCCAGCGCTCGGTTCACCTTCCGGACTGCGACCGACGGAGCGGGTTGGCGGGGAACCGCCCTGCCGGAATTGGGGGCCGGTCAGTGCCTGACGTCCTTACCTCATCAAGGAGCTTTCCATGAGTGTCTTAGAAGCCAAAGCGATGCCTCTGAATACACCGATGCTGAATGAGCTGGAGTCGGGGCCCTGGCCCAGCTTTTTCAAGGATCTCAAGGAGTACTCCAAGAAGAAGCCGGTGGTGACCCAGCTGCTGAATCAGCTGGAGGAATCCTACGAAAACCGTTGGAATTATTGGCTTGGCAAGATCATCAATGTCCCCGGTTACGGCGGCGGGGTCATTGCCCGGGTTTCGGAGAAGGCGGCAAAATATCCCGGGTTGGCCAATTTCCACACGGTGCGCGTGATCGAACCCCCGGGCTGGGTGTACAACACCAAGGCCCTCCGGGAGCTGGCCGACGCCGCCGAGAAGAACGGCGCCGGGATCATCCAACTTCACGGGATGAGCGGCGACATCCTCCTCCTGGGCTTCGACGACGCCGGGGCGATGCAGTGCGCCGAAGACCTGATGCACCAGGGCTGGGACATCGGGGGATCCGGCGCCGCCATGCGGACGCTGCAATGCTGCGTCGGACAGGCCCGCTGCGAGATGGCCTGCTATGACACCATGAAGGTTACGAAGCATCTGACCGACACGTTCATTGCTTTCTTGCACCGTCCGGAGTTCGTCTACAAGTTCAAGTTCAAACTCTCCGGTTGCCCGAACGACTGCTCCAATTCCATTGTCCGCTCCGATATGCCGATCATTGGGACCTGGCGTGGGGCGATGAAAGTGGACCAGGCCAAAGTTGCCGAATTCATCGACGCCAAGGGGCTGGACTACGTGGTGAACAATGTCATCACCCGTTGCCCGACGAACTGCCTCTCGGTCAAAAGTGCGACCAAGGAGCTGGTCGTCGATCATGAGAATTGCGTCCGGTGCATGCACTGCATCAACGTGATGCACAAGGCTCTGAAGGTCGGTGACGACAAGGGTGTCACGATCCTGATCGGGGGCAAGCGGACCCTGAAGATCGGTGACACCATGGGGTTCGTGTTGGTCCCGTTCATGAAGCTCGAGACCGACGAGGATCTGGACAAGCTGACCAGCTTCGTCGAGAGGGTTTGGGAATTCTGGAACGACAACGGCATGGACCACGAAAGGGTCGGGGAGTTCATCCACCGCATCGGCATGGGCACCTTCCTCGACGGGGTGGGCGTGGAGCCGGATGCGCGCATGATCGCCCGGCCTCGGGTCACCCCCTACATCAAGTTCGAGGAATTGGGCCCCGCCCGCCTGGGCGGCGAGTCTGGTCAGAATCCCCCGGTCTGGACGCGTGAACCGGAGGCCGCCGAGGCGATGGATTGATTGTCGGTCGATGACGGATCAGCCAAAGTTCAAGGAGAAGGGAAGGTCATGAGCGAGAAGAAGATGGCTCCGCGGGACCAGGGGGCGCCGGACTACACGAAGTATCTGCATCCTGTTATGGCCAAGAACTACGGCAAGTGGGATTACCACGAGCGGGTTCGGCCGGGGGTGCTGCTGCACGTCGGGACGAGCGGAGACAAGCTGTGGTCGGTCCGCGCCGGTTCCCCTCGGACGATGAGCGCCGATACGGTGCGTAAGATCTGCGACATCGCCGACAAGTACTGTCAGGGGCATGTCCGGTTCACCTCGCGTTCCAACATCGAGTTTCTGGTGGGCAACGAGGCGGATCTCAAGCCCTTGATCACGACGGTCGAGGGTGATCTGGGCTGGCCGTTGGGCGGGACCGGTCCCTCGGTCTCCAACGTCTCCCACACCCAGGGTTGGCTTCACTGCAACCTTCCCGGTTCGGATGCCGCCGGGTCGGTGAAGGCGCTGATGGACGACCTGATCGACGAGTTCAAGAACGAGAGCCTACCCAACCGGGTCCATATTTCGAGTTCCTGCTGTCAGATCAACTGCGCCAGCCATGGCGACATCTCAATCATCGTGCAGCATCATCATCCACCGCGGATCAACCACAAGGACATGCAGATCTGCGAGTTGCCCAAGGTTGTGGCCATCTGCCCCGTCGCGGCGATCCGTCCTGCAGTCGTGGATGGCGTCGAAACGGTTGAGGTGGTCGAGGAGAAGTGCATGTACTGCGGCGCCTGCCATGGTCAATGTCCCTCCATGGAGATCCGTGACTCCGACACCGACACCCTCTCCATCTGGGTCGGTGGCAAGATGTCCAATGCCCGCAGCAAGCCGAGCTTCATGAAGCTGGCGGTCTGGGGCCTGCCAAACAATCCCCCCCGTTGGCCGGAAGTCTCGAACGCGGTGCGCAAGATCCTGAAGGCCTACAAGGAGGGCGCCAAGGATTGGGAGCGGGTCGGCGAGTGGATCGAGCGGATCGGCTGGCAGCGGTTTTTCGAGAAGACCGGCTTCAAGTTCACCAAGTATCACATCGATGACAGTCCCGAGGCCTTGTCGACCTTCAACCGGTCGGCACAGATTCGTATCTAGCGGGGTGTTGCTAAAGTCCGTCTGCGGCCCGATGCGGGCGGGGGTCTGGCGAAACCAGGTTTCGCCAGACCCCTCCCTCTACGGTGCGCGGTGCAGTTCCAGTCGGGGATATCGGCTTGTTGTGGCTGATGCTCTTCTTGTGAGGTGCCCCGCTGCCAGGACTTTGCTTTTGTCATTTGTCCGGGAGGAGTTGTCAAGATGCTGATACCCACCATTCTGACCAGCGATTTCACGCGGGAGGATCTCCAGGCGAAGCTGACCAAGGGGAATCCCGAGGAGATCGTTGTACGCAATGGCACGAGTTGGAAGTGTCCGACCTATGTCCAGAGATTGCCCCCCTGCCGGGATGCCTGCCCCAGCAGCGAGGATATCCGGGGCTACCTGACCACCATCGCCCAGGCCGAGATGCTGAAGATCCCCCTGGAGCAGGCCCTGGATCAGGCCTGGTTGCAGTTGACGGACAAGAATCCGTTGCCGGCGACCCATGGCCGTATCTGCCCGCATCCGTGCGAGAGCGGTTGTAACCGTCAGCACAAGGAAGATGGTTCGGTCGCGATCAACAACATGGAGCGGTTTGTGGGCGACCACGGGCTCCGGCGCAAGCTGAAGCTCCGGATGTTGACCGACAAGCGACAGGGGAAGCGGGTTGCGGTGGTCGGTTCGGGGCCATCCGGGCTCTCCTGCGCCTATCAGTTGGCCAGGCGCGGTTATGATGTGACCATCTTCGAGGCCTTCGCCAAGGCGGGCGGGATGCTGCGTTACGGAATTCCCACCTATCGACTGCCGGACGATGTTCTGGATGGCGAAATCCAGAATATTCTGGACCTCGGGGTGGAACTCAAGCTGAACACCAGGATCGGTCAGGATGTCTCCTTCCAGGAGCTTCGTGACAAGTATGCGGCTGTGTATCTGGCGCTGGGAGCCCACAAGGGGAGCAATATGAACATCCCCGGGGAGAACTCGGCCAATGTGTTTACGGCAGCGAGTTTCCTCAATCGGGTCAACACCGGCGCGGCGGTGGAGATCGGTCGCCGGGTACTGGTGATCGGCGGTGGCGACAGCGCCATGGACGCTGCCCGTGTCTCTCTCCGGTTGCAGAGCAACCTGGCGGCGGCGGAGATGAGCGGCGATCCGGACCGGTATGATGCTGCCCGCGAGGCGGTGGACCGGGCCTCGCAGCGGGAGGAAGAGACCCTCTCCAACGAGAAGACGGCGCTCGATTCTGCACGCAGCGCCCGGCGTATGGTGGGAGGCGCCGAGGTGACGGTGGTTTATCGGCGGACCAAGAACGAGATGCCGGCCATCGCCAAAGATGTGGTGGAGGCCGAGCACGAAGGGATCCGTTTCGAGCTGTTGGCGACCCCGGTGGAGCTGGTGGTGAAGGATGGTCGGGCCGTGGCGGCCAAGTGTGTGCGTATGCAGCTGGGGGCGCCGGATGCTTCCGGGCGGCGGCGGCCTGAGATTATGCCGAACTCGGAGTTTGTCATCGAGTGCGACACGGTGATCATGGGTATCGGCCAGGTTCCGGAGCTCATGGAAGGGATGGAGACCGTTGCCGACAAGTGGGGGTGGATCGCGGCCAACAACGTACACGAGACCCGGGAGAAGGGGATCTACGCCGGCGGCGATGTGATGGGGCTCGGCATTTCGACTCGTTCGGTTGGGCATGGTCGGGTCGCTGCGCGTTCCATTCACGGGTATTTGAGCGGCAAGCCTTACCAGTTGCCCCACAAGGGCCGGCCCGTGAAGGCAGAGGAGCTGAGGATCTCCTTCTTCAAGAAGGCAGATCGCAATGAGGGGGCCTGTCTGGATGTGACGAAGGCGGTGACGAGCTTCCAGGAGACCACCTCGACCATCGACCTGAACCAGGCGGTCGCCGAATCCAAGCGGTGCATGAGCTGTGGCCTTTGCTTTGTTTGTGATCAGTGCCGTATCTACTGCCCCCGGGAGACGATCCATCGAGATCTCAAGCGGGAAAAGGGGCGGGTGATGTTCACGGACTACACCAAGTGTACGGGGTGCCACGTCTGCATGATGGCTTGCCCCTGCGGGTACATCCAGATGGGCATGGGACTGTAAGCCCTTCCCCGCTTTGGGTGAGGCTTTCTCGCTGTTTTTTGAACCCCCTCGTCACCCGAGGGGTTTTTTTTTGGGGGCCGGACGCCGATCTCCGGGTCCTGAGGGCCAGGTCAGTGGGCTTGGCCGGGAGCCAGAGCAGGAAACAGGCGCTTTCGGACCGAGGCAGTTGCCAGGGCCTTGCCGTACCTGAGGCGGTTTTGCGACACCATCCAGATGGTGCCCCACCACGAGGGGTTGAGCAGGAGGAAGAGAACGCGCATGGGCCAGCCGAAGACGCTCTCGGCATGGCGACCGTCCGGACGTTGATCCTGGACCAGGGTATAAGTCGGGCTGAGTCGAGTGGACAATGGGCTGCCTCCTTTGGTTGGGCCTTTGTGGAAGCAATTTTCAGGCCTATGATTCAGATGGCAGGTTCTTCCGGAGGCTTCCGACAAGCGGGAAGGGCAACCTGTTGTTTCAGAAAGGAAATGATCTGCCCGGAATGGTCCGCGCTTTTCGGCGCTGATCGACCCTTGTTCGGGTGGTGAGGGGTTATTGCCGGCGGTTTCTTGACTGGGGGAATCGGGAGGTCTGGGGGGGCTCTTGTCTCGGGGATGGTTCGGATCCGCCAGATCACAGATCGCTTGCGGGTGATCCCCAAGGGGCTGGGGACCAGTTGGTGCGTCGGAAACGGATGGTGCTGTTTGGGAGGAGTGGCAATGCGGCGCGTGGAAAAGAATGAGGAGGAATGGCGGCGTGAACTGAATCCGGCGGAGTATGCCATCTGCCGCTGTCAGGGGACTGAGGCTCCTTTCACCGGACGCTACTGGCGTACCAAGACCCCGGGAATCTATGGATGTCGCTGCTGTGGAGAGCCGCTCTTTGCGTCAACGGCCAAGTACGATTCTGGAACCGGATGGCCCAGCTTCTTTCAACCCCTGGATCAAAACAAGATCGAGACCCGGGAAGATAAGAGCCATGGCATGCAACGGGTTGAGGTCCTATGCCGTGCCTGTGGGGCACATCTGGGGCATCTTTTCGACGATGGTCCGGAGCCGACCGGGCTGCGATACTGTCTCAACTCGGCCTCCCTGACCTTGGCGCCTGACCACTCCGGTGACCCGACTTTCTTCAATATCAAGTCGTAAACACCTTGCAATTGCCAGGAAAATCAGGATGCTTTATTGTGCGTAATCGGAAACATCCTCCACAAGCCTGTCAATAGTATCCTTCCAGCGGCTTTTCAATCCGGGCAGGCAAAACACAATTTTGCCTGCCCTTACACGTTCAATGGGTTACACCGTCCCGGTGAATTTTGCCATCCCCCTCTGGCAGGTGCGGCTCGTTCATCAACGGACTGCTGGAAAGATTCTTGAAAAAAAACGGGAGCGCATCCATTATGAAGACGGTCGAGGAGCCTGTCGCAGAACGGCCATCAGTGGCCCGTTCTTCTTGGCGGAAGACGCGAACCTGTACTCGTCTTCCTTACAGAATCAGTCGGATAGCCCGATTGATTCCGGAGGTGGGTCATGACAGCCTTGTATAGCAGCCCGTTGATAAACGGGCTGCGCCGGCCAGGGATGGCCGGCCAAATTCAACGGGACGGTGTAACCCGTTGAATTTGGAAGGAAAGGCAAAACTTGTTTTTGCCTTTCCGGGTTGAAAAAGTCCATGGATGGACTTTTTCAACAGGCTGATAAGGGGCTCTCCGGCACGGGGGAGGCTCGGAAAAAAGTCGAGGATCTTGCGAGGTGGGTTGACTTGGCGTGTGGCTTTGGTTAGTCTTGAGCTGTGTGTGCGCTTGGGGGGTGCCGGGTCTTGGGATGAGGTTTCGGCGGAATATCTCGGTCGTGGCGTCGTGGCGGGTCGTGTTGTCGAGATGGGTGGGGGTGGGATAGAAGAGACAGCGTTCATCAGGTCGAGATGTCGGGAAAGAGGGTTTCGAGGGCGGTGGGCTTGGACGGCTTCACCGCTTTTTTATGGTTTTTTTCTGGACAGTTACGTTCTGTTACGCGATCCAGAGCCGACGTCCGGGGTTTGATTCGTTGGGAGGAAGGTCGTCTGGCAGACTGCTGAATGAGTCCAATGGTAGGCTTTTTTCGGTCCGGGCGGGCGAAGCTGCGGTATGCCCGTCGTGACAAATTCAACGGGTTGCACACTCCTGTTGGGTTTGGTCGGCCATCTCTGGCCGGAGCGGTCCGTTTGCCAGCGGGCTGCCGGGGGGGGAGCCGGTCGGTGGCGCGGGCGTTTGTGCAGCCCGGGTTCAAGGAGGTTCCTCCTTCATTGAGTTTGCGGAATACCTGGGGAAGTCAGCTTAGAGCCCAAATCGATAGGAGCCTGAAGAGATGTCAAAGAACCAGAAGCTGAATGCGTGGGTTGAGGAAGTCAGGGCGATGTGTCAGCCGGATTCCGTGGTCTGGTGCGATGGGACCACCGCCGAATACAACGAGATGATGCGTCTCTTGGAAGAGGCCGGGCTCGCCACCAAGTTGAACGATGCGAAGCGCCCCAACAGCTATCTGTTCCGCTCCGATCCCTCCGATGTGGCCCGGGTCGAGGACCGGACCTATATCGCCAGCCGGAGGAAAGAGGACGCCGGTCCGACCAACAATTGGATCGATCCGGACGAACTGAAGAAGACCATGCGGGGATTCTATACCGGCTGCATGAAAGGCCGGACGATGTACGTTATCCCCTTTTCCATGGGGCCTATCGGCTCGCCCATCGCCAAGATCGGGATCGAGATCACCGACAGCCCCTATGTGGTTGCGAACATGCACATCATGACGCGTGTTGGTACCAGGGTCATGGAGGTTCTTGGCAGTGACGGTGAGTTCATCCCCTGCCTGCATTCGGTCGGCAAGCCGCTGGCGGCTGGCGAGAAGGACAACGGCAAGTGGCCCTGCGCTCCGATCGAGAACAAGTATATCGCCCATTTCCCCGAGGAGAACCTGATCTGGTCCTATGGGTCCGGGTACGGTGGCAATGCCCTGCTGGGGAAGAAGTGTCTGGCCCTCAGGATTGCCTCGGCCATGGGCCGCAAGGAAGGGTGGATGGCCGAGCACATGCTGATTTTGCGTCTGATCAGCCCGGAAGGTAAGCGCTATCACATCGCTGCGGCCTTTCCCAGTGCTTGCGGTAAGACCAATCTGGCCATGGTGCAGCCGCCGCTCAAGGGTTGGAAGGCGGAGTGTCTTGGTGACGACATCGCCTGGATGAAGATCAAGGACGATGGGCGGTTGTATGCGATCAATCCCGAGGCTGGTTTCTTCGGGGTGGCCCCGGGTACGAGTTACAGTTCGAACCCGATGGCCATGGATACCATTCGTGCGAATACGATTTTCACCAACTGTGTCCTGACTGATGACAAGGACATCTGGTGGGAGGGTATCGACGGCGATTGCCAGCACGGTATCGACTGGAAGGGGCGGGAGTGGACGCCGAAGAAGGGCGGAGAGGTCGGGGCCCATGGGAACGCCCGTTTCACGGCACCCGCGCGTCAGTGCCCGGTGATTTGTTCGGACTGGGAGAACCCGGCGGGGGTTCCGATCGACATCTTCATTTTCGGTGGTCGGCGGACGCGGGTGATGCCGTTGGTGCACCAGGCGATGAATTGGGATCACGGCGTCTTCATGGGGGCGACGGCGGCTTCGGAGCCGACGGCTGCGGCCCTTGATGTCAAGCAGCAACTTCGGCGCGACCCGATGGCGATGCTGCCCTTCTGTGGATATCACATCGGGGATTACTGGCAGCACTGGTTCGAGATGGGGGATCGTCTTGGAGACAAGGCTCCCAAGGTCTTCTATGTCAACTGGTTCCGCAAGAATGACCAGGGCAAGTGGTTGTGGCCCGGATTCGGTGACAACAGCCGGGTTCTCAAGTGGATGTGTCAACGGCTGGATGGCAAGGTGGGCGCCAACGAGACCCCGATCGGTTTCATGCCGAAGGCGGAGGATCTCGATCTGACGGGTCTGGATGTTCCCAAGGAGGATCTTGCCGAGTTGTTGCGGGTCGATGTTGCGGCGTTCAAGGGAGAGTTGGCGGATCTGGATGCCTACCTCGCGAAGGTGGGTGATCGTCTGCCGGCGCGCCTGGCCAAGCAGGTCGCCGATTACAAGAAGCGGTTGGGTGCCTGAGTCGTTTTGGTGCCGTTCGTGGGGGAAGAAGGCCGGCGTCGCCGAGTGCGGTGTTTTACTTGAGGTGATGCTGTCGGCGACCCGGTTGCAGTGAGCAGGGGGCCCCGGTGTTTGGGGCCCCTTTCTGCTTTTTATGGAGGAGTCCGTTCATGAGTTGCGAAGCCGACAGCCAGCTTCCTTCGGCGCCGCCGGAGGAAGAGGGAGAGCCGGGTTGGACCATCGCCGATTCTCTGGAACTGTACCATGTGCCCTATTGGGGCGAGGGTTTTTTCAGTGCCAATCCCAAAGGCAATCTGACGGTTTCGCCGATCCAGGAATTGAAGAGTTCTCTGGACATCAAGGATCTGGTCGATGACATCCAGAGCCAGGGAATTTCGCTGCCGGTGTTGATCCGGTTTTCGGATATTTTAAGGACCCGAATCGAGAAGTTGCATACATGTTTCAATTCGGCAAGGGATGAGTATTCATATAAGGGTCGGTATGTTGCGGTCTACCCGATCAAGGTGAACCAGCAGCGGCAGGTTGTGGAGGAGCTGGTCCGTTATGGGGCGCCTTTTTCCATGGGGTTGGAGGCTGGTTCACGGCCAGAGTTGCAGATTGCCCTGGCGATGCTGGACAACCCGGAGTCACCGATCGTCTGCAACGGGTACAAGGATGAGGAGTTCATTCGCCTGGCGCTGATGGGGGTGCGGATGGGGCGGCATATCCATGTGGTGGTGGAGAAGCCGCAGGAGTTGACGCTGGTGTTGAAGGTGGCTGCGGAACTGGGGCATCGACCGCTGATTGGTCTCAGGGTCCGTCCCGATGCGACGGGACATGGCAAATGGAAATCTTCCGGCGGCACCTTTTCCAAGTTCGGTCTGTCGGCGGTGGAGGTGTTGGAGGCGGTGGAGACCTTGCAGTCCCAGGGGATGCTGGATTGTTTGCAACTCCTGCATTTTCATCTAGGATCGCAAATATCCAACATTCGCAAATTCAAGAATGGATTGGCGGAACTGGCCCGGTTTTATGTGGAGTTGAGGCGTCTGGGTTGCAATCTGCGCTATGTGGATGTCGGCGGGGGGTTGGGGGTGGACTATGACGGCTCCTGTTCGACCAACGACTCTTCGGTCAACTATTCGATCCAGGAATATGCCAATGACGTGGTGGGCTACCTGGCCTGGGTCTGTGAGAATGAGAATCTGCCGCACCCGGATATCTTTTCCGAGAGCGGTCGGGCGTTGACTGCGCATCACGCGATGCTGGTCGTCAATGTCCTGGAGACCTCGCAGCACGGGCAATCCTCGGGGCGAACGCTGCCCGAGACCGAGGAGATACGCGAGATCCGGGAGTTGGCGGAGATGTTGGGCAACCTCAATTTTCGCAATGCCCTGGCAATCTGGCATGAGACGATGCAGGTCAAGGAGGATCTCCAGAAGATGTTCGAGCTGGGATCCCTGAACCTGGTGCAGCGGTCCAAGGGGGAGCGTTTGATCCAGAAGATCGCGCGGGAGATCCATTCCCTTGCCGGTCACATGTCGAATCCATCCCCTGAGCTTCTGGAGGCCCAGGAGTATCTGATCACCCGGTATTATTGCAACTTCTCGGTCTTTCAATCGTTGCCGGACCATTGGGCGATCGATCAGTTGTTTCCGGTGGCGCCGATTCACCGGCTGCACGAGCGTCCGACCGAGTGGGGGACCCTGCAGGACATCACCTGCGATTCCGATGGCCATATCGACCGGTTCATCGATTGGGAGCGGGGTTGGAAGCCGGCCCTGGAGTTGCACGATTTCAGGAAGGGGGAGCCCTATCTGCTCGGGGTGTTTCTCACGGGGGCCTACCAGGAGATCCTGGGGGATTTGCATAACCTATTCGGTGATACCAACGTGGTACATGTTTCGGTGGCCGAGGGGGGGAAGGGGTGGGATTTCTGCCAGATTCAGGCCGGGGAGTTGGTTCGGGATGTTCTGCGGTATGTCTCCTACGATCCCGAGGAGTTGGTCCAGCGGGTGGGGCGCCTGACCCGGAAGGCTGTGGCCGACGGTCGGATCAGTCAGGAGCAGGGGCGTCTCTTTCTGCGGTTCTATGTGGCGGCTATGAACGACTACACTTACCTGGAGACGACCTGATTGCCTGTGGGTGAGACTTTTCTGCGATTGTGAACTGGCGTTGGTCGATGCCGATGGTCGGGAACGTTACCACAGGTGGGAGGGGTGCCGAGGCTCTTCGTTGGGAGGGGGGTTGCCTTTTTCTGGCCATCCATGTGCAGCCCCGGGCGAGCCGTGAGGCGGTTGTCGGGATGCACGGGGGATCTCTCAAGGTCGCTTTGAGGGCGCCGGCGGTGGAGGGGGCTGCCAACAAGGCCCTGATTCATTTTCTGGCAAGCGCTCTCGGGATTTCGCCGAGTCGGGTCAGGATCGTCAGAGGGGAGAAGTCACGGGAGAAACGGCTGGCGATCGAGGGGGTCGGAGGGGAGGCGCTGAGGGCGTTTTGCGACCGGTGGAAACTCCCTTTTCCCTCGCCGCCGGAGGGCGTCACGGCCCTGCGGTGAGCTGACGGGACCCGATTCCAAGCCGAACCGGTACGCGGGCGGTGGGCTGCGCCCGGGAGCGGGAAGAGTCCCCCCCCCCCCGCTCCCGGAGCCGACCAGCCCAAGGGCAGCACTCGCCGACGGTCTGCACCGGGGGCCAGGTCTCCTTCGACACGGAGTCCGGACCCGGGGCGGACAGGGCGGACTTCAGCCGATGGCGGATTTGACCCATTCGAAGAGCTTGGTCTTGGGGAGGGCTCCGATCTTGGTGGCCTCGATCTGCCCGCCCTTGAAGATCATGAGGGTGGGGATTCCGCGCACTCCGTAACGACCGGGGGTGGCTGGGTTGTGGTCGATATTGAGCTTGGCGACGAGGAGCTTTCCCTTCATCTCGTTGGCGAGGTCGTCGAGGAAGGGGGCGACCTGTTTGCATGGGCCGCACCACTCCGCCCAGAAATCCACCAGCACCGGCAACCCGGATTTGAGGACATCCTCATCGAAGCGGCTGTCCGAGGTCTGCAGGATATTCTCACTCATTGAAGGCGTTCTCCTCTATCGTCCGGAAGATCAACTTGCGGCTTTGGCGAATCAGAAATTCTAATGGATGGATCAATCCCTGTCAAGGTGGATCGCTTCAAAACCGGGATCCCGGCGGTCCTTCTCAACGGCCCGTCGATAAACGGGGTACGTTGACCGGGGATGGCCGGAAAATTCGACGGGACTTTTTAACTCATTGAATTTTGAAGGGAAAGCATAGCTGGCGTCTGCCTTCCCGGGTTGAATGATTCCAGGGATGGAGTATTTCAACAGGCTATCGGGATGCCTTTCATACGCCGTCGAGGCCTGATCTCTGGCCCGTGGGGGCGAATCAGTGTCCCGGGAGTGCCGCGGTCACCCTCTCGCGGATGGTCATGGCTTTGACCTGGTCGGCCTCGGCCCTGGCCCTGGCCTCTTCTGCGTTCTCCTCGGCGGTGCGGATATCGCTTTCGGCCTGGCGTGTCAGGTTCCAGAGTTCTTCGTTCAGCGCCGTTGCCTGTTGTTCCGCAGCTTCCGCCTGGCTGGCGGCCTCGGCGATGGAGGCCTCGGTCTCCTCCCGGGTCTGGATGATGTTCCTTCTGGCCTCGCCGGCCTGTTGGCGGATGGCCTGGGCGTTGGCCTCGGCCTGGCTCCAGTCGTCGAGGAAAGTCTCGTCGTCGAGGAAGGAGGTGGTGAGGGCATCACCCTGATTGGCGGCGGTTTGGCGCAGTTCCTTTGCCTGGGCGTGCGCCTTGGCGACGCGTGTTTGCCCTTCCTTCCTGGCCTGTATGGCCTGATTGCGAAGAGAGACGGCGGCCATTCTGGCCTCATTGGCTTTGGCGGTGGCGACGCTGATGCGGGCGGCGTAGCGTTCCCGGATACGGGTGACCTCCGCCAAGGCCGCCTGGGCGGCAACGAGGGAGTCGTGGGCTTTGGCGGTGAGGTTGGCGGCGTTCACCTCGGCCCAGCGTCTTTCCAGTTCCTGGGCCTCGTGTTCGGCCTCGGAGGCCTGATCTTCGAGGTGTTGTGCTTCGCTGGCGGCGACCTTGACCCGGGAGCGGAGTGCAGCCTCGTCGAGTTCTGCCTCCTCTTCGGCCTGAGCGATCTCGTGGGCGGCATCTTCCTTGGCCTGGGCAGCCTGGGAGAGGTCGCTGAGGTCGGTTGTGTCGTTTTCCCAGGCTTGTTGGAACTTCCCGGGTGCCTTGGCCGTGCGGGAGCGGAGGCGGTGCAGTCGGTTCCGGCCTTTGGCCAGATCCGCCTCGGTTTGGGCACGGGCGTCGGCCAGGGCCGCCACTGCGGCATCAGCTTCGGCGCGGAGACGTTTGGCGTGCGCTGTCGCCTGGATCACCTGCTCCTCGGTGGGACCAGAGGTGGGGGAGACAGCGGTCGCCTTTCCCGAGGATCCGGTCTGGAGGTGATGATTGGGGGGAACGGGTTCATACCGTCCCTCGGGGGTGATGACGAAATCGTTCCCCGGTACCTTGAGGTAGGGATCGGGGAGCGGCCACTCGGGGGGGATCCCCGGGGTTCCGGCCAAGTCTTCTCCGGCTGCGAGGGCGATCCCGCCCTGACCGGGTGCAGGGCCGCTCGTCAGGAGTCCGACCAGCACCACCCCGGTCAGGGTGAGCCATGAAGGTACGACCCGGTTGTGATCGCCGCTGCTGGAGAATGGCTGGTTCTCTCTCATGCGCACCTTGCCGTTGGGGAGGAGGAAGGAGCGGAAACGGGACTCTTCCATGCCGTTTGTCGACCGTCGGAAGCAAATTCCGTGCTATCATTGAGCCTGTCGCGCAATGGCTCTCGATCAGACTGCTGAATAAAGTCCATCCATGGACTTTTTCAACCCGGAAAGGCAAAAACAAGTTTTGCCTTTCCTTCCGAATTCAACGGGTTACACCGTCCCGTTGAATTTTGCCGGCCATCCCTGGCCGGCGCAGCCCGTTTATCAACGGGCAGCGCCGGTCGCTCTGCCTGAGGGAAGAAGAAAACAAGTTTTTAATTTCTGTGGGTTCGGATTATCATGCACCGGTGGTCAGGCCGGTGTGGGGGCGCTTGCCGTCGGGCGGTGTGGGGTCGATGATCTGGATGGGGTTGGTCTCTCGCAGGGGGGGGGATGCGCGTCTGGGGAGCGGACGATGCGGTTACTCTATGTGGAGGATGATGAGCGTCTGGCCAAGGCGGTCAAGCGAGGGCTGGAGGAGGAGCGGTATGCGGTGGATTGGGCCATGGACGGCGAGGAGGCTCTCTTCCAGGCTGAGAATTGCTCTTACGACCTGATCCTCCTGGATCGGATGCTGCCGCGGATGAACGGGATGGAGTTTCTCCAGGCCTTTCGGAGCAAGGGATACCGCACTCCGGTAATCCTGCTCACCGCCCTGGGCACGGTCGCGGAGCGGGTTGAGGGGTTCAACTATGGCGCCGACGACTACCTGGTCAAACCTTTCGCCTTCGAAGAGCTGCTGGTGCGGATTCGCTCCGTGATCCGCCGTTGTTCCGGTCTGGCCAATGATCGGGTCGAGATTGCTGACCTCGTGGTGGATCTGGATCGGAAGTGGGTCTGCCGCAACACCCGGACCATCGAGTTGACCGCCCGTGAGTTCTCCATGCTGGAATATCTTATCCACAATCGTGACCGGGTGATTTCCCGCGCCCAACTCATCGGGCACCTTTACGATGACTCCTTCGACAAGGACAGCAACCTGATCGATGTCTTCATCCACAAGCTGCGCAAGAAGATTGACAGCGGCTCGCCGGTCAAGCTGATCCATACCGTCCGGGGCGCGGGTTATCTCTTTTCCGCCACCCGGGGGGAGGATGCCGTCTGACTACGGCTGGGGGGCGCCCGATTGGCGCGAGGCGGTGTCATTCTGCCGTGTTCGTGGTGGGCTCCCGTGTCACTCCCTAAAGCTGGGTGTCATTGCGTTGAGTTCGTGGCGATTTCACCTGTCAGTTGCTGAAGCCAACGATACCAGAGGTTCCCCAGGAGTTCGTGGCCGGCGCTGTTGCTGGTTGCCAGGGCGCCGGCGTTGGGGATCCAGTCGAGGATCCCGGCGTTGTCGGCATCGGTCTGGAAGAGGGTCGGTGCCGGGATGACGTCCATCCCCGTTCCCCGGAAGGCCAGCAGGGAGCGGGGGATGTGCATGGCGTGGGTGACCAGGAGAATCCGGGTGATTCCCTCGGCACGGAGAATTCTGGCGCTGAAGCGGGCATTTTCCAGGGTGTTCCGGCTCTCTTCCTCGCTCCACCGGACCGGGACCTGGAACTCCTCCTCCAGGACCCGTTTCATCAGGGCGGCTTCAGGTCCGTCGTCCCGGGGGAAAACCCGACCGCCGGAGACCAGGATCGGCAGGCCGGTGATCCGGTGGACGCGGGCCCCATAACGGGCCCTGGCCAATCCGCCGGTGGCGAGGGTGTCACGGTCGTCGTAGTCGGGGGCTCCGGCATAGCGACCGCTGCTGAGGATGACGATGGCCTGGGCCTTTGTCCGGAGGAGCTCCTCGCGGCGCAGGGGCCGGTTCTCCTCCTGGTTTTCCAGTTGTCGGACCAGCCACTTGGAGGTGATCGGGAGCGATAATCCGAAGGAGAACACGAGCCCCAGGAGCAGGAGCAGGGTGACGATTCGCGGCGATGGGAGGTTCGGTCGCCGCTGCTGGCGTCGCCACAGCCAGAGGCTCCCCAGGAGGAGCAGAAGCAGGAGCCCCGGAGGCAGGAGCAGGCGCTCGACGATGCGGTTGACGAGAGGGTTCACGCCGACTCCTTCCTGCGGTGGGCCCGGGGATGGGCCGCGTCGTAGGCCCGGGCCAGGGCGGTGTGGTCGAGGTGGGTGTAGCGCTGGGTGGTGGAGAGGGAGGCGTGGCCCAGCAACTCCTGGATCGCCCTGAGGTCGGCCCCCGCCTCCAGGAGGTGGGTGGCGAAGGCGTGGCGCAGGGCGTGGGGGGTGAGGCTCTCGGGCAGCCCCAGCTGACGCCTCAGTCCTTCCAGGAGGCGTTGGACGATCCGGGGATTCAGACGCCGGTCACCGGGGGTTTCGTTGACGCCGATAAAGAGCGGTTCGTTGGGGCCGAGGGGCGGGACGGCGCGATCACGGGCGAGGAGGTATTGTGTCAGGGCCGCCCGTGCCAGACGGCCCAGGGGGACGATCCGCTCCTTCTTGCCCTTGCCCAGCACCCGGGCATCGCCGTGTGTGATGTCGACATCCAGGCGATTGAGTCGGCACAGCTCGCCGATGCGCATGCCGGAGGTGTAGAGGAGTTCCAGGGCGGCGACGTTGCGCAGTGCGACCCACAAAGGCTCCGGTCGACCGGGGCGTTGCAATCGGCTTTCCAGAAGGCGTTGTGTCTCCTCGGCGCTTGGCGCCCGCGGCAGGCGCAGTCCCTGCTTTGGCGCTCCGATCAGGGGGCCTGGGTTGCGGTCGAGGATCCCTTCCCGTTCCAGATAGTTCAGCCAGGAGCGCACCGAGGCGAGGCGTCGTTGCAGGGTCGCCTTGCTCAGGCCTGCCCGGAGCCCGTACCCCAGGAAGCCGCGCAGATCGTCGGCGGCCAGCCGCGGCAGTCCCTGGCGATCCAGGGGGTGGCCGTGGCGTTCCAGCCAGAAGGCGGCGAACTCCCGCAGATCGCGGAGATAGGCGGCCACCGTATGCGGCGAAAGGCGGCGTTCGATCTCCATATGATGTCTGAATTCGTCTGCCATGGGCGGCAGCTCCAGGGGGGGGGCGG
>JADGCL010000056.1 GCA_015229005.1 Magnetococcales bacterium
CACTCCCCCCGGTGACCGTGATCCGGAACAGGGAGTCGGAAATGAGCCCCCCCGCCCCATCCGTCACCGAAAAAAGGAACCGATCCTGACCGCCACCACCGCCTCCATGACGATAACTCAAACGCCCGGCATCAATGTCGGCCTGGGTGAAGGTGCCACCCGTCATGAGCGGCGTTCCCCCGAGCCAGAGCCCCCCCACCGCCGGCTGGATCAGCGTATAGGTCAGACTCCCGGCGGCATGATCCTCATCGATCGCACGAAGGATCCCGGTATCGATCCGCGCACTGGCGCCGCGAGCAACGGTCAGCCCCCGATTGACCTCAAGCTGCGGCGCATCGTTGAGATTACGCACCGTAATCGACACCGTCGCGTTATCCACCCGCCGGTCACCGGCATTCAGGGTATAAGTGAAACTGTCGGCCCCGGAATAGCCAGGATCGGGGATGTAAAGGAAAGCGCCATCCCCCTGGTAGATCGCCCGACCATGGAGCGGGGCAGTGAAACCCAGCACCGACAGGGCCGGATTTCGCCCACCATTGGGCAGATAATCGGGATCCCGGTCATTCAGAAGAAGGTTCCCGGTCAGCAGACGAAGATCCTCATCGGTGGTCAGAACATCGTTGCCCGCCCGCAAAGAGTCCGGGATCGGATTGATCAGAACCAGGGTGCCGCTGCCGGCGCGACCATGACCGTCGGTAACAGTGTAGGTGAAGGTATCGGCGCCGTTATAATCGGGATCGGGCCGATAGGTCAGAGTGCCATCGCCATTGTTGACCAGGCTTCCCCGCACCGGTTGGCTGAAGCTCGAAAAAGTCAACCGGTCCCCATCCAGGTCCACGTCGTTGGCAAGCAGATCCCTGAGAATGTCGATCAGTGCCTCCGTATCCTCAAAGGTGAATATCGCATCGGGACCCACCACCGGGGCATCCGCCACCGACCGCACCGTCAGCCCGATGCGTGTCGAGTCGGCCTGGATTCCCCCCAACCCCGTGAGGCCCTGATCGTTGATCTGGATGAGCAGATTGTCACTCCCGGCAAAATCGCTCGCCGGGGTGTAGGTCAATCCGGTCAGGGCCAGGTTCACCGCTGCCAAGCTCCCGGTGAAGGTCATCCGCGATTCACCATCCCGACCATGCCAAAACGAAAGTCCCCCCGTCTCCCCCAGGGTGATCCGGCCATTGCTGACGACCAGACCCACCTCCAGACTCCCCGATCCCAGGTCGGCATCCGTCACCCGGAGACCCTCAAATCTGGCAAAGGTATCCTCATCCAGGACAACCGACCCCACAAGGGTATCAATCACCGGTGCATCGTTGACCCCGGTGACCCGGATGCGAAACGCCGTCTCCGCAACCCCCCCGCCAGCGCCGTCGCTCGCGGTGAACCGGAAGAGCGTCTCCGCCAACTCGCCTCCATCGTGGGCATAGGTGAGGGCGCCGGTATCGACCATCTCCTGGGTAAAACTTCCCCCAACCCCAAGAACCTCCCCCAGCAACCGCAGGGAACCCGCCGCCGGGATAGCCGTCAGCCGGTAGGCAATCTCCCCCGACCGGTTATCCTGGTCACTCACCTTGAGAAGCGACCCGCCAACCGTCCCCTCACCCCCCTCGACAACGGTGAGACCGGCGTTGGTGACAAGAGCCGGTACCGAGTTGACCGCATTGATCCGGAGCGCGAAAGTCGTCTCCAGCGTTTGCCCGCCAGCGCCGTCACTCACCACAAAACGGAAGCCGTCGGTAAAATTCTCACTGCCATCGTGACGGTAGGTGAGACGCTTGTTGTCGATATCCGTCTGCGTGAAGAGGTTCCCAGCCACCAGGGCAACACCGTTCCTGGCCAGGGTGCCATGGCCGGGCAGACTCACCACGGTATAGGTCAGGGTGTCGGCAACATCGGGATCGGTCGCCCTGAGCGCCCCCTTGTCGAGGATTGTCGTCGCCCCTTCGTTGAGGGTCACGCCCGTGTTCACCGCTACCACCGGTGGATCATTGACCCCATTGACCTGGATCGACACCACCGCCGTCCCCATCCGCTGATCTCCGGCATTGATGGTGTAGGTAAAACTGTCACTCCCCGCATAGTCTTGAACCGGAATATAGGTGAAGGTGCCATCGCCGTTGGTATAGACCAGACCGTGCGCCGCCGCCGCATACCCCACCACCCGGAGCGCCGGATTGACCCCTCCGGGGGCATCGGGGTCGCGATCATTGGCCAGGAGATTCCCGGTCACCAGGGGGCTCTCCTCGTCCGTGATGACGCTGTCCGCCGTCGCAATCAGACCATTGGCAATCGCCCCGACAACCACCGTCACCGTATTGGTGGTCGTCGGCCCCGTTCCATCGCTCACCGTGTAGGTGAAGGTGTCGACCCCGGTAAAACCCACGGGCGGGGTATAGGTGACTGTACCGTTGGCCCCCTGGACGATCGTCCCCTGCAGGGGCTGGGAAATCCCGACCACGACCAGGGAATCACCGTCCAGATCGCCATCGTTGCCGGTGAGGGTCGGCGACAGGGGAATCACCAAAGGCTGCCCGGGAAGAACAACCACCACATCCGGAGCCGCCGGCGGCGGATCGGCAACTGCCGCCACCGTGATCGCTACACTCCCCGCCATCTCCCGTTCGCCGCCGCTGCCCGTCCCCCCCAGGTCGCTCACCCGAATGGCGAGCGTATCGGCTCCATGGAACTGGAGACGCCCCTGATAGGTAAGGCCCGCAAGCGCCGCATTGAGACTCGCCACATCCCCGGTGACCGTCAGAGAGCCCTTGCCATTGGCCCCGCTCAAAAAGGTGAGGCCCGCAATGCTCCCCAGGGTCAGACGCCCGGACCCCACCCCCAGGGCCAGCCTCAGCTCTCCGCCACCGATATCCGCATCGGCGACCGTGATCCCCCCCACCCCAATCGCGGCATCCTCCTGACCGCTCACCCCGTCCGGCAAGATCAACACCGGCGCGTCGTTGACTGCCGTCACCGTGATCGCAAAACCACTCTCCGCAACCGTCCCACCCGCCCCATCAGCCACCGTGAAGCGAAAACCATCCGCCGCCCCCTCGTCACCTCCATGGCCGTAGACAAGACGCCCAGCCTCAAGATCCTCCTGGGTAAAACTCCCCCCCAGCCCCAGGGCGCTCCCCGCAAGCCTCAGTGTGCCCCGCTCCGGGATCGCCGTCAGGGTATAGACCACCGCAGCGGCGACCGTGTCGACATCGGTCGTCGCCAGATGCGTCGCCCCCAGGGTCGCACTCCCCCCCTCGGCAAGCGTCAGACCAGCATTGACCGCCACCACCGGTGCATCATTCACCGGCGTTACCGTGATCGCCACGGTGGTGAGCCCCAATTGCCCGCCGGCCCCATCGGCAACAGTGAAATTGAAATGGTCCGCCGTCCCTTCACCACCATCATGGGCAATGGCCAGGTTGCCGTTCTCGATATCGGCCTGGGTAAAGGTATTCCCCGTCCCCAGAAGAACCCCTCCGAGGAGCAGACGCCCCCGCTCGGGAACATGCCCCAGGGTATAGGTGAGCTGCGCCGCCCCCTCCTCCGGATCGGTCACCCGGAGCATCGCCCCGGTGAGGGTCCGGCTACCCCCCTCCGCAATACCGACGCCGCCATTATTGACCAGGTGCGGAACGTCGTTGCGCGGCGTCACCGTGATCACCACCGTCCCGGTATCGATCCGTGCGTCGCCGGCATTCAGGATATAGGTAAAGCTGTCGCTGCCGTTAAAATCAGCGTTGGGGATGTAGGCAAAGATCCCGTCACCCAGATAATTCACCGAACCGTGACCTGCCTGGGAAAAACCGATCACCGCCAGGGCCGGATTGTGGCCACCGTCGGCGAGATAATCGGGATCGGTATCGTTGGCCAGGAGATTGCCGGTTGCGGTCGGGATGTCCTCGACCAGGGTCAGGGCATCGTTCCCGGCGGTCAGGGCATCGGCCACCGGATCGACGATCACAGTGATGGTCGTCGTGTCGGTGTGCCCCTGGCCGTCGCTCAGGGTATAGGTGAACTGGTCGGGGCCGTTGTAGTCGACCACCGAGTGATAGACCAGGTGACCCAGGCCATCGCTCGTCACCGTTCCGTGGGCTGGCTGGGTGAACGCGACAAGGCTCAGGGGATCGCTGTCAGGGTCGTTGTCGTTGACGAGAAGCGCCCCGGTCACATCGATGACGAGATCGGTATCTTCCGCCGTCATCAGGGCATCGGCCCCCGCCACCGGCGAATCCTGGTCGGGCAGAAGGGTGATCCCC
Source organism: Magnetococcales bacterium (assembly GCA_015229005.1). Lineage (GTDB taxonomy): Bacteria > Pseudomonadota > Magnetococcia > Magnetococcales > JADGCL01 > JADGCL01. The sequence goes on from JADGCL010000056.1 coordinate 4,254, forward strand.
AGATTGGCGGCAACGCTGCCAAAGCCCCCCGAGCCGGTATTGCCCAGGTCCGAAACCCCGATCGCGAGGGTATCGAGTCCGTAATAGTCCCGCGCCCCCAGGTAGGTTACACCGTTCAGGGCATTGTTCAACGCGGCGAGACTCCCCGTCACCACCAGCTCGGCACCCCCGTTCGCCCCGGAAAAAAGGGTCAGCCCAGTCATCTCCCCCAGAGTCACCGTCCCGTGCCCAACCCCAAGAGAGAGGCGCATCGAACCGCCTCCGACATCCACGTCCGCCACCAGGATGCCGCTGAAGGTGATCCCGGCATCCTCCATCCCCGTCAGATTGCCCGGGAGCGTCAAGGTCGGGGCATCATTCACCCGGGAGACCTCGACAAAGGCCGTCACTCCCAGACTCACCCCATCGCCGTCGTCGGCCTGAAAGGTCAGCGTCCGCCGGCCAGCCACCGGGTTGTCGCCATTGTCATTTACGAAGGTTACCGCCCGGAAGGCACTCTGGTACTGGGCAAGCGTCGCCGGCCCCGTCAGCTCCAGGCGACCGCTCGCCGCGTCGAAGAGACCGGAAATACCGTTGGCGTTGACGAAATCGAGTCGATCCTCCCCCGGCGCATAACCGGAAGAGATGGTCACCGTCGCCCCCTCCAGGAGGGTGTCATCACCATCAGCGACCGTCACCGTGGCATCAACCACCTGCGCCGCACCATTCTCGGCGTAGTTCAATACCGCTCCTGCCTGAAGGACAGGCACATCGTTGACCGCCACGACAGTCACCTGGCTCGTCACCGCCGTCGACGGAAGGGCCCCATCGCTGATCTCCCACGTCAGGGTCCGCGCCCCGGCCGTGGGGTTAACCCCCTCGGCGTTGCGGTAGGTGACGCTCCGAAGCGCCTGCTGGTACTGGGCAAGGGTCGCGCTTCCGGAGAGGGTCATTACCCCCGCCCCACCATTCCACGAGCCGATGATGCCATTCTGATCGACAAAGGCAAGAATATCTTCCGCCGGGCGGTGGCCCGCGCCGATGGTCACCGTTGCCCCCTCGATATGGGTATCATCGGTGTCGGTCACGGTCAGGGTCCCATCGACCACCACCGCCGACGCATCCTCGAGGTAGGTGACGCTCCCCCCCGCCGTCATCACCGGGCGATCGTTCACCGGCGTCACCACGACCGTGAAATCCGCCGCTGCCGCCGCCCCCCCGGCGCCATCCTCGACAACAAAGCGGAAGGTGTCCCCCGTCGACTCACCGCCGTCATGGAGATAGGTCAACCGCCCACCATCCACCGCCGCCTGGGAGACGCTCCCCCCAACGGCAAGCGCCACGCCGTCAAGTTTCAAACTTCCGTGGAGCGGCAAGGTCACCAGGCGATAGCCCACCTGGGCCGAGGTATTGTCCGGATCCGCGGTTGCCAGAAGGGTGTTCCCAACCGTCGCCACAGCCCCCTCCGCCAGGGTCAGGGCGCCATTGGAGACCAGAGTCGGGGCGTCATTGACCGGGGTCAGCGTCAGTGAAAACGAGGTCGCCGCAACGGCGCCGCCGGCGCCATCATCCACCGTGAAGGTGAAGCCGTCAGCCGCCCCCTCGCCACCACCATGGAGATAGACTACCCGACCCGACCCGAGATCAGCCTGGGTGAAACTTCCCCCGACCCCCAAGGCCACGCCGTTGTTGCTCAGGCTCCCCGCAGCCGGTGCCGCCGTCAGCCGATAGGTGATCGCTCCCGTCCCGTGGTCGGCATCGGTCGCCCGCAACACCCCATCCCCCAGGATCAGGCTCCCCCCCTCTGCCAGGGTCGCGCCGGCGTTGACCCCAAGCACCGGGGCGTCGTTCCCCGGCTGGACCGTCAGCGTCACCGACGCCGGAAACGTCGCCCCGCCCGCCCCGTCCCGGGCGGTGAAGGTGAAACCGTCTTCCGTCGTCTCACCACCATCATGGCGATAGAGAACCCGCCCAAGAGCGACATCCTCTTGGGTAAAGCTCCCTCCCACCCCCAGGGTCGCCCCAAGGCGCTCGATGGTGCCATGGATCGGCACCGCATCCAGGGTGAGGACCAGAGCGGCACTCCCCTCCTCGGGATCGGTCACCGCCAGGGAGGCCGCCGCAAAGGTCACCGTCGCTCCTTCATTGACCGTCATCCCGGCATTGGTCGCGACCGCCGGCGCATCGTTCACCGCCGTCACGGTCACGGTCACCGTCCCTGTGTCGATCCGGGCATCACCGGCGTTGAGGGTGTAATTAAAGGTATCGACCCCGAAATAATTGGCGCTCGGCGTATAGGTAAACTTCCCGCCGCCAAGATAGACGGCGGTACCATGGGCCGGGTCGGTAAAACCGATCACCGCCAGCGCCGGGTTGACCCCGTCGGGGAGAAAATCCGGATCCCGGTCATTAGCCACGACATTGGCCGTGGTCACCACCCCATCCTCGGCAACGGTCGCGGTGTCGCCATTCGCCGTCAAGGCATCCGGGATCGGATCCACCACCAACGTCACCGTCACAATGGCGCTGTTGCCCTGACCGTCACCGACCGTATAGGTGAAAGGATCGGTGCCGTAATAGTGCAGGTTGGGGGTGTAGGTCAGGGTGCCGTTGCCGTTGTCGACCACCGCCCCGTTGGCCGGCTGGGTGAAACCGACGAGCGTCAGGGCATCACCATCGGGGTCGCTGTCGTTGGCGAAAAGATCGGTCGCGACAGTGATCACCAGGGGAGTGTTCTCCGCCGTCAGCAGGGCATCGACACCGGCCACCGGCGGGTCCTGGAGCGGATTGACCGTGATCGCCACCGTCGCGCTTGCCGCCTGTACCCCACCGACACCGGTCGCCCCCTGATCGCTCACTCCGATCACCAGGGAATCCGCGCCAAAGTATTGCGTATCGGGCAGGTATCCAAGGCCCGTCAGGGCGGTATTCAAAGCCCCTACCGTGCCTGTCATGACCATCGCCGCCGTTCCGTTCCCCCCCGAGGTGAAGGTCACCCCGGCAACACTCCCCAAGGTCAAACGGCCATGGGTTACGGCAAGCGACAGCGAAAGATCCGCCCCGCCAAGGTCAGAGTCGGAGAGCGACAGACCAGCCAGAGTCAGGGTCGCCTCCTCGTTCACACTCTGTGCCCCGGGAACCGCGATCACCGGCGGATCGTTCACCCCCGTCACCGTCACCGTCGCCGTCGCCGCAGCGCTCGTCACCTCCCCGTCACTCACCGCAAAGCTCAGGGTCCGCGCCCCGGTCGTCGGATTGTCGCTGCCGTTCAACCAAGTCACCGATCGCAACGCCGCCTGGTAATCCGCCAGGGAGGCATGGCCCGTCAGGACCAACTGCCCCGCTCCGGCATTCCAAACGCCGGTGATCGCAGCCGTGTCGGCAAAACCCAGGAGATCCTCGCCATTCACATAGCCTGCCGTCACCGTGACCGTCGCCCCCTCCAGAAAGGCGTCGTCGACGTCGCCGACCGCAACCCCGCCATCGGCCACCACCGCCCCACTCCCCTCGCTGTAGGCGAGGTTCCCCCCGGCACTCACGGTCGGCGTATCATTGACCGCAACCACCGTGATCGTCCGCGTCGCCACCGGGCTCCAGGCCACACCATCGCTCACCCGGATCGAGGCCGTGCGCACACCGGCGGTCGGGTTCTCGCTCGTATTGCGGTAGGTGACGCCAGAGAGCGCCGCCTGGTAATCGGCCTGTGTCGCCGCCCCCGTAAGGGTCAGCACACCACCAACGGCATTCCAGGATCCCGTGATCGCTGCGGTGTCGGTAAAATAAAGCCGCTCCTCCGCCGCGACATAGCTCCCCGTCAAGGTCACCGTCGCCCCGGTCAATTGCGGGTGATCGGCATCGCTCACGGTCACCGCCGGCGCCACTGCCGTCGCCGGATCTCCCTCGGTGAAGCTCCAACCACCCGCCGCCGTCACCGCCGGCACATCGTTGACCGCCACCACGGTCAGCGAACTCGTCACCGGATTGCTCGTCGCCGCACCATCGTTGGCGATCCAGGTGACCGTCCGCAGCCCCGCCGTCGGGATATCTCCCGCCAGGTTGCCGTAGGTCACCGTCCGCAAGGCCGCCTGAAAATCAGCCTTCGTCGCCGGCCCGGTCAAGGTCAACACCCCGCCCGCGGCGCTCCAGTTCCCGACAATGCCACCGGCATCGGTGAAATAGAGCCGATCCTCGCCGTTGACATACCCTCCACCGAGCGTCACCGTGACGCTGGCAAGCTGGGCATTGTCGGGATCAGCCAGGGTCACCGTCCCGTCGACAACCGTCGCCCCGTCCCCCTCGGTGTAGCTCCACACCGCCCCCGCCGTCGCCGCCGGCTGGTCATTGGCCGCCGCCACCACCACCGTCGAGGTCACCGCCAGAGACGCGGAATTGCCATCGTTAACCGTCCAGGTCAGGGTCCGGGTTCCCGCCGTCGGGTTGTCGCCGCCACCGTTGGCGTAGGTCACGCTCCGGAGGGCCGCCTGGTAGTTGGCCAAGGTCGTCGTTCCGGTCAACGTCAACACCCCGGTGACACCGTTCCAAAGACCGGTGATCGCCGCCGTATTGGCAAAGGCAAGAGTATCCTCAGCCGCCAGATAACCCCCGCTCACCGTGACCACCGCCCCGGTCAGATTGGCGCTGTCGACATCACTCACCACCAGCGCCGCATCCGCCGCCGTCGCCCCGTCCCCCTCGGTGAAAGCCAGCGCCCCCCCTGCCACCACCACCGGTCGATCATCGACCGCCGTCACCGTGACGGTGCTGTCGGCACCGACACTCCCCGCCGCCCCATCGTTCACCGTAAACCGCAGCGTCCGGCTGCCGGCAGTGGGTGTATCCCCGCCGCTATTGAAATAGGTGACCGCCCGCAGGGCATCCCGATAGTCGGCCTTGCTCGCCACCCCGCTCAAGGAGAGAACCCCGGTCAGGGCATCCCAGGCGCCGCTGATCGTCCCGGTATTGGCAAAGGCCAGCACATCCTCCCCGGGATGATAGCCGGCAACGATCGAAACCTGTGCGCTCGCCAGGGTGGCGTTGTCGGCATCACTCACCGTGACCGTGCCGTCCGCCGCCGTCGCCACATCCCCCTCGGTATAGGCCAGCGTCGCCCCCGCCGTCACCGTCGGCGCGTCATTCACCGCCAGGACATTGACCGAAGCAGTCTGGGTGGCACTGTTGTCGACCCCATCGTTCACCATGAAGGAGATCGTCCGCGGCCCGGCGGTGGGATTGTCGCCGGCGGCGTTGGTATAGGCGATACTGCGCAGCGCCGTTTGATAGTTGGCCAGCGTCGCGCTCCCGGAGAGGGCCAGGACCCCCGTTGCCGCCGTCCAGGTGCCGGTGATGCCATTCTGGTTCACGAAGAGGAGCCCGTCTTCTCCATTTGCATACCCGCCGCTGATCGTCACCGTCGCCGACTGGAGATTGGCATGATCCACATCGCTCACCGTGAGGGGCGTATCCACCACCGTCGAGGCCGCCCCCTCGGTGTGGGTCACCACCGCCCCCGCCACCAGAACCGGCAGATCGTTCACCGAATTGACGGTGATGGTCGCCGTCACCAGGGCCCCGGAAAGTCCCGGGTTGGTCGCAGAAGTCGAGGCCTGGACATCGAAGGAGAAGGTTCCCCCGGCGGGAGTGTTCTGGTTGGCGGCGGGAGAAAACTTGAGACCGGCGTTCGCCTGGGCAAAGGTCAGAAAGCTGTCGTTTGCCACCACGGTCGAACCGTCGTTCAGATAGAGGGACCCGCCGGTGATGGCGGTGATCTTGAAGTGGGTCACCTCGGCGCCGTCGGCGGCATTGCGGCTGACCACGAGCCCGGAGGTCGACTGGGTATCCTCATTGGTCGTGGCATTGGTGATGCCGGGAGTGTCCGCCTTCGGGGTGACCGTCAGGGCAACGCTCCCGGTGGCCGACAACACCCCCCCGAGACCGGTGTTGCCCTGGTCGTCGATGGTTACATTCAGAGTGTCGGCGCCGAACCCATTGGCCGCCATGGCATAACTCATCCCCTCCAGGGCGGCATTGACCGAGGCCACCATCCCGGTGAAAACAAGGGTGGCGTCGGCAGTACCGTCCCCGGTCGTGAAGGTCAACCCGGTCAATTGTGAAAGCGTCAGACTCCCCGTCGTCACCGAGAGGGTCATCTTCACCCCCCCCGCGCCGGCATCAACATCGGCGACCGACAGCCCGTTGCCACCCCCGGCGGTAAAGGTAAGGGTCGTATCCTCGCTCAGCGTCTGTCCCCCGGGGAGGGTCACGGCAGGGGCATCATTAATCCCGACCACGGTGATCGCCACCGTATCGGTATCGGTCTGGACCCCGCCAGCGCCGACAAAACCCTGATCCGAGGTCGTCACCGTCAGGGTTTCACTCCCGAAATAATTGGCATTGCCGGCGTAGGTCAGGCTGGTGATCGCATTGTTCAAATTGGTGCGGGTACCGGTGAAGACCATCGTCGCGTCGGCGGTACCATCGCCAGTGATGAAGGTCAGACCAGTCGTCTGGGTCAGGGTGAGTAGGCCATTGGTAACGGCAAGCGTCACCTTCAGGGGGTTGACCCCGGCATCGATGTCCTGAATCGAGAAACCACCGATCACGAGGCTCGCATCCTCGTTGAGGCTCTGCGCCCCGGGAACGGTATTGACCGGCGCATCGTTGACTGCAGTGACGGTGATGGTGGCGGTATCGGTCGCGGTGCTGAAGGCGGTGGTGGCGCCATTGCTGGCGGTCGAAACCTTGCTCCCGGCTGCGCCGCTGGTCTGATCCCAGGCACGATAGGTCACCGTCGCCGAATCCGCCGCAATGGCGTCCGGGACAAAGCGCAGGCTGTCGGTCGCCCGGAGCAGCAGGGCACTATTGTTCGCGACCGCACCAACGGCGAGCCAACCCCCACCGATGTTGTACTGCCAAGTGCCGTTGCCACTGGTAAGCCCGGTGATGGCAATCCCTTCCACCGCCGGCGTGGCCGTATCGACATCGCTGATAGAGGCAGCAACAATGGCAGAGACGAGATCCCCACCGTTGGCGGTGGCATCTTCGGTGATCGTCGTCAGCGCCGGGGCAATGGCCGCAAGCACCGGGGCATCGTTCACCTCGGTCACCGTCTGCGTCACCACATCGCCGACACTGCTGAAGGGGGTGGCACCTCCCCGGGTGGTCACGTTCACCAGGGTCCCCCCCGTCCCGGTCGCCCGATCCCAGCCGTAATAGCTCAGGGTCGCCGCCACCGTCGGCGGATTCATCGCATCGGGGACGAACCGAACCCGGTAGGTAGGCCGGAGAAGCAGGGCCGAGGCGGTCGATACCGCACCGATATCGGTCCAGGCACCCGCCCCCACCTTGTACTGCCAAGTGCCGTGGTCACCACTCTTGCCGGTGACCACAATCCCCATCGAGGGAGCATTGGAATTGACATCATCGATGGAGGCCCCGCGAATATTGCTCACCGTGTCGCCAGTGTTGGCGGTCTCGTCCTCGGTGATCACCGGCAGGGTCGGGGCCACCACCGTCAGGGTCGGGGCCTCGTTGATCAGGATCGTCGCCGTATCCAGGACGGTACTAAAGGCGGTACTCCCACCGGTGTTCCAACTGCGCGCGTCGACCTGATCCCCGGCATTGCCGCTGGTACGGTCCCAGGCACGAAAATCGAACCAGGGAGTCCCCGTCGCCTGGTTGTTCGGCCTGAAGCGTATCAAATCGGTATCCCGAAGGAGAAGCGCGTCCTGGCCGTTCTGAAGGTTGGGGAAATTGCTCCAATTGGCGCCACCGTTGAGGGAATATTGCCACCTGCCCACCCCATCTTCATTGTCATCGATCAGGGCGACCCCCTCCAGCGCACCAATATCGGCATCGGCAACACTGGCGCCGATGATGGCCGCCACCGTCTGCCCGGCATTGTTGGTATCGCTGTTCTCGACCTCGATCATCCAGGGCGCCGCCGCTGTCAAGGTCGGGGCATCGTTGACCGGGGTGACATTGATCGTCGCGACATCCGAAAGGGTGCTGAAGGGGGTAGCACCACCACGAACGACAACACTCGTCTTGCTGCCGGCGGCGCCGACACTGCCGTCCCAGCCGACGAAGGTGAAGGTGGTCTTGTTGGTCGGGTTGTTGGGCGGATTCAGGGTATCGGGAACGAAGCGCACCGAATGCCCGGCGCCAAGCCGGAGCGCCGAGGCGCTCGAGACCACACCGACATTGTTCCAACCGGCGCCGATGTTGTACTGCCAGTTACCGGTGTCGTTGTCGGTCGCCATGATCGCGATCCCCGGGCTGCCCCCATTGGGATCGGTCAGAGAACCACCGCCGGCGGCGATGATGGCGCTGACGGTCATCCCCCCCGAGGTAATGTTATCCTCGTTGATCGTCGTCATGACCGGCGCCCCGGCGACCAGGACCGGCGCGTCGTTGATGAGGATCGCAGCGCTGTCACTGGCAGTGCTGTAAGGAGTCGCCCCGCCGTTCACGGTGACGTTGACCTTGCTCCCCGCCGCCCCCGCCGTCTGATCCCAGCCGCGATAGCTGAAACTGGCGCTGTCGGTGGGAACCCCTCCGTCGGAGACATAACGAATCCGGTCCGTGGCCCGGAGCAGCAGCGCCGAGTTCGCCGCCACCGCCCCCACCGCGTTCCAGTTCGTCCCCCCGTCCGTCGAGTATTGCCAGCCCGCCCCCCGACCGTTCACCACCCCGGTGATCGCCACCCCCTCCAGGGCCCCGGTCACATCGACATCGGTGATGCTCGCCCCGATCAGGGTCGAAAGGAGTTCGCCGACATTGGCCACGGGGCTGACCGAGGTCGCCTGCGTGATCGTCGTCAACGACGGCCCTGCCGGTGCCAGGACCGGGGCATCGTTGACCGGGGTCACCGCCACCGCCGAGGTGACGGCGGCATTGGCCCCGGCGTTGGCGTCGGTCACGACCAGACTCAGCGTCCGCGTCACCACCCCCGTCCCGGCGGCGGTGTTCGGATCATCGCTGGCATTGGCGAAGGTCACCGACCGCAGCGCCGTCTGGAAGTTCGCCGCCGTGTCAGGCCCGGTCAGGGTCAGGCGACCGAGCGCCGCGCTCCAGGACCCGGTAATCGAGGCGGTGTTGACAAAGGATAGAACATCCTTGCCCGACACATAGTTGCCCGTGATGGTGAGCGTCGCCGACTGAATCCCCGTCCCGTCCCCGTGGGCCACGGTGATGCCCCCATCGACCACTGTCGCGGCACCATTTTCGGTGAAATTCAGGGTCCCCCCGGCGGTCACCGCCGGGACATCGACAACGGAGTTGACATTCACCGTCATCTGGTAATCGGCCGCACTCCAGGCGCTGCCATCCTGCACCCGGAAACGGAAGGTCGCGTAGGGGGTTCCAAAAGCATTGGCTGCGGGAATGAAACTGAGATTCGGCAAATCCGCAACTGCGATCTCGTCATTCAGGGCAACATCCACTCCCGAGAGTTGCAGCGCCCCGGCGCTCTCCAGGGCAGTCACCCGGATCTTCGCAAGCGTCGCCCCCTCCACGTCGCTGAAGGAAAAATCACCCGCAGCAAAGGCCCGGGCCATATCCTCGTTGGTGGTGACCGTCCCGTTGGCCGAGGTCGGGGCGTCGTTCACCGCCGTCACGTCGATCGTCGTCGTATAGGCCGCCGCACTCCAGTCGGTCCCGTCATGGACCTGGAAGCCAAAGGTCGCGTAACCCGCGCCATTGGCATTGGCCGCAGGCGTGAAGGTCAGATTGCCGATCTGAGCAGCGGCGATCTCGTCGTTCAGGTTGACATCGACCCCGGAGAGTTTCAGCGCTCCGGCGCTCTCCAGGGTGGAGATGCGAACCTTGGAAAGGGCGCTTCCTTCAATGTCGCTGTAAGAAAAATTGCCCGCCGCAAAGGTGTACGCCGTATCCTCGTTGGTGGTAACCGTCCCATTCGCCGAGGTCGGCGGATCATTCACCGCCGTCACATCGATCGTCGTCGTATAGGCCGCCGCACTCCAGTCGGTGCCGTCGTGGACCTGAAAACCGAAGGTGGCGTAACCCGCACCGCTGGCGTTTGCCACCGGCGTGAAGGTCAGATTGCCGATCTGGGCGACGGCGATCTCGTCGTTCAGGTTGACATCGACCCCGGAAAGCTTCAGCGCCCCGGCGCTCTCAAGGGTGCTGATGCGAATCTTGAAAAGGGCGCTTCCTTCGATGTCGCTGTAGGAAAAATTGCCCGCCGCAAAGGTGTACGCCGTATCCTCATTGGTGGTGACCGTCCCATTCGCCGAGGTCGGCGGATCATTCACCGCCGTTACATCGACCGTCGTCGTATAGGCCGCCGTACTCCAATCGGTGCCGTCGTGGACCTGAAAGCCGAAGGTCGCATAACCCGCGCCGTTGGCATTGGCCGCCGGCGTGAAGGTCAGATTGCCGAACTGCGCCAAGGCGATTTCATCGTTCAGGGCGACATCGACCCCGGAGAGCTTCAGCGCCCCGGCACTCTCCAGGGTGGAGATGCGGATCTTCGTCAGGGCGCTCCCCTCCACGTCACCATAGGAAAAATCGCCCGCCGCGAAGGTGTATGCCGTATCCTCGTTGGTGGTGACCGTCCCATTCGCCGAGGTGGGAGGATCGTTGACGGCGGTGACATTGACCGTCGTCGTGTAGGCCGCCGTACTCCAGTCGGCGCCGTCATGGACCTGAAAGCCGAAGGTGGCGTAACCCGCGCCGTTGGCGTTGGCCGCCGGCGTGAAGGTCAGATTGCCAATCTGGGCGACGGCGATCTCGTCGTTCAGGTTGACATCGACCCCGGAGAGCTTCAGCGCCCCGACGCTCTCCAGGGTGCTGATGCGAATCTTGGAAAGAGCGCTTCCTTCGACATCACTGTAGGAAAAATCGCCCGCCGCGAAGGTATACGCCGTATCCTCGTTGGTGGTGACCGTCCCATTCGCCGAGGTGGGGGGATCGTTGACGGCAGTGACATTGACCGTCGTTGTGTAGGCCGCCGTGCTCCAGTCGGTGCCGTCATGGACCTGAAAGCCGAAGGTCGCATAGGCTGCACCGTTGGCGTTGGCTGCCGGGGTAAAGGTCAGATTGCCAATCTGGGCGACGGCGATCTCGTCGTTCAGGTTGACATCGACCCCGGAGAGCTTCAGCGCCCCGGCGCTCTCCAGGGTGCTGATGCGAATCTTGGAAAGGGCGCTTCCTTCGGTGTCGCTGTAGGAAAAATCGCCTGCCGCAAAGGTATATGCCGTATCCTCGTTGGTGGTGACCGTCCCGTTCGCCGAGGTGGGAGGATCGTTGACGGCAGTAACATCGACCGTTGTCGTATAGGCTGCCGTACTCCAGGTGGTGCCGTCATGGACCTGGAAACCAAAGGTCGCGTAAGCCGCGCCATTGGCGTTGGCCGCCGGGGTGAAGGTCAGGTTGCCCAACTGGGCGACGGCAATCTCGTCATTCAGGGCGACATCAACCCCGGAGAGCTTCAGCGCCCCGGCGCTTTCGAGCGTCGAGATGCGAATCTTCACAAGGCTATCGTTGTCGACGTCGGCAAAAGTGAAATCGCCGGAGGCAAAACTCCGGGCAGTGTCCTCGGTCGCCGTCACCGTCCCGTTGGCCGAGGTCGGGGCGTCATTGACGTTGGTGATGCTGTAACTCAAGGTCGCCGCCGCCGAGGTGTTGGCGCCATCGTTGACCGTGTAGGTAAACGAATCGGCGCCATAGGCATCGGTCGTCGGCACGAAGATGACCCGCTTGTTGGCATCGGTCACCTGGGTCCCGGCGACGGTGATCTCCGCCCCCAGGGTGGTGCCGTCGGCGGTCTGGTAAAGTTTGCCCTTGGCCGGAAGCGAGGCCACCGTTGCGGTGATCTTCTGACCGTCGGCGTCGTACCCCCCCAGGGTGAAGGTCCGGTTGACCTCCTCGGTCGGGGCAAGGTTCATCCAACCCGGCTCGCCTGCCGGCATCAGCGAACCGGCGGCAAAGGTACCGGTGGCATCGGCGACGCTGTTGCCGCTCCCCTCATTCAGGGCATAAAAGGCCGATTCCCCTCCCACCTGACTCCCCAGAACAAGCATATCCGACTGTACCTGGGCCTGGGTACGCTGCGTGTTCCAGATGCGAACATCGGAGACCGTCCCGGGGAAGAACAGGCTCGACTCGGCGTAGGCGCCAACCCCCACCAGGTTCTGCAACACATTGGTGAAGTTCAGCGTCGCCACCGTCCCTACCTGTTGCCCGTCCAGATAGAAATAGCCCGAACCGCCATCCCTCCAGGTTGCGGCCAGATGGTGCCACTGGCCTCCATAGAACGAGGTCATGGTGCGTGAATTGCCATCCAGTTGACCCCAAAGTTGCCACTGGGTACTCGTCACCCCTTTGATGTAGAGATAGAGCTGCCCACCATTCGGCCCGGCAGTAAACTTGTTGGCGAAGACAAATTTGAGCTGAGTATCGTAGGCACCCGTATTATCAGGCGCCAAAAACCACATCTCGACCGAGCCCTCGGCCCGGTTGAGAACCGTATCCGGAAGATTGACAAAATCGTTCGTCCCGTCCAGTCGGACCCCATGGTCCGGGACGGCGGCAGAACCCGCGACCGGAGTCGCCAGAAGCCCCGAGAAGGTCGCCAGCCCCTCGCGAACAAAAGGAAGCGCCGCCGTCACCTCCCCGGCGCGAACCTCCAGCTCCCAGTCACCCCCCAGGGCCGCCGCTCCCGTGGGGTCGCTGGAAGCGGCCACATCCGCCCCGGTGAAACGGGAAAGAGCCGTTACAAGCGCCACCCCCTCTTCCCCGGCGCCGACCTCACAGCCGTACAGCAGGATATCGGCCCCGGCAGTCAGGGAACCGCCCCAACCCCGCAGAACCTCGGCAAACCCGGTGACGTTATCGGCCCGAAGCCGGGTGGCCCCCAGGGTAATCTCCCCCGGAGCCCCATGGGCAAGAATGTGGAGTTCGCTCACCCCGGAGCGACCGCCAAGGAGAGTGGCAATCTCCGCCAGACCGTCACCACCCGCATCGAGGAACACCACTTCGGCATCCCCTTCAAGCCCCGCAACCAGCCCCTGCCAGTCGCGAACCCCGGAATCTACAACCAACAGCCGGCTCCCTCCGGGAGCGGCAGAGTTGACCCCGGGAACGTCGGAGTTGACCTCGGAGGCAACGGGGTCGACCTCGGGAGCGTCGGAGCTGACCTCGGGAGCGGCGGGGTCGACCTCGGGCGAGCCAAGGCTGACATCGGGAACTGCAGGATCGATCTCGGGAGTGTCGAGACTGAGCCCGGAAACAGCAGGACTGACATCGGGAACGACACGGTTGCCCTCACCGGAATCTCCAGCGAGGAGACCGGCAACCGGAGCCGGGACAGAAGCCACGGGAGCATCGTCGGAGGGTGTGGCCACCGGGGCAGGGAAAAAGTCCCGGGGATCACCGCCCGAAATGCCGACCGGCTCCCCGGAGACCCCCTCCGATGAAACATGGCAGGGAGGTTCCGGCAGCCCGGAGCCGCTGACAGCCCCGGCCGCGTCGAAAAGAAGACGCGGCTCGAGGGCCAGCATATGGGAACCGACCGTCAGAGGCTTGCCGGCAACCCGCTTCTCGCGCCGGAGCCCCAACACCCGGAAGAATTTGGACCACATGGCGACACCTCCGGCCAAGACACCCCGCCCGAAGCGATGCCGCCCGTGGCCACGGGCGGCATCGTGTCGTCAACCGGCAGGCCGTGACCAGACTTCGACCGCCACCGGCCCTTTCCGGACCTCAACCTTTCACCACTCCCTCACCACTCGATCTTCTCCAGCCCCTCGAAGGTCAGCTGACTCCCATCCCAGAGGGTGATCACCCCCGAGGCATCGCCGTGGGCAAAGACCACCGCGTTGCCATGGACGGAGTAGGCGGCATCGGTCTCGAGAGTCCAACTCCCCTGCACCTCGGCGGCCGTCGCCGGCCCGCCCTGGACCCCGTGGAGCTGCACCGAGTCGGTCCAGCGCCCCCTCTCGCCGCCGTCGACCGTGTCCCGACCGCCACCGGTACCGAAGAGGAAGGTATCACTCCCATGGCCGCCCTGGAGGTGATCATTGCCAACACCACCGTCCATCCAATCGTTACCGTCACCGCCCCGCAGGAAGTCGTCGCCCGCCCCGCCCGAGAGGCGATCGTTGCCGTCGTCACCCCGGAGGCGATCATCGCCGGCACCTCCCTCCAGGAGGTCGTTGCCACGACCTCCGCGGAGCCGGTCATTCCCCTCCCCTCCCTCCAGGAGATCGTTGCCGTGCCCGCCCCGCAGCCGGTCATCACCGGCACCACCACGCAGGGTGTCACTGCCATCCCCACCCTCCAGACGATCACGCCCCGCACCACCATCCAGGGTGTCGTCGCCCTGCTCGCCCCGGAGGCGGTCGTCACCGGCGCCACCTTCCAGGGTATCCCGACCGCGCCCCCCGAGAAGATGGTCATCACCATCGCCGCCAAGCAGGTGATCGTCGCCGGCCCGCCCACCGAGATGATCGTCCCCACCCAGGCCGTGAATGGTGTCCTCGCCACGACCCCCGACGAGCCAGTCGTCACCATCGCTCCCGAAGATGCCGCTTCCGCCGCCAACACCGCCCGTACCCGGCCCGGCCTCACCCAGAACACTCTCCACCCGCGCCGCCTCACTCACGGTACCGTCCGCATCGGTCACCTCGATGGTGATCTCCCTGGCCCCCTGACTGTGGGCACTCAACTGCAACGCCGCCAAAAGATCCTGGTAGGTACCGACATCAGCATCTCCGGAGAGAACCAACTGGCCGCTCTCGCCATCGAAGGCGCCACCCACCACCTCGATGCCGGTATTCCCCACCCACACCCGCCCGTCGGCGTCGGCAACCAACTCATACCCCCGGAGCGAGAGGAGGTCTCCTTCCTGGAGCCCGCTCTCCACCGTCACCGTCGCCCCGCTCAGCCGATCGCTGTCGACATCGGCGATGGCAATCGAGGCCACCACGGGAGTCGTCACCACATTCGAAACCTCGAAGGTGATCGATCCCCCCTTGTTCAACTTGACGTGCGTCCCTTCGCCGCCGTCGTCATCGTCATCGCGCTCCTTCGCCCGAACCAGGGTCCCGTCCCGCTCCGCCTCCAGGGTAACCCCGTTATAGGAGATCCGATCGACGAGAACGTTGCTCCGGGAATCGGCGGGTTCGATCCGGATGACATGCTCGCTCCCGTTCTCCAGACCCAGGTTGCTGATGGTGATCGTCTCCCAACTCCCGGCGGTCGTATGCGCCACCTTGGTGGTGAACTCACCGGCGAAGTGGTTATCCACGTAAAGCTCGAACCGACCGCTGTTGCCATGGCCACCCTTGGCGATGGAAAGGTGCAGGAGTCCGTCCGCAGCCGCAACCGCCTCCCCACCCGCCACCGTCACCACCGGCGCATCGGCGACCGCCGTGACCGTGACCGGAACGGTCAGCGAGCGCACCGCCTGATCCCCATCGGCCTCGACGCTCGCCGCCGTCACCGTCAAGGTGTACTCCCCGCTGGCATTGGCCGGGGGCGTCATCGTAAGCCCCTCCAGCTCGGTCACCGCCACCCGCCAGACACCACCCTCCGCCAGCCGCTCTCCCGCCGAAAGCGTCGCCCCCTCGGGCACCCCGGCAATCTCCACCGCTCCCCCAACCAGCTGCTCCGAACCATCCCCGTCCAGAAGACCGGCACGGATATCCAGGGCAATCGCCGTATCCTCCGCCCCTGCCGCCGCCGAGGTCTCCAGCACCGGGCCATCCGCCACCCCGGTCACCGTCACCGGCAGATTCCCCTCCACCGTCGCCAGCGCCCCATCGCCGTCACGGGTCGTCACCGCTACCCCCAGGGAGAAGTCGGCATCACTGTCGACCGGCGGTATGATCATGAGGTCCGGGACCGTCCACGCCAACGGTTGGCCCGCGTCCCCCACCGCCGTCACCGCCAATGCCGACTGCGGAATCTCCCAGCTCCCGGCCACGGCCCCGGCCTGACCGATCGAGAGAACCGCACCTGCCGGAACCCCCGTCAAGACCACCGGGCCCGCCAGCGTCTCCGATCCATCGACGTCCTGCAACTGCACGTTGATCACCAGGGGAATCCCCTGATCCTCGGCTCCGGTCGCCCCCGCAAGCCCCACTCCCGCCCCATCCGCAACCGCCAGGACCGTGACCGGGATCGCATCGCTGACCGTGGTCAGGGCGCCTCCGGCGTCCCGGGTCGTCACCGCGAAGGCGAGCGAAAAATCAGCGTCGCTGTCTGCCGCAGGCGTCAATTCCAGACCGGGAACCGTCCAGGCCACCGCCTGACCTGCCGCATTCGCACCCGCCACCGCCAGGGCCTCCAACGGGATCACCCAGCTCCCGCTCTCGGCGCCCACCGCTCCCAGATTGAGAGTGGCACCCGCCGGCACCCCGGTCACCACCACCGCCCCGTCCAGAGTCTCCGAACCGTCCGTATCGGTCAGCTCGACCCGAAGATCCAGCGATACCGGCCCGTCCTCGTGCCCAACCGCCGCCACCCCCTGGATCCGCACCGCCCCGGCCGGATCCAACACATCACTCGGAGGCGTCCCCGAGCCGTCGTCGAAACCGCCATCCGCCGTCAACGGCACCGCATCACTCGGCGGCGTCCCCGAGCCGTCGTCGAAACCACCATCCGCCGTCAACGGCACCGCATCACTCGGCGGCGGCACATCGACCGGCGGCACCACCGCATCAGCCAGCGGCACCACCGCATCAGCCGGCGGCACCACCGCATCAGCCGGCGGCACCACCGC
>JADGCL010000057.1 GCA_015229005.1 Magnetococcales bacterium
TAGTTGCGGGCATCTTCGTCCAGGCCGAGCTTCAGGGAGGCGAGGACCATGCTGAACAGGGCCTCCTCGGCGTAGGGGGTGACGCGATAGATGGGTGTCTTGACGACGGTGGTGAAGCGGTTGATGGCGGCGATATAATCTTCCCGATCAAGGTAATAGCGTCCGACGACCATCTCCTGTTCGGCCAGGCGATCACGGCAGAGGGTGAGCATGCGCTCGGCCTCCCAGGCGTAGTCGCTCTTGGGGAAGCGGGAGACGACCTCCTCGAAGGCCTGCAGGGCCTCGCGGGTTCGGCTCTGATCCTGGTAGGCGCTGGAGATCTGCCGGTAATGGATAAGCCCGCGCATATAAAACGCGTAGGAGGCGTAGGCGTGGCGCGGATGCAAGCGGATGAAACGCTCGGCGGCGCTCAGGGCCTCCAGGTAGTTTTCCTTCCGGTAGTGGGCGAAAATCAGGTTCACCTGAGCGCGTGTGGCCCAGGGGGAGAAGGGGTGTTTGCGATCGACCTCCTCGAAGCGCTCGGCGGCGGCGGCATATTTCTCCAGGCGGAGGGCCTCCATCCCTTCCAGATAGAGGGTCTCCGGGGGCAGGTCGGGGCGTTCGTCGATATCGGAGGAGGCACACCCGCCGAGGAAGAGGAGAAGGATAGCGAGCGTGTATCGGATCATGGCGCCCTGACGTTGGTCGGAGGGATAACGGGGTAAAGAGGTTTGGGACGAATCGCCCAGCAGACTATACGGCCTTTTTCCGGGAAGACAAAAGCCCAAAAACCGCTCTTGCGGCCAGTTGACCGCTGATGACGGCCCCCTCCAGGGTGGCGGGCAGGCCGGTGGCGGTGAAATCGCCGGCGAGGAAAAGGTTTTCCCAGGGGGTTCGGGGGCCCGGACGCAGGTGGGTGGTCTCCGGCCAGGTGGCGAAGGTGGCGCGCCGCTCCTTGATGACGCGGGTGGCCTGGGGGGCAACTTCTGCCAGGGCCGGGATGGCGCGGGCGATCTCCTTGCGGACGGTCGCGACCAGGGTCTCCCGCGGGAGGTGGATCTCCCGGTAGGCGCCGCTGATGACGGCGCTGATGCGTGCCTCGGGGAGGGGGGTCGGGTTCCCGAACTGACGGTCGAAGAGCCATTGGCCGGTGCCGAAGGGGAGGCCGATCATCCCCCCGGGGATCCGCGCCGGCCTGGGATAGGTCAGGTGGATGCTGACGATGGCGGCGGTGGCCAACCTCCCGAAGCCGGTCTCTTCGGCCCAGTCGGGGAGGAGTTCGGAGAGGGCCCTGGGGGGGAGGGCGGCGATGATGGGGCGGGCCTTCCCTGCCCAGGATCCACAGTCGGTCTCGACGGCCTCGACGCGGGCGCCGTTCAGCCGCAGGGAACGGACCCTGTGGGCAGTCAGGATGCGCCCTCCCAGGCGGGTGATCCGGGCCGCAGCGGGCTCTGCCAGAAGTCGGGAGAAGGGGACGGTGGCGATGAGCGGCTGCGAGTGGCGTCGATCCCCGAAGAAGGCGCGACGAAGAACGGTGGCGAAGAGGGCGGCGTTGGCCGAGGCAGGCGGTTCGTTCAGGGCCGCCAGGCAGAGGGGGCCCCAGAAGTGGTCGAAGAGGGCCTGCGGCTGACGCCATTTCTGCAGCCAGTGGGTGACGCTCAGGGTTTCCCACCGGTGGGGATCGACGAGGAGGGCCGGGGCGATGGCCAGGGCGGCGAGCCGCTCCTTCCAGGTGAGGGGAGGGAAGGCGACGAGCCCTCCCAGGAGGTGCAGGGGGGCGGGCCAGTCGGGGGCGCGGAAACGATAATGGCCCCGTTCCGGGCTGAAGAAGGCGAACTCGGTGCGATCGACCGGGTGGAGGAGATGGCGGGTGCCGATCGTCTCCAGGAGTGCAAGAGTTTGGTGATAGGCCCCGAGGAGGAGGTGAGGGCCATTGTCGAGTTCCTCCCCCATAAGCCGGTCCCGATAGGATCGGGCACGTCCGCCGGCGGACCCCGCCGCCTCCAGGAGGAGAGGCCGCAGTCCGGACCGCTGGCACTCCAGCGCCGCCGCGAGTCCGGCAACGCCCGCTCCCAGGATGAGGCAGTCGAACCGCTCGTCGACGGGGCAGTCGGGTGGTTCATCGATGAGGCAGTCGAGCGGCTCATCGACGAGACGACCCGGCTGCTCGCCGCCGCCTGCCGGCGGCTCAGCTGGCCGGGGCATGGGTCCGGGGCGGGGAGAAGAGGAGACGAAGGCGTTCGCGCAGCCAGGCCCGCAGGGTCAAACCGATCTTGGTTCCCCGGGAGAGGGTGACGGGGCCGGCGAAAGGATCGAAACGGCGCCGGCGCAGCTTGTCCAGGTAGGCGTGATAGACCTCGGCCATGACCCGTGCGGGGAGAAGGAGGGCCCTGTGGGGCGAGTGGTCGTGAAGCTCCCGGGTGGCTTGGTAGTGGGTCTCGGCCACCTCTCCGAGCCGGGCCATGACCTGTTCCAGCCCGGGGTGGAATCGACCCGCCAGGAGATCCGCCTCGGAACACCCCGCCTCCTGGAGAAGGGCGAGGGGCAGGTAGACGCGCCCCATGCGGAGATCCTCGGCGACGTCGCGGAGGATGTTGGTGAGTTGGAAGGCGTGGCCGAGGTGATGCGCGTAACGATCGAGGAAGAGTGCCGGCGGCGGCGGAATCTCGCTGCCGGCGGTGAAGACCTGTAGCGTGAGACGCCCCACGGCCACGGCCACCTTTTCGCAATAGGCGGACAGCTCCGCCAGGGTTTGATAGCGGTGTTTGCCGATATCCATGGCCATTCCTTCGAGGATGGCGAAGAAGGGGGTGCGATCGGCGCCGAACCACTGCTCCTGGTCCCGCAGTTCGATGGCCACCGGGTGGTGGGGCTCGCCCCGGAAGGCGGCTTCCAGTTCTTGTTGCCACCACGCCAGCTTGATTTCGGCGATGGCATCGGTTCCAACCCGGTCGACGATGTCGTCGACCTCGCGGCAGAAGGCGTAGAGGGCCATCATGGCCCGCCGGCGATCCGGAGGGAGGAGGGAGAGCGGGTGCAGGAAGGATGAGCCGGAGCGGACGACCTTGCGGCGGCAGTAGTCTTCCGGGCTCACAGGCTGGCCCCGGCCAGCGCCCGCCAGAAGCAGTTGGCCCGTTCCCAGGAGGAGAGGTGGGGGCGGACGCGCATGGTGTTGCCGCCGGCGGCCTCGATGTGGTCGAGGATGGTCATGCCGCCCTCGCGGATGGCGGCC
The DNA here is from genome assembly GCA_015229005.1 of Magnetococcales bacterium. Classification (GTDB taxonomy): domain Bacteria; phylum Pseudomonadota; class Magnetococcia; order Magnetococcales; family JADGCL01; genus JADGCL01. Next base: position 3,212 of record JADGCL010000057.1, read on the forward strand.
AGTTCCAGTTTGAGGGGCCAGTCGACGGCGCGGATGAGGGGCTCTCCCGCGAGGAAGAGGGAGCGGGTACGGGAGACCAGGTGCAGCATCAGGCTGCCGATGGCGGGGGAGAAACGGCGGGCGAGGATCATCTCCTCGGTGACGCCGAAACGGTCCATCAATTCCCTGGGCAGATAGAGGGGGCGACCGCTGTAGGGATCCTCTCCCAGATCCTGCCAATGATTGGTCAGTTGCAGGGCGGTGCAGATGGCATCGGAGTAGGCGAAGATCTCCGGGTGGGATCGCTGTCCCGGGGAGAGGTTGGCCTGTCCGGCCAGGTGCAGGACGATGCGACCGATGGGATTGGCGGAGTAGCGACAGTACTGTTCCAACTCGGCCATGGTGTCATAGCGCTTGTTGGTGACATCCATGCGGAAGGCGATGAGAAGCTCGTGAAGGGGGTCCGAGGGGAGATCCGTCACCTCGAAGACGTAGGCCAGGGCGCGGAAGATGGGGTGATCGGGCCGGCCCGCCTCGGCCTGTTCCAGACGTCGGGACCAGTCGTCGAGGAGAAGCAGGCGGGCCTCGCCGCCGCGCCCCGGGAGATCGGCAAAGTCGTCGGCGGTTCTGGCGAAGGCGTAGATGGCGTGGAGCAGGGGCCGGATCCGTCGGGGTGCGAAGAGGGAGCCGACCGGAAAATTCTCCGAGTGCATGCCGACGACCTCGCGACAGTAGCGGAAGTCGCCGGCCAGGCGCGTCGGTATGGTTTGGAAGGTGATCATTCCGGTCAGGCGCTGGCTCCCAGATAGAGACCCGCCGGGGCGGGGGTTCCGCGGTCAGGGTCGTTTGCCTGCATGGGCGGCAACCGCCAACCCCGATCCGAACCCACTCCATTACCACTCACCGGCCACCCTGTCCAGCCCGGCAGAGCGGAAACCGTCCCCCGCAGGGTGCGACCGCTGGCGGGAATGCTCATCACCGTCCGATGACCTGGACGCAGAGTCGGCGGTTCCGGGGACCGTCGAATTCGCAGAACCAGATGCCCTGCCAGGTGCCGAGCTGCAGAGTGCCAAGGCTCACGGGGATGGACGTGGCGGTGCCGATCAAGGAAGCCTTGGCGTGGGCGTCGCTGTTGCCCTCGGCATGGCGATAATCGCCCCGGGAAGGGACGAGACGATCGAGGATGGCGACCAGATCGAGGACCACGTCGGGATCGCAGTTTTCGTTCAGGGTGACGGCGGCGGTCGTGTGGGGGACGAAGAGGTGGCAGATGCCCTCCTGGATTCCAGACCCGCGCACGACCTCGGTGACGGCGGCGGTGACCTCGATGAATTCCTGACCCTTGTGGGTGACGACCGCCAGGGTTCTCATGGGGCCTTTCCGGCAGCTGCGGCTGCGTCGGGGGAGATTGGGAAGGGGCTGGCGGTTGCGGGACCCCCGAGTGCTGCGGGTTCGGTGGTTGCGGGTTCGGTGGTTGCGGGATCGGCGGCGGTAAGGAGTTCCAGGAGCCTCTGTTGCAGGGGGGCGATGCCCTCTCCGCTCAGGGCAGAGGAAGGGGCGACCGGGCCGAGTGGGGAGAGCCGGGACAGGTCGCGGCGAAGCTGCCCGAGATTGCGATCGCGGTCGCGACGGTTCAGCTTGTCGACCTTGGTGGCCACCGGGAGAAAGGGAATGGCCTGGGCGTGGAGCAGGGCGATCATGGTCCGGTCCATATCGAGGATTCCCCGGCGCAGGTCGATCAGGAGAATGACGGCACGGAGATCGGTCCGGCTCCGGAGGTAGGCGCCGATGCTCTTGTCCCACTGGCGGCTCTCCGCAGCGGCCACCTGGGCGAAGCCGTAACCGGGCAGGTCGACGAACCACCAGCGATCCTTGACGCGAAAGAAGTTGATCCGCCGGGTGCAGCCCGGGGTGCGGCTGACGCGGGCGAGCTTGCGGCGGTTGAGGAGGCGATTGAGGAGAGCGGACTTGCCGACGTTGGAGCGACCGACGAAGGCCACTTCCGGGAAGGGCTCGGGGGGATAGGAGCCGGGATGATCGGCGCCGGTGACGAAAGTGGCTTCGCCTGCGAAGGGTTCGGCCCGGGGGGAGGGTAGGTGCATGGTGGCCTGACCTGCTGGCGTGTGGTTCGATGGGCCGGCTTCCCCGTTTTCCCGGGTCGCCCATCCTGCATATTAGCTCAGTCGCCCGTGGCAGTGTTTGAACTTTTTGTTGCTCCCACAGGGGCAGGGCTCGTTGCGGCCAACCTTCGCCATCACGCGCCGGTAGGGTTCGGTGGCGGGGCCCTCTTCCGCCGGTGGTCTTGCGTCCCCTTCGCCGGCCCAGTCACCCGGGGACGCAGGGTGGTTCATCGACATTTTCCGCTCCTGGGCGGCGGCCAGTTCCGCCTCCCGGCGGGCGATGTCATCCGGTTGATGCACCTCCACCCGTGACAGAACCTCGACCGTCTCCGACTTGATCCGCTCCATAAGGGCGTCGAAGAGGGCGAAGGCTTCCCGCTTGTATTCGTTCAGGGGATCCTTCTGGGCGTAGCCGCGGAGGTGGATCCCCTCCTTGAGGTGATCCATGTTGAGGAGGTGTTCCTTCCACAGGTGATCAAGGAGTTGCAGCAGGATCGATTTTTCCAGATAGCGCATCAGGGTGGGGGTCAATCTCTCCTCCCGCTCCCGATAGTGCGCCTCGACTGCCTCCAGTGACCGCTCCCGGACGATGGCCGAGGTGACACCGTCCTCTTCCTTCCAGGCCTCGATCGGGAGAGTGACCCCGAATTGACGCAACATCCCGTCCGCGAACTCCTTTGTTTGCCACTCCTCGGGATAGACCGATTCCGGCAGGTGTGTTTCGACCAGGGAGGCGACCAGCTCTTCCCGCAGATCGGCGATGAAGGAGGCGACGTCCGGGACCTCCATGAGCTCCCGTCTTTGGTCGTAGATCACCCGACGCTGCTCGTTCATCACGTCGTCGAACTTGAGGAGATTCTTGCGGATGTCGAAATTGCGTCCCTCCACCTTTTTTTGCGCCGACTCGATTGCCTTGTTGATCCAGGGATGGATGATCGCTTCCCCCTGCTGCAACCCCAGCTTCTGCAGCATTCCATCCATGCGATCCGAGCCGAAGATTCGCATCAGGTCGTCCTGGAGCGAGAGATAGAACCGGCTGGAGCCGGGATCTCCCTGTCGCCCCGAACGACCGCGCAACTGGTTGTCGATGCGTCGGGCCTCATGGCGTTCGGTCGCGAGGATATGCAGGCCTCCCAGTTCGAGGACCTCGGCCTTTTCCCGGGCACACTCCTGGCGGATCGCCTCGGCTCGGGCGGAAGCTTCCGTCTCGGGAAGATCGGCGGGGATCTCCTCCGGTATGCGCATGTCCGGGTTGCCGCCCAGTTGGATGTCCGTGCCCCGACCCGCCATGTTGGTGGCGATGGTCACCATCCCCCGACGACCGGCCTGGGAGACGATTCGTGCCTCAAGGTCATGGTATTTGGCGTTCAGGACGTTGTGGGGGATCTTGAGTTTCTTCAAACGGGCCGAGAGAGTCTCCGATTTCTCGATGGAGACCGTTCCGACCAGCACCGGCTGTCCCCGCTGGTGGCATTCGGTGATCTCCTCGACGATTGCGGTGTACTTCTCTTCGAGGGTCCGATAAACCACATCGTCGTGGTCGATCCGGATCATATCCCGATTGGTGGGGATGATGATCACCTCGAGATTGTAGGTTGAGGAGAACTCGGAGGCCTCGGTGTCGGCGGTCCCGGTCATTCCGGCGAGTTTATTGTAAAGGCGGAAGAGATTTTGGAAGGTGATCGAGGCGAGCGTCTGCGATTCGTTCTGGATCACCACCTGCTCCTTGGCCTCCAGCGCCTGATGCAGCCCGTCGGAGTAGCGCCGTCCCGGCATCATCCGACCGGTGAACTCATCGATGATGATCACCTCGCCGTCCTTGACGATATAGTCGGTGTCCCGCACGAACAGGGCGTGGGCTCGCAGGGCCTGGTTGAGATGGTGGACGGTCTCGACGTTGGCGAGGTCGTAGAGATTTCCCCGGGCGAGAATGCCGCTCTCCCGGAGCAGGGTTTCGATCTCTTCGTTGCCCTCCTCGGTGAAGACCACTGTCCGGGCCTTCTCGTCGACGGTGAAGTGGACATCTCTCTGGAGTTTGGGGATGAGCCGGTCCACCCGGTAGTATTTATCGGTATTATCCTCGGTGGGGCCGGAGATGATCAGCGGCGTGCGGGCCTCATCGATGAGGATGGAGTCGACCTCGTCGACGATGGCGAAGTTCAAGGGCCTCTGGACCATATCCGCGAGATTGAACTTCATGTTGTCGCGCAGGTAGTCAAAACCGAACTCGTTGTTGGTGCCGTAGGTGATATCCGCCTCGTAGGCCCGACGGCGTTCGACGTCGTCCAGGCCGTGGACGATCACCCCGACTTCCATCCCCAGAAACCGGTAGATCCTTCCCATCCATTCGGAGTCGCGCCTGGCGAGGTAGTCGTTCACTGTTACCAGGTGGGCGCCTTTGCCGGAGAGGGCATTGAGATAGAGGGGGAGGGTCGCGACCAGGGTCTTGCCTTCGCCGGTTTTCATTTCCGCGATCTTGCCCTGATGGAGGACAATGCCGCCGATGAGCTGGACGTCGAAGTGGCGCATGCCGGTCACCCGCCGGCTTGCCTCACGGACGGTGGCGAAGGCTTCGGGAAGGATATCATCGAGGGTTTCGCCGTCCTCCAGGCGTTTCTTGAGGAGCGGCGTCTGGCCGCGGAGGGCCTCATCGCTCAGGGCCTGCATCTCCCCTTCCAAACCGTTGATGCGATCGACGACGGGTCGCAGGCGACGGACGAAGCGATCATTGCTGGAACCGAAGATCTTGCGGGCTATGGCACCGAACATCGTGACGTCTTCCTTGAATGATCCAGATGGTGACCGGTTCGTAAGGCGGGACTGCCCCCCCGGGGAGATGATTGCCCGGATCGTTGTCCGGGCGGAGTATGTGACGGTCGCTCGGACATTTGTTTCAGGGCGTCCGCATCCAGCCGCAGCGGACCTGGGTCGCGGCGGACCCGGACCGTGGCAGGCCCGAGGTCGTGGCAGGTCCAACGCCGTGGCGGCCCCCCCCCATTCGGACCGGAAGTTACCACGTTTGCCCGAACTGCGGCAAACCCGGGCGCTCATGACCTGTCACGGGGGTGGAGATATCGACGCCCGTTGATAAACGGGAAGAGCCTGTCCAACGATGGCCGACAATATTCAACAGGACAGCGTAACCTGTTGAATATTATTGGTAAAAAACCTCATGTGTCTCTCCGGTGTTGAAAAAGCCCTTCCATGGACTTCATTCGGCAGGCTGGCGGAGGAAGAAAGGATTGCATGTTTGGCGCCTGGGGCGCTTTTTTCAGGCCCGGCAGCGGGTGCGGCCCGAGTGCGGTGGCGGCTCGAGGAGGGAAGCGATGGCCTCGGGTTTGCGGCGGCGGATGGTGGCGAACGAGTGGGGGGTTTCCGGGATGAACTCGATGCCGTGGTTTTCGAAGGCGTGGCGGAGGGTGTTGACGGTGCTGGTGAAGGTGTTGCCGCCATGCTCGAAGCGGTGGATCGTGTTCAGGGCCAGACCGGTCTGCTCGACGAGGTCGACCAGGCTCCAACCCAGGATTGCCCGCGCCATGCGGCATTGGTCGGGGGTTATCATGAAATGACTCCAAAGGGTGGATGGCGCCAACATCTTCTCATTATATGACCAAAAAAAATTATACACAACCCATTGCAAAAGAAAATAAAACAGTTATACTCATTGGGAAAATTTCGCAGCGAGTGGTGAAAATCTTATGACAAATGGAGGTTAAAATGGCAGTTATCAATGGTGATGCTCACCTTGAAGTGGTTTGCCAGACGGTCGAGGATTGGCTTTCGGCATATGTAAATTCCAGAAGTGATCAGGCGCGCGAGGTCATCTTGAGCCACATGGTGGAATCGGTGGAGGATCTGATTGCCCTCTCCAGGAAGGTGGCGGCGAGTTGTCTGGCGGTCATGAATGGTGGCGAATAGCTTGTGATCGGGGGATCGTGGGGATTGAGTGGTGGGATTGCGGTCAGGGTGATCGGGGGGGTAAGTGGTGGGGAGAGGCTCTGTTCGGTTCGGGGAGTACGTGGCCTGCGGGAGGGGGGCGGTGCGGCCTGTTTCGCTGCGCCAGGTGCCTGGGGAGTGGCCATTACCACCGCCGGGTGATCCAGTGAAAGCGCGCACCGGGGACGATCCCGCTGGCGCTGACGGAGCCACCGGGCAGTTCCAGTGCGTATTTCAGGGGGTGGCGGGAGTCATGGCAGGGACAAGGATCCTGACGGCAGGGGGGGAGGGAGGGGAGTACCTGAAACAATCGACGTTCTTCATCGAAGTAGAGGATATCGAGTGAGATCCAGGTGTCCCGCATCCAAAAGCAGGCCGGCTGCGGGGTGGGGAAGATGAAGAGCATGCCGCAATCCGGACAGAGACCGGAACGTTGGGAGAGTCCCCGTTCCCTTTCCTCGGGGGTTTCGGCCAACTCGACCCGAATGCGATTCTTCCCCAGCGTGATCCAGGCCTGGCCTTCTGCCGACGCCGGGGCGGGCAGGAAAGTGAACCCGATCAGGTACCGGAAAAGCGCACTGCCCACGATAATCCTTGCGAGGGATGTTCCGCGCCGTCTCCATCGCCGGGGGTGGGCGGAAGAGCGGCAGGAGTGCGGGGGTTGAGAGCGGTCCCCACGGGAGGACCCCGACCCACGGATCAAGGGGGTAACCCGGCGACACTGAGAAGGGTCCTTCCGGCTGTTGCCGCCGCAGAGCCCTGGTGCCCTTTTTCCGGATTGCTCTCCAGGAGAGCGACCACGCCAGGGTGCCCCCCCATTTTGGCCAACTCTCGGGGGGTGTGCCGATCGCGGTTCCGTTCATCGGGATCGGCGCCCCGCAGCAGCAGCAATCGGGCCACCTCGCCATGACCGGCCCGGGCAGCGAGGTGCAGGGGGGTGTTGCCGTCGTGGTCGGGCTGGTTGGCGCGGGTGGCGCCGGCAAGGAGGTCGACAAGCTCCGGATGCCCTGCATGGGCTGCCCAATGGAGCGGAGTATCGCCCTTCTTGGCGAGGGCGGCGGGATCGGCCCCCAAGGCGAGGAGACGTGCGACCAGGGTGCCATCTCCTGCGGCGGCGGCCCAATGCAGAGGGGTGTGACCGGAGTTGTCGGGGATATCCACCTGGGCCCGGCGGGCGATGAGCCTCTCCACTATGGCTCCCTCCCCCACGGCCCCCTCCCCGCGACCGACCGCCCAGTGGAGGGGGGTGGCGCCGCTCCGGTCGACCGGATCGACTGCAACCCCTTGATCGAGAAGGAATACCAGCGATGCGACCGGACCCCAGGCCGCGGCCCAATGGAGCGGGGTCTCGCCACGGTCGTTTATGGCCTGGGGATCGCCACCGAGGGCGACCAACCGCTCCGCCAGGGCGACGTGTCCCAGGCGGATGGCCCAATGCAGGGGGGTGTTGCCGTCGGTGGCCCGGGCATTGACCTCGGCGCCGCGGCTGGTCAACAGCTCGACCAGAAAGCGATGATCGTGGATTGCCGCGAGGTGGAGCGGGGTCTCGCCCGCCCCATCCCGGGCGGAGACCTCCGCCCCGCGGGCGATCAAGGTCTCCGCCACCCGGGGCTGATCCCGGGCGATGGCCAGGTGCAGGGGGGTACCGCCGCTCTGTCCCGGGGTATCCACACGCTCTTCTGCGGCGTCGATGTCCCGCCCCGGCGTGTCGATCCCCCGCCCTGGGATCTCGATGACTGCGCTGTCGCCGGGGCGGACGCCGATCCTGGCCCGGTCGCCGGTGGTGAATCGCCCTTCCCGGGCCGAGGCGAGGAGATCCCCACGGTCGTGGGTGTGAAGTCCCCCCCCCTGGATGGCCAACGGCGCCAACAGGGCAAGCCCGGCGGCGAAGAGGAGCGGGCGGCGCCCGGACCAGCGGTGACCCTGGTGCGATCGCGTCGGCTTCATTCCCTGATCCCCGGGACGTTATTGCGATTTGCCGATCCCGTGGGCGGCGGCCTTGGACAGAGAGGCCTGGGAAAACGAAACCTTGAAGGCCGCCGAGGTGGAGTAATCCTGGATCGAGGAGCGCTGTCCGATCACCTTCTGTGCCAAGTGGGTACTCTTCTGGACTTTCTGTGAAAGGCTCTCCGAGGCTTGCAGGGCGCGACTGGACATCAACTTGGTGACACCGGACATGTTGTTCACGGGAGGCTCCTCTTTCCCCAATTCGGGCGACAGAGTTCGGACTGACCCGGTCGGGTTCTCCGGCCCATCCGGCGGATGGGGGCGATCGGTCTCTCTGCGGCGGTCTGGGTGGGGTTGAAAGCAAACCCTGTGCCGTTCTCCGGAATTGGTGGTGAAGGAGAGAACCTCCCGGCGATTCGCAAGCGTATCTTCAAGAAGGCTTCGGGTGACTGAGCCTCCCCTGGAGTTTGCCCGGGTGAGCAGCGGCGGGAGAGATTTGCAGCGGGATGGGTCGTCAGGAAACCGTCGGAAAGCGCCTCGGAAGGCTGGCGGCCCGAGGGAATGGAGGCAGAGTCGGGAGGGGATGCGACCAGCCGCAGAGAAGGCGGCGGTCGAGGCTGGTCTCGCAGGTGGTGCGCCGGGGCGGGAGGATGCGACCGAGTGTCAGAGGCAGTAGCGGTTACGTCCCTCCTGTTTGGCGCGATAGAGCTGGGCGTCGGCGGCCTCGGTGAGGTCGCCGGGGGAAGTCTTGCCCCGGGTCTCGGCGATTCCCAGGGAGAGGGTGATGCCCGGGAGGGGTTCTCCCTTCTGGGTGCGGATCGACTTTTCCTGGGTGGTCCGGCGGATTCTTTCGGCGACGTGGCAGGCTTCCTGGGCGGTGGTTCCGGGGAGGATCACCGCGAACTCTTCGCCGCCGTAGCGGGCGACGAAATCGCCGGGGCGGATCGTCTCCTTGAGAACCTCCCCGAGGGCGATCAGGGCCTGATCGCCGCCCGGGTGGCCGTGGGTGTCGTTGAATCGCTTGAAATGATCGACATCGAGGATGATCAGGGTCAGGGGTTGCCCCTTGCGGTCGCAGCTGCGCAGAAGCCGGTCCAGGGATTCGTCGAAGGAGCGCCGGTTGTAGACCCCGGTCAGGGCGTCGACCCGCGCCACTCCCTCCAACTCCTCGATCTGGCGCTGGGTGGCGATGACCCGGGTATTGCCGGAGACGATCCAGCCCGACAAGATGTGGAGCAGGTTGCGGGCGATGGCCGCCGTCTCGTCGATCAACCCCCAGAGGACATCCTGGTCGATGACGAGGATCCGGGCCTTGCCCTTGGCCAGGACGAAGGCCGAGGTCTTGGTGTTGCCGATGAGGGAGAGCTCCCCGACGGTTTCGCCGGGGACGACCGTTCGGATGGGGGGGCTTTCCGGTTTCTCCAGGTGAATGGTGAGGAGACCCGAGAGGAGGAGGTAGATCGACCGGTTTCTCTCCCCGGGGGAGATGAGCACACCGCGATCATCGAGTGCATGGACGGGGCAGGCGGCGATCTCGGTGAAGTAGAGTTCGCTTGGCACTCCCTTGAAGAGGACGGAGCCCTGCAGGGAATCGCGCAGTTGGCTGGAGGCTTGATCGTCCAAGGGTCACCATCCTTGTCAGGCTGAGGCAGGGGGGGCGGCATCGGGGAACCGGCTCCTCCCCCAGGTTTTCCCGGATGCTACCCAACCCGGCTCGTGGCGGCAATGGCGGGACGGATTTCTCCTCCCGTTCGGTATCAATTCCCCCGGCCCGGGCGATTACCGCCGCCGGGGCGACCGCGGAACTGCCCGCCCTCGCGACGTTGTTCCTGGCGAAGGTCCTGCCTCTCCTGCCGGTTCTCCTGGCGGAATCCCCGATTCTCCTGACGTTGTTCCTGGCGATGATCCTGAATGGCATCCTTGCGGGCCGCCGGGTCGAGGCCGGATTCTCGCAGTTCCCGGCGGAAATCCCGATTTTCCTCGTTCTGATCGCCGCGCCACGTTCTTCTCTCCTCCCGTTCCTCGGAGCGGAAGCCGCGCCTCTCCTCGACCTGCTCGCGCTTGAATTCCCCCCGTTCCTGGGCCTGCTCCTTGGAGAAGGCCCGGCGCTCCTCGCGCTGTTCCTGGCGATGCTGGCGAATGGCTGCCTGCTTTTCGGCCGGGGTCATGGACGAGCCTTCGAGGGATTCGCGGAAAGCGCGGTCCTCGGCGCGCTGCTTTTCGCGCTGTTGCCGCCATTCCTGTCGTTGCGAGGGGTCGCCCGGAGGGGGGGCGTCCGTCTCTTCGGCGACGAGGGGGGAGAGCGACGAAAACAGTGCCGCCGCGAGGAGCCAGGAAGCCGTGCGAATTCTCACCATGGGGGTTCCCCTGAATGGAGTTCTGAAAGGAGCAGAGGTTGTGCCGGTCAGGCCGGAAGGGGTCGAACCGACCGGGGCGCAGGCGCGGGACGCTATCCCCTCCACGAGACGCCATACCTCCGATGGGTGGTAGGGACCTTTCTCTCCCTTGTCAAGATTATTCACTGTCAAATCGCACTTCCCTCCCGCCAAGCCTTGTACGCCGTCTGCCAGAAGGTTGGGGAAGGCGACGACGCAGCTGAAGACCGCAATGTCGAAACCGAGAAGGACTCCAAGGACTACAAGACCACGTTGGTCGGGTACAAATTCCATATCGACAGTGGTGGACGGCGATATCCCCATCGGTCGTACCCCACTTGCAGACCAGCCGGTTGCCCTGTCGTGTCACGGGGTTCCGCTCGATCTCCTCTGAAACGTTTGGAAAATCTTGGTTTACCGCTGCCTTCGGGCTTGCCTTTTTGTATCCAGTTGGATACAGTCAGCCCATGTTTGTCATTCATCAGACCGACACCTTTTCGGGTTGGCTTGCTTCGTTGCGAGATGCCAGGGGAAAGGCTGCCATTCTGCGGCGTCTGGTTCGGGCACAAGGAGGTAACTTGGGCGATACGAAGTCTGTTGGCGGAGATGTTTCTGAATTGCGGGTCGATGTTGGACCCGGGTATCGTCTGTATTTCACCAAGCGCGGCAGCTTGCTGATTTTGCTTTTGTGCGCCGGCAACAAGGACACTCAGGTGCGAGATATCGCATTGGCACGGAAACTCTCCAAGGAGTGCTGAACCATGAATCCAGTTATCACGGAATTCGACCCGTCTCGGTACCTGGACAGTGAGGAGGTTATTGCCGAATTTCTTTCCCAGGTGATGGCCGACGGCGACACCGACGAACTGCTGATGGCTATCGGCCAAATTGCCAGGTCGCGTGGCCTCTCTGTTGTTGCCCAAGAGACGGGGCTTGGGCGTGAGAGCCTGTACAAGGTGTTCACCCCTGGATCCAAGCCACGCTTTGACACGGTCATGAAGGTGATGCGGGCGCTTGGCGTCAGACTGCACGCCGTCCCGATCTGATATGAGCCGACCCTCCGTGCCAACATGACCGAGACACCGAGCCCCTGATCGTTTAGTGTGGGGCAGGGAGGTTGAGGAGAGATGGAGGCCAAGGCTGTCGATCCGGTTGCAACGCGGATGGAGCGCCCTGACCCTGGCGGGCGGCTTATAAAATCCCGGAAGCGGTGCTGGAGGAAGATCCCAAGCCGATCATCGGTGGTACGACCAGGCGGTGAACCGGGTGGAGGAGGATGCCCATGGCTAGACTGGATGGACTGCGCATCAAAAATTACCGGGCACTGAGGGATGTTACCAGCCCGTCGATAAACGGGCTGCCATGGCCGTTCCACTTGTAGACCAGCCGGTTGCCCTGTCGTGTCACGGGGTTCCGTCTGATCACCCCTGAAAATCGGGAAGCATTCCTGTTATTCGCTGTCAATCGCGCCTCTCTCGTGAAAAAATGGGGGGGGTGTTCGGGCGGGGTTGATCTCGGCGACGGCAGGGGGTCTCATCGTGGCGACGGTGGTTTGCGAACTGTGCCCCCACGGCTGTGCCATCCCCCCGGGGGGAGCGGGGGATTGCCGCATCCGTATCAATCTCGATGGTCGTCTGCTGGCGACCACCTTCGGGCGACCGTCGGCGATCCACATCGACCCGATGGAGAAGAAGCCGCTCTACCACTTCCTTCCCGGCACGCCCATTTTTTCCATCGCCACCGCCGGGTGCAATCTCCACTGCACCTTTTGCCAGAACTGGCAGCTTTCGCAGCGCTCCGGTCAGGAGATGGAGGAGGTCTACCGGGCCTCTCCCGCCGAGGTGGTCGGGGCCGCCCGGGGGCAGGGGTGTTCCTCGATTGCCTATACCTATTCCGAGCCCCTGGTCTATTTCGAGTATGTCCTGGAGACGGCCACCCTGGCACGGGGCCGGGGGCTCAGGAACGTCCTGGTCTCGGCCGGCTACGCCAACCGCGCCCCCCTCCAGGAACTGGGACGGGTGCTGGACGCGGCCAATATCGACATCAAGGCCTTCGACGACCGCTTCTATCGCGACTTCTGCGGCGCGACCCTCCAACCGGTCCTTGACGCCCTGGTGACTCTTCGGGAGGCAGGGGTCTGGATCGAGGTGACCAATCTCGTCATTCCCACCGCCAACGACGATCCGGGCAGGATCCGGGAGATGAGCCGCTGGCTGGTACGCGAGTTGGGGGCCGATACGCCGTTGCATTTTTCCCGGTTCTACCCACAGTATCAGTTGCGGAATCTGCCGCCGACCCCAGCCGCGACCCTGGATCGTTGTCGCGAGGAGGCCAGGATGGCCGGATTGAACCATGTCTATATCGGCAATATCGCGAGGCCCGAGGCGGAATCCACCTTTTGTCCCCGGGACGGCACCCGGCTTCTGCACCGGGCCGGGTTTCGGGTCCTGGAGAATCACCTGGTGGAGGGGCGATGTCCCCGGTGCCACGAGCCGGTGGCGGGAGTCTGGGCATGAGTGGCGACGGATGCAGGGAAAACGGGGTGGGGGTGGTCGGTCCGGCGAAATCTTCCCCGGGGGTCCGGGACGGGGCCGGGGGTGGCACCCGGCGCTCTTTTCTGGGGCAGGCGGGGGTCGTGGCCCTGGGGATGGTCTCGGGGGTCGGTCTCCTGGGGGTGGCCGATGGTGACAGCAGGGGGCGGCGTCCGCAGGAGCGTTCTCTGGTTGAAGTCGATTGGTATGCTCCACACAATCTGGCGGGGTGATGCGCATGGGTTCGATGGGTATGGCCAAGGTCTGGATCGCAGTGACGGTCGCCGTTGTCTTTCTCCGTTGGGCGGGCTTCATCCCCGCGCCGGTCGGGGCGGGGACGCGTGCGGTGATGGGGTCTGCGACGGGTTCGATGTCGGGGGCTTCGGCGGGCGTTCCGGAAGGGGCGACGGTGGGGGCCTCTGGGGGAGCGGCAGCCCCGGGTGGTGATTCGCAGGGCACGGCGGTGGCGCAGGGCACGGCGGCGGCTGCGCCTTCGTCCCCGGTGGTGGACGCGTTGCGGCAGTCGCCGGTCGCGGGTTCCTGGTATCCGGGGGATCCGACCGAGTTGCAGGCGCTTGTGGACCGCCTGCTGACGGCGGCGGATTCTGCCCCCGCGACGACCTCCGCAGGGGTGTCCGGGGTGGTGTCCGGGGAGATCTCGGGGGCGATGACGGCTTCCGGGAGTTTCGAGGTTGAGGCGAATGCTGCGGGGTCCTCCCCGGCGGGTGAGGTGGCGCCGGGAGAGATACGCGCCATCCTTGTGCCTCATGCCGGCTACCAGTACAGCGGCGAGGTGGCGGCCTCGGCGGTGAGGCTCCTGCGGGGGCGCTCCTACCGGCGCGTGGTGGTCATCGGGCCGGCCCACACCCGGCCTTTTTCCGGTTTGGCGGTGGCGACCGAGAATCGCTGGGGGACCCCCCTGGGGGAGATTCCCCTGGATCGGGAGGCCCTGGCGGCGTTGCAGCGGGACGAGCTTGTGCAGGCCGTCCCCCGGGCCTTTGCCCGGGAACACAGCATCGACATGACCCTGCCGCTCCTGCAACGGGCCCTGGCCCCGGGATTTCGCCTGGTCCCGGTGCTGGTCGGGGATCTCGATCCGCAGGGGTTCGCCCGGGCGGCGGAGGTGATCAGACCGCTTCTGGACGAGGGAACGCTGCTCGTGATCTCCGGCGACTTTACCCATTACGGGCCGGACCATGGTTATCTTCCCTTTCCTCCCGACCAGGGCCTGATGGCTCGGATTCGGGAACTCGACCGGGGGGCCTTCGAGAAGATCCGGGCCCGGGATCCGGGGGGACTTCTCGAGTATCGGCTGCGGACCGGCATCACCGCCTGTGCCTTTGGCCCGGCGATGATCCTGACGCATCTGCTGGACGCGGAGAGCGTGACTACCCTGCTGCGCCACGAGACGAGCGGCGAGTTTCTCCGGGTCGGGCAGAACTCGGTCAGTTATCTGGCGGCGGCTTTTTCCCGACCCGAGCCCTTTGACCGGGTGCTGACGCCTTCGCCTGTGTCGCAGGCGGACCTCGAACTGCTGCACCGGATGGCGCAACATGTTCTGCGGCTGGCGGTGGAGCGGGGTCCGGGGGCGGTGGATGCGGAGGCGGTGGCGCGGCAATTTTCCCTGCCGGAGCGGCTCCGACGCCCCTCGGGGGCCTTTGTGACCCTGGAACGTCAGGGGCGACTGCGCGGCTGTATCGGCCATATCGAACCGGTGGAGCCCCTCTTCGAGGCGGTGATCGACAATGCGGTGAGCGCGGCCCTCGAAGATCACCGTTTCCCGCCGGTGACGGCGGCGGAATTGCCGCAACTCGAGGTGGTGGTGAGCATTCTCAGCCCGTTGGCGCCGATCGCCACCCCGGAGGCCTTTCGGGTAGGGGAGGAGGGGATCGTCCTGACCAGGGGCTGGAAACGGGCGGTCTATCTGCCGGAGGTGGCCCGGGAGGCGGGTTGGACTAGGGAGAAGACGCTGGACAGCCTTGCGGTCAAGGCGGGCCTCTCCCCGGGGGCCTGGCGTCAAGGGAGCCGTTTGGAGGTCTTCACGACGCAGGTCTATTCCGCTCCCATGCGTGAGGACTCCTCCCGGTGAGTCGGGGCGAGGGGGAGCTGACGGTTCCGGCGGCATGAACGTTCTTTTTTTCGCCTTGGTGGCGGTGGCCTTTCTGGGGACGGCGGCCCGGGAGTTGGGGGTGTCGTCGTCGGTTGCGGGGGGGGGCGCCCCCATGCAGGCCCTGACGACGGCGATGGTGGAGAGCGCCAACGGGGCGGTGACCCTGGCCATCGGTCTCGTGGGGGTGATGGCCTTTTTCCTGGGCCTCATGAAGGTGGCGGAAAAAGGTGGGCTTCTCGTCATTCTGGCGCGCCTGATCCGTCCGCTCATGGTCCGCCTTTTCCCCGACGTGCCGGCGGAACACCCGGCGATGGGGGCGATGGTCTTCAATCTGGCGGCCAATCTCCTGGGGTTGGGCAATGCCGCGACCCCCTTCGGTATTCGGGCGATGCAGGAGCTTGACCGGTTGAATCCCCACAAGGGGACCGCGACCAATGCGATGGTCCTGTTTCTGGCCATCAACACCTCGTCGATCACCCTGCTGCCGACCACGGTGATTGCCCTTCGTGCCTCGGCGGGTTCCCAGGATCCGGCGGCGATCCTGCCAACCTCGCTCTTTGCGTCGCTCTTTGCGACCCTGGTGGCGGTCGGGGTGGCGAAATATTTACAGCGCCATTGGCCGTTGCCGGTGGTGGGCGGGGAAGGAGCGGTCGCGGGGGATGCGGTGACTGCCGAAGTGGCCGGTCCGGAGACGACCGTGGAAGCGCTCTCTCCGGGGGCGGGTGTCGGGGAGGAGACGGAGTTCGCCGGCGCCTCGGCGGCTGGGGGGTATTCCCCCTGGGTCGGGGTGGTGACGCTGGTGGCCTTCGTGGGGTTGGTCCCGTTGACGATATTCTACGGCAAGAGTTTCTCCTCCTGGGTGATTCCCGGTCTTGCGGTCGGCTTGTTGGGGTTCGGCCTGCTTCGGGGGGTGCGGGTCTACGAGGCCTTCGTCGAGGGGGCGCGGGATGGTTTCGAGGTCGCGGTGCGGATCATCCCCTACCTGGTGGCGATCCTGGTGGCGGTGGGGATGTTTCGCGCCAGCGGTGCCATGGAGGTCCTGGTGGCGACCCTGGGACCATCGACTGCGGTCGTCGGCCTGCCGGGAGAGGTGTTGCCGCTCGCGGTGATGCGTTCGCTCTCGGGTTCGGGCTCCTACGGCCTTCTGGCCGCTCTCCTCGGCAACCCCGCGACGGGGCCCGACACTTACGCGGGGCTTCTTGCCAGCACCATCCAGTGTTCATCGGAGACCACCTTCTATGTGCTGGCGGTCTACTTCGGAGCAGTGCAGATTCGCCGCATGCGGCATGCCCTGGTCGCCGGCCTGATCGCCGACCTGGCCGGGTTGGTGGGCTCCGTCGTCGTCTGCTCGTGGCTGGTGACCCCTTGATGCGATTTCGTCCCGCAAGGATCCCGGGGTTGGGTGTGGGGGAGGGGGTATTCCGTCGGTCGTTGTGGTGTGACGGCGGCGATCTTGACCCCCGGTGGCGGCGGTTTCCCGGGTGCCGTCCGGTTTTGGCATGATGCCCCGGCGGCCTTCTTCGGAAGAAGATGGGGAGGGAGGGCTCCCCGGTGATCAGCGGGGGGCGCCGACCGCCGAGGCGCTGGTTGCCGAGTGGATGCGCGGGAGTATGGCCAGGGAGAAGCCTGGTCCTGGTCTGTTGTTTGCATACATAGCCCGGCGTTTGGAGGAGCCGCTGGACGAGGAGCACTATGCGCTTTTGTCGTTGCCCCGGTTCCGCTGGATTCGGCGCTGGCAGTTTCGCGGGCACTATCGGGCGGCGCTCTATTTTCTCTGGCATCGGGCGGCGATCGAGCGGCTGGGAGGCCGGAGTGAGGTGTTCCTGGCCCGATGCCGTGGCTATCTTGAGTCCAATCTCCGGCAGGGGGGCAGGCGGGTGGCCCGGTGGGAAGAGAGGCGACCGATGTTGTCGGCACTTGCCGACAACGTTGCGGAGGAGGGATATTTCGGTGTGGCGCACCTGATCACCATGCGCCTCCTGGGTGGGGTGAGGGGCGGCAATGATCTCCGCAGGCTTGAGGGAGCGGTGCTCCTGGCGATGGACCTGGAGGCGCAGTATGATCGCTTTCGTGAGATGTTGTAGGGGGAGGTGGGAGGAGACCGCTGTTGTGACGGGAAGGTCGCTCCGGGAGGTGTCGCGGTGAGGAGACTGGTTCACTTGCTGTCGGGTTTTGCCGGGGTCTTCTTGATTCTTTACGGATTTATGGTTCTTTTGATGCCGCCCAGGTGGTCGGGTTACGAGACCACGCGCCACGCAGCCATGTTGGGGATGGGAATGGTGACCGGAGGAGGGGTTCTGATCCTGATCCGAATCTTCCTGGGGTCTGGCTCGGACGGGGGCGGGGATCGGATGTCGTAGCTGTCGGGTGGTGGGGTTTGCTGGTTGAGTGAAGCGGGAAGGCGCCTGCCGTTTGCATCTTGCGGAGGCGCCGAGGGTGCCGCAGGTCCAGGTGTC